>JAGBLH010000163.1 GCA_017635515.1 Selenomonas sp.
AGCAAACAAATTCAGGATGAGCTATTTTTGAGCAGGTTAGCTGATGAGGCATCAAATACCATAAATTCAGCCGATATTCTTAGCGTATTGCGTGATATGGTCAAGCATTGGAATAATGCGGCTTAAAGTTGTAAACTGGTGTCAAGCAATGTATCATCGCTCATATACTACGACCCCCTTCTTTTTGATTTCTTTTAGCAAGTCTTTTGAGACAGAAAAATTATCCCATTTGTCATATACAGCAGAATCACTCCCTACAACAGGGAAATCCCCTTCTTTTTTCTTCTCAAAATAAACATCAATATCACTCCATGGATTACATGCTTTAGTTACACTGCTGCCAAAAACGATAATTCTTTTAATGTTTTTATCAGGGATTGATGCTTGTATTAAATTGTATACATCCATTTGCTGAGTAGGAAATATATGGTTGACATTCTTGAACGGTTTTGGTGTGAACTGCAACCAAGTCATGATCTTTCCCTCCTTATTTATCAAAGAAACACCTCTTACTTAATTGTAGCAAAATTTTCAATCAGTGTATAGGTGGCAAATTTTCTCCCACTCAGCCTGGATCTCCCTGCCGAACCGCCAGTGATTCTGGATAGTCATAACCTCATCCACAGGAAGCTCCAAATCATCAGCGATCCGCTGAACTGCCATGCCTTCCTTCAGCATATCCTCCACCATCACCCGGCGGACATCTTCATTTCTTATGTCCAGCATGTCGGCCACCTCCCTGGCTGACATGCCCTTTCCTATCAACTTCCGTACTATCTTATCTTGAGTTTCTACCTGCCCCGTAAGATGCCCTGTCTTCCATGCCTCAAACACCTTCGCATTCAATGAACATCCCTCCCTATGCCTAACTTGCCAGCAGCTTGCAGTGTCATTGCCACCCCTTCCAATAGCCCAATTCCCTTATTACGTTGAATTATAAATGCAAAACATAGCGAAATCAAGAAAATGGTTCTATTAGAACCACTTTTGGAAAGGATGACACTCCATGATAAATGCCGTGATCTATGCACGTTACTCATCCGATAATCAGCGTGAAGAATCAATAGATGCCCAGCTCAGGATATGCCGCAAGCACTGTGAAGAGCGTGGCTATAACATTGTCCATGAATACATAGATGAAGCTTTTACCGCCACCAATGACCGCCGTCCCGACTACCAGCAGATGATAAAAGATGCCAAAAAAGGCGGTTTCCAGGTAGTAGTCTTCCACAAGGTAAACAGAAATGCAAGAAACGAATATGACTATTATTTCCACAAGATGCAATTGAATCGTGCCGGAGTTGCCATAGAATATGCAGGACAGGCTTTCGATGCGCAGACACCGGAAGGACAGCTGATGGAGAACCAGCTTGTAGGCATGGCTGCATACTTTTCCCGCAATCTGTCAAAAGAAGTGAAGAAAGGATTAAAGGAAAATGCATTGAAGTGCATTCATAACGGCGGTATCCCGCCTTTAGGATATGATGTAGGTCCTGATAAAAAATATGTCATAAACGAAGCAGAAGCCCGTACAGTACGCCTTATATTTGATATGTATGTGAACGGAAAAAGTTATACTGAAATCAGCCAGGAGTGCAATCGCCGGGGATATAGAACGAAAGCAGGTACGGAACTGAGAAAAACATCCCTATACGATATAATCGGCAACCGAAAATACGCAGGATTCTACGTCTATGGCAAAACCAAGAGCACACCAAACATGCCAAGGAACAGCCACCTTGAGGATAAGGATATGTATGTCATTGAAAACGGCCTCCCCCCTATTATCAGCATAGAGACCTGGCAAAAAGCCTGTGAAAGAAGGTCAGAGAAAAAGAGAAAGAGAGGCAGTTACCGTGCTAAAGCTAATTATCTGCTTGCAGGACTCATAAAATGCGGAGAATGTGGGAATAAAATGCAAGGAAGCACTTACACAAATGTATTGAAGAACGGAGAAACTGTCAGGCGTTGCTATTATCGCTGTGTCCATTGCAAGGCAAAGTCTATAAATGGCATATATCTTGAGAAGCAGGTTATAGATATCATACGACAAAACATACTCAACCCGAAAAATGCCATAACTCTTACGGAATCAATCAACAAGCAGCTGAAAGAAACATCTACTGATGTCAAGGCAGAGAGTGCATCATTGCAAGCCAAGATAACCTCCCTTGAGCAAGCCAATGACAAATTGATGCACCTGTTGGAAACCACCGACATATCCGAATTGCTCATAGCGAGAATCAAAAAGAATTCTGAAAATATAACTTCTGCCAGAGAAAGACTGCAAGAACTGAATGCTCAATGCCAGGAAGAAATATCAGTAGAACGGATAAAATTCCTCATAAGCGCCTGGAACAATGTGAATGACGATGATGGATTCAGATCCATGATAAACACCTTTGTGCGCTCCGTAATCGTTTATGGAGACCATATTGACATTGACATGTTCCTGCCCGTCAACTTAAATGAGTACACATCTGATGAGTTGAAGAAAACAATAGAAAAAGAAGATCTGTACGATTAGTTCCTTTTATAAAAAAAACCATAGGATACGACAAACGCTTGCCAATCCTATGGTTTATATTACATTTCGTTGTACAATCAAACCATTGATGCTTACAACAAAATAGGAGTATTCATGGTGGAGATGAGGAGAATCGAACTCCTGTCCGAAAATATTGCTACACCGACTTCTCCGAGCGCAGTTTGTGGTCGTTTTTAAGGAATCAGCTCTCCACAAACAAAGAACCTCATCCCGATTCCGATAAAGGATTCCCCTGCAAGCCCTCGGACGAAACCTGCCAGGTATCCCACATTTGGCCTCTCTTCTGTCCTAGTGGGAGTCAGTCAGAGAGAGGTGGCTTTAAGCAGCCAGTGCGTAATCTTCGTTAGCTTTTATATTTAAGCTAGTTGCCAATTTTAACGAGATCAGGCGTCTCGGCTCGCTATCGACATACCATCTATCCCCGTCGAGACCATTACATCCCCACTAGATAAAGGCACACCAGATAAAACATCACGCTAGAGATATTATACCCTGCACCGGCTTTACTGTCAACCTCCCTGAAACTGTGCTCCCTGCAAAAGCTGACTTAGCGAAACCGTATAACTCAAGGGGCACTCACATATCCTCATGTACCTCGGTGAAATAGATAACCGTCACCGTATCTTCAGGCAGTATGCGGCGCTTGTAGATGCGCTCGAAGTCAGCTATCAACTCTTCCCTGGAGTTGATCTCCGGATTCTGGTGCCCCAGGTCGTTGGAAGTCAGGGTGCCCATGGTCTTGACCCTCACCTTGTCAAGGTAAGCCGGGTAAAGCTTGTGCTTTGGCTCCCCCTTCTTGCCCACAGTAATCCAGACCACAGCTCCCTCCGGGTAGAGGTTGCTGACGTCCCCCAGGCGGACGGTGCAGGTCTTGGTGCGCTCCATGAGCATCTTCTTGTGCTTGGAGGCCTGGAAGTTAAGTGCCATCATGATTATGCAGCTCCATTCTAAATACAGTACTGTAAAGTTCTTCCTTGCAACTATAGTTAGTTTCATGATTATATACCTGCCCGCCGCCCCCTCCTTGGTAGGCTCACATGTATACTTGTTACATCCTATTCTACACCACAAATTCCTTCCCGTGAAGCTATTTGTCACCATTTATTCCTTCTGCAGGCAATTTATGGTAGAATTAACAAGTATCACATATAGATGGGAGACTTTATTTCATGCAAGAAAATAACCCTGCCGCTGCCAAAAAGAAGCCGCGGCTGCCGGCCATCGAGTATATCCGGGGCATTTCCATGATGGGAGTCATCGGCATCCATGTGGGCTCTCAGTACATAGGCAATCCTGTGTCCAACATCCACCTGACTGCCCTCTTTGAGATTTTCACCCGCTTCAGCGTGCCAATCTTTTTCTTTATCTCCGCCTTCGGGCTGTTCTACAACCTAGACATGGAAAACTGGAGTTACAGCCAGTTCCTCAAGAAACGGTGGAAAACTGTGCTCATCCCCTATCTGGTCTGGTCTGTCTTCTACCTGCTGCACGACAACTGGCTTTACGGCTCCGGCCTGCCCAGCCCCCTGTACTTCTGCGGCATTCTCTTCTTCGGTGTGGCAAAATACCAGCTTTACTTCCTGGTGCTGCTGCTCTGGTTCTACCTCTTGATGCCCCTCTGGGTCAAGCTGGTTAAGAAGCTGGACATGCTCTGGCTGATTTTCCTGCTGGGACTGCAGGTGATGTTTGACTACTGGTCCAGTTTCTCCGAGCCTCTGAACCTCTTTGTCTACAGCCTGCCGGACGATTCCCTGCTGAAGCCCTTTTTCATGTACCGGCTGAACTACTGGGTCATGCACTACATCTTCATCTTCGTGCTGGGCGGCTGGCTGGCAGTACACATAAGCGAGTTCCAGTCCTTTATGAAAAAAAGGCGAATGCTGGTGACCTGCGGCTTCTTCCTGAGCATGGTGTCTCTCTTGGGCTACTATTACTACCTCATCGGCCCCAAAGGCTACACCCAGCTTGAGGCCATCAATACCGCCCATCAGCTGTGCCCTGTAGGTATTGCCTACACCATCTGTGCTTCCCTGTTCTTCTTCACTATCTTCACCTACAACAATTACCCCGAATGGCTGAGGAATCTCCTGCACCTCCTTGGCAAGCATTCCTACTTTGCCTATCTGGTGCATCCTTTCTTCATCGGCTATCTGGCCCTGGCCATTCAGAAAAGCGGCCACCTTATGACGGCGGGCATTGCCCTGGGCTTCTACTGCATCGTCCTGCTGCTTTCCGTCACTTCTGCGGCCATCATGCGCAAGGCAGGAGAGGCTCTGCCCCTTATCAATGCCCTGACCATTGGCGTTTATAAAAAAACTTCCCAAAAGTAATCTTGCAATAAAAAAGGGTACTGCCGCGCTGACAGTACCTTTTTTCTATGCAATTTTGCCACTTATTTCAGTGCCGCAATTTTCTTCAGGGTTTCCAGGATCAGCTTCACCTGGGGTTCCACGGTAGCGAGCTCCAGCCTTTCCTTGGGGCTGTGAATGTCCGTGGTGGTGACACCGATGGAGACCATGTCCAACTGCGGATTCTTGCGGAAGTGCCAGCCGCACTCAAGGCCGGCATGGATGGTTTCCACTTTCATGGGCTGGCCATTCTGAGCCTTGAAAGTCTCAGCCATGATCTTGGCCAGACGGCTGTCCTTGTTCTCCTTCCAGCCAGGAGACTGGGTGCCAATATGGGCAGTGAAGCCCGTGAGCTCTGCTATCTGCTGGGCAAAATGGCGGAACTCATCAATCTTCTGGTCTACAGCAGAACGAGGGAAATACTGCACAGCCACTTCATCAGCTTTCATTTCCACCACGCCCAGGTTGGCAGAGGTTTCCACCAGGCCAGGAATCACCGTGGACATGGCAAAGACACCCGTATGCAAGATGGTGAGCAAGCTCAGCAGACGCTTGGCATCCCCTGCCGTCAGCACCTCGGCAGGCAGTTCGGCCTTGACCGCCTGGAACTTCGCCTTTGGGTCAACGGAACCATAAATCTTGTTGAAACGCCCCAGCTCGACAAAGAGGATTTCATTTATCTCCTCTTCTGCCAAATCCGTGACAATCACCGCAGCAGCACTGTCGGGAATGGCGTTGCGAGCCTTGCCGCCCCTGAAGTCCGCCACTTCCACCAGGCCCTTTTCCTGTAGAGCCTGAAGGGCCAGCGCCAAAGTGCGGATGGCATTGCCCCTACCATCGCCGATGCGCTCGCCGGAGTGGCCGCCCAACAGGCCATTGACAGAAATCTTCCAAGCTGCTTTCCCTTGGGGAGCCGTCCGTTTGAGCTTGCGGGAGAAATCCAGATTCACGCTGCCAGCACAGCCCACGGTGAGCTCATCCCAATTCTCCGAATCGCAGTTGATGAGGAAGCTGGCATCCGCCAGATACTTGTCCTCCAGATTGACAGCACCGGTCATGCCCCGCTCCTCGTCCACGGTCACGATAAGGCGCAGGGGACCGTGATCCTTGGCATTCTTCAGCACATAAATGCCCTCTGCCACCCCGATGCCGTCATCAGCTCCCAGGCTGGTGCCCTCAGCGGAAAGATACTTGTCATCGCGCACCAGCTTGATGGGATCTTTATGGGGGTCATAGCTGTAGCCTTCCTCAGCCACACAGACCATGTCCATATGGCCCTGGATAATGGTCAGAGGTGCCTTTTCATAGCCTGGAGAAGTGGGAGCATCAGCAATGATATTGTACACCTCGTCCTGCTGGACAGAGAAGCCCGCCTCCGTGAGATATTTTTTCAGAAAGTCGCTGACTGCCTGCTCATGGCCGGACTGGCGGGGAATAGCCGCCAGATTTTTGAACTCATCGAGCACGCTTTCAAGAATTTCACTTTTTTTATCCATCTTGGAACCTCCAATTCCTAAAAAATCACCAAGTGTTATTTTATCACTTGAATCCACCTATGAAAAGAACGTTTCTGCTTCCAGCTTGAACTTTATCACTGCCTAAGAGTAATCGGCTTTTTGAGCAAGATCTTACCTCTCATCATATTTTCTGTAAAAAGAGGAATTATTTGCACAATATGGTATAATAACCCTATCAACATTAGAAAGGCGGGAGATTCATGGCAGGCAAAAAGCTCTTTGGCATAATATATATGTCCACCACCAGACTGGAGCTCATGATCGTGAACCTCAAGACACACGAACTCATCGAGCGGGTGACCTCGGCCAATTTTGTGCAGACTGCGGACAAGTCGGGAATCTATCAAAATGAGATGGCAAAGATTGTCTTTTCCCTCACGGGCTTCCTGCAGCTCATGGCAGACTACGGGGTGAAATCCTACAAGTTCTGGGCCAGCCAGCAGCTTATCAACGATGTGAGTGCCAGGTACTTGTCTGAACAGATACTGCTGCGCTCCGGCATCAAGGTGAACTGGCTCAACACCAGCCAGATCAACTATTTCCGCGCCCTCTCCCTCATGGGGCATACCAAGGCCTTCAACAGCTTTGCAGGGCGCACTGTGTATCTCCTATACATGGGCTCTGCGGCGGTGACCCTCTTCAAGTTCAGCCAGGAAGAATTCGTCCAGGCCTGGAACATCAGCCTGGGCTATCTGGAACTCGACCAGCTCGCCCAGGCTCTCAGGAACTCTGCCAACGATCCCAATGAGGTGCTGGACGACTATATCTCCAGCAAACTTGACTACCTGAAGTCCGAGCTGGAGGGAGGTGAGCCCAATACTTGCCTGATCTTGCAGGACTTTGCCGCCCTCAACAGCCTTTACCTGCCCCTGAACCAGCGGCTGACAGAGCTACCCTACGCCATTTTCAGCCAGGAGCTCAAGCAGGCAGGCGAGGCTTCCAGCCAATACCTCTGCGAGCACTATCAGGTAGAGGAAAGCCTTTCGGGACGCATCCTGCCTGGCTTCTTGATTGCCAGAAGGCTCCTTAGCTACACCGGGGCTCAGCAGCTCTACCTCACCCGGCTCAACATCATGGACGGGCTGGCCATCCAGACGGGGGCTGACTTTGGCTTCACCCACAAGGACTACGGCCTCATCACCCAGACCTCGGCGGAAAATATCGCCCAGCTCTACATCAGAGAAGAGGCCCACCGCAAGCTGGTACGGAAATTTGCCCTGCATATCTTCGACCAGCTCAGGAAGCTGCACCGACTGGGCAGCCGTGAGCGGCTGCTGCTGAGCATCGCCGCCACCATCTGCGACATCGGCAATGCCATCAGCCAGCACAACCATTACCATCACAGCGCTTATATCATGGAGGCCAATCCTCTCATCGGCCTGTCGGATCAGGAAAATACCGTAGTCTCGGAAATTGCCCGCTACCACAGCACAGCCTCCCCGGAAGCTGGCCAACTCCACTTCCACAGCCTGGCCCCGGAACTGCAGATGACCGTTGCCAAGCTGGTGGCCATCCTGCGTCTGGCAGATGCGCTGGACGACTCACATCAGCAAAAAATCGAGAAGCTGACCGTCTCCCTGAAAAACGACAAATTGACCATCACCGCCTATTCACCTCAGGACCTTTCTCTGGAGAAATGGGCCTTCAACCGCAAATCCAGGCTCTTCAATGAGCTTTACGGCATCAAGCCCAGCTTGAAGCAGAGGAGGACTGACGCATGACTAAAGTCAAAAGCAAGATAGATTTCAAGAATACCGCCTACTATACCAATCGCGAGCTCAGCTGGCTGGACTTCAATGACCGGGTGCTGGAAGAAGCCAGAGATACGGAAAATCCCCTGCTGGAGCGGCTGAACTTTTTGGGCATTTCCCAGAGCAATGTGGACGAATTCTTCATGGTGAGGGTAGCCTCTCTCATCAAATTAGATGCGGTGAATATAGATTCACTTGACCTAGCTGGCCTCACCCCCATCGACCAAATCAAGGAAATAAACATCCGTGAGCATCAGGCGGTGGAGAAACGCTACTCCACCTACAACCGCTCCCTTCTGCCCCAGCTGGCCAAGGAAAATATCCATATCCTCAAGATCAGTGACCTGTCCGAGCATCAGTATGAATTTTTGCGCCGCTATTACAATGACGAGCTTTACCCTGTGCTGACTCCCATGGCAGACGATTCCTCCCGCCCCTTCCCCTTCCTGCAGAACAACTCCCTGAACATCGCCCTGCACCTGACGGACGAAGAAAGCGGCGCCTCTGCCTTTGCCACTCTCAGGGTGCCTGACCTCTTCCCCCGCTTCCTGCGGCTGCCGGATGCGCCCAACGATTTCATCCTGCTGGAAGATATCATCCGCGAATTCTTCACCAGCCTTTTCCACGGCTATCAGGTGGACAATGCCAGCGCCTATCGTGTTATCCGGGATATGGACCTGGACGTGGCCGAGCAGGACACCTCCGACCTCCTAAGAGCCGTGCAGACCCAATTGCGGGAGCGGGAACACGGCTCAGTCATGCGGCTGGAAGTTGAGAGCGCCATGGACGAGGAACTGGCCGACCACCTCATCAAGACCTTGCAGGTGCCGGAATCCATGGTCTACCGCATCAATGGCCCCATTGACCTCACTTTCCTGAAGAAACTGCCGGGAGCCATCGAGGGCCACGAGGAACTGCGGTACAAGCCATTTTCCAGCTTCCACCGGCTGCAGCTGCAGATGCCAAAGGTCAAGGAAAGCGCAGAGCTTTCCGTCCACGGCAATATGTTTGATGCCATCCGCCAGCAGGACTTCCTGCTCCACCATCCCTACGATTCCTTTTCCTCCGTCATCAACTTCATCCATCAGGCCGCCAATGACGAAAAAGTGCTGGCCATCAAGATGACCCTCTACCGAGTCTCCGCCAGTTCCCCCATCATCCAGTACCTGGGCAAAGCCGCCCAGCACGGCAAGCAGGTGACGGTGCTGGTGGAAGTCAAGGCCCGCTTCGACGAGCAGAACAATGTGCGCTGGGCCAAGCAGCTGGAAAAGACAGGCTGCCACGTTATCTATGGACTGGTGGGCTTAAAGACCCACTCCAAGGTTGCCCTGGTCATCCGCCGGGACGATGACGGCATCCGCCGCTACCTGCATCTGGGCACAGGCAATTACAATGACGTCACCGCCCACTTCTACACGGACATCGGCCTCCTGACCTGCGACAGGGCCATGGGGGTGGATGCCACCAATATCTTCAATATGCTCTCGGGCTATTCCCGTCCCCCCTATTTCCACAAGCTCCATATCTCCCCGGGCGGCATCCGCGCCTTTATCTACAAGAAGATAGAAAGGGAGATAGAAGCCGCCCAGAATGGCCGTCCGGCCAAGATACGCATGAAGATGAACTCCCTGTCCGATCAGGATATCATTGCCCATCTCTACGAAGCTTCGGCAGCAGGCGTGAAAATCCAGCTTATTGTTCGCGGCATCTGCTGCCTGCGCACTGACATACCTGGGGTCAGCGACAATATCGAAGTGCATTCAATCGTGGGCAGATTCCTGGAGCACAGCCGCATCTATTACTTCTACAATGAGGGCATGGAAGACATCTACCTTTCCTCAGCAGACATGATGACCCGCAACCTGAACCGCCGGGTGGAACTCCTCTTCCCCATCCAGCAGGACGACCTCAGGGAACGTCTCTACAAAATCTTCGACGATATGTGGGCAGACAATATCAAGGGCAGGGTGCTCAGGGACGATACCTTCGTGCGACAGGACCGCCGTGGCCAGCAGCCCTTCAACTCCCAAGCCCAGTTCATCGACCAGGCAGAGAGGCACAGTGCCAAGTTACGGAAACTGGAAGAAGAAGCCCGCCAGCAGCCGGAGGTATTCCAGCCACTGACGGGACACCATGATGATTGAAAAACTCAGCCCGTAAATGAGACAAATAGCCCCCGAGGGATTTCAACCCCCCAGGGGGCTTAAATTATGCCCTGATATTAGGTATGCTGTTTTTATTAAATTTATTCTCACATAAAGGAGGCTGACTAGGCGTGGACTATGCCTTGAAGCGGTTCCTGCAACTGATTCCCATCCTCTTTGGCATCACCTTCCTGTCCTTCCTGCTCATGTATCTGGCGGGCAGCGATGCAGTGACAGAGATGTATACCAACCGGGGCGTGGAGGTAGCGCAGGAGCTTATAAATGAACGCAAAGCCGAGCTAGGCTTGGACCTGCCTTTCTTCCAGCAGTATCTGAATTGGCTTTGGAATATGCTCCACGGCAATATGGGCATAAGCTATGTGACGGGAGAGGAAGTACTCTCCTCTTTCCTGAGAAAACTTCCTGCCACTCTTATGCTGACAGCCTTGTCCGTCCTGCTGACTGCAGTTATTTCCCTGCCCTGCGGCATACTGGCCGCCGTGCGCCATGACAAGCCCACAGATCTTTTTTTGCGCTTCCTGAGCTTTATGTGCAATGCCATGCCAAATTTCTTTGTAGCCATGCTGCTGATGGAATTTTTAGGCATACAGCTGGGAATATTGCCCGTTATTTCCGGAGGCGTGGACTTTGAAAGCTCCCTCATGCCTACCCTGACCCTCTCCATTGCCATGTCTGCCAAGTATCTGCGCCAGGTGCGCTCTGCCGTGCTTGAGGAGCTGAACAAGGATTATGTGCAGGGAGCCAGAGCCAGAGGCATCAGCGAAAGGGTTATTCTCTGGAAGAATGTCATGAAGGCTTCCATGCTCACCATCATGACCCTGCTGGCCCTCTCCATCGGCAGCCTGCTGGGCGGCACAGCCATCATCGAGAGCATCTTCATGTGGGACGGCGTAGGCAAGATGGCGGTGGATGCCATCAATATGCGAGATTATCCTGTCATACAGGCCTATGTCATGTGGATGGCCCTTATCTATGTGGGGGTGAATCTCGTGGCTGATCTGCTCTATCATCACCTGGATCCACGCATCCGCCTGGGGGTGAGTTCCAAATGAACATAAAAAAAGAACCCACCATAAGGTTGCAAAAAATACAACCCAACCGTCTGAACCAAAAGCTGTATCTCTTCGGTGTACTGGCCCTGCTGCTCATCATTTGCTCCTTTTTCAGCGACCAGCTCACCCCCTATGATCCCTACCTGCAGGATTTGTCGCTGGCTAAGGCCCCTCCTTCTTCTGAGCATTTATTGGGAACAGACCGCTATGGACGGGATATGCTTTCCCGGATTATCGCCGGCAGCAAGACCAGTATCTTTTCTACTTTGCTGCTGGTAGGCTTCATCGCCACTTTTGGCAGCCTGGTGGGCATTATCTGCGCCAGAGTAGGCAAAACTTTTGACACAGTGCTCATGCGCACAGCGGATATGTTTCTGGCCTTTCCCGGACTGGTCTTTGCCCTGGCTGTAGCGGCTGTGCTGGGGGGCGGTGTGCATAATGCCATTTTTGCCTTGGCCGCCATCAGCTGGCCCAAATATGCCCGTCTGGCCCGCAGCCAGACCCTGGCTATAGAATCCGCTCCTTTTATTCAGGCGGCAAAAATGGCAGGCAGCGGCCCCATAAAACTCATCAGGAAGCATATCCTGCCCAACATCACGGGGCCGATTCTCGTCACCGCCATGCTGGATATAGGGACCATGATGATGGAACTGGCGGGACTGTCTTTCTTGGGGCTTGGCGCCAAGCCGCCCATCCCGGAGTGGGGCAGCATGATGAGCGATACCAGAAATCTTCTCCCCACCCAGCCCTGGGTGACCCTTGCCCCCGGTTTTGCCATCTTCATTTCCGTGATGATTTTCAATCTCCTTGGGGACACGGTGAGGGATTATCTTGACCCTAAGAACAGGAGGTAGATATGGCAGAACTTATTCGCTACGAACAAGTAGATATCAGCTACAAGGGCCAACGCATCGTTCACAATATAAACTTTTCCCTAAATGAGGGTGAAATTATGGGCATCGTAGGCGAAAGCGGTAGCGGCAAGTCAAGCCTCCTGCGGGCCGCCCTCAACCTGCTGGGCAGGGATGGACTGGTGACCAGGGGAGATATCTATTACAAGGGGCAGGATCTGCCCGACCTTTCTAAGGAGGAAATGCGGAGAATTTCCGGCTCCGAAATCGGCATGATTTTCCAGCATGCAGGAGGCAGCTTCTGCCCCATCCGCCGGGTTGGCGACCAGATACAAGAAATGATGGGAGCTCACGGCTCTCTTGACAAACAGGAAAATGAGCAGCTTGCCTGCGAGCTTCTTGCCAAGTTTGGCTTTGACAGTCCCAAGAGGATTATAGACAGCTATCCCTTTGAGCTGTCCGGCGGCATGCAGCAACGTGTAGCTGTAGCAGCAGCCATGCTCCTGCGTCCAAAACTTCTGCTGGCCGATGAACCCACCTCCGCCCTGGATGTGACGGTACAGAAACAAGTCATTGAGGAGATGCTGCTGGCCAGAGAAATCTTTGGCACCGCCATTATCCTGGTGACTCATAATATGGGGGTGGTGCAGGCCATGGCGGACAATATACTGGTCATGCACCGGGGAGAAGCTGTAGAGCAGGGCATGGCTTCTTCCATCATGAAGTCCCCCTCCTCCCCTTACACCAAAAAACTTCTGGCAGCCATGCCCAGATTGAGGAGGTGAGGTTTTGTCTAAAATACTGCGCGTAGAACACCTGAGCAAAGTTTTTCACGGTAAAGGCAACGGAGATTTTTTGGCAGCAGACGATGTCAGCTTCACACTGGAAGCAGGTGAGAAACTTGCCCTTATAGGCGAAAGCGGTAGCGGCAAGACCACGGTAGCCAAACTTATCACCCGACTGCTTGAGACTAGCAGCGGAAGGATTTATCTGGATGGTGAAGACATTACCCATGCAAAAGGGACGAAACTCAAGGAAGCTTACAAAAAAATGCAGATGGTGTTCCAAAGCCCTATTGATAGCTTTGACCCTCGCCTGACCCTTGGGGACGGCATTATGGAAAGCCTGCTGAACCACGGTCTGAAAAAAAGAGCCGCCCTTGCAGAATGCCAGAAACTTCTCTCCCTCTGCGAACTTAGCAGGGAATTTGCTCACCGCTATCCACATGAAGTCAGCGGTGGGCAATGCCAAAGAGCCGCCATCGCCAGAGCCCTGGCCATAGAACCCAGGCTCCTTATCCTGGACGAAGCCACCTCTGCCCTTGATGTGACGGTGCAGGCGGAGATTCTGGAACTTTTGCAGCACATTCAAGAAGAGCGCAATATGGCGTATCTCTTTATCTGCCATGATATAGCCCTCGTGCAGGATTTTTGCGACAGAGTGAATGTCATGCACAAAGGCAGGATTGTGGAGGAGGGAGTTCCAGACGAAGTCATACAGTCCCCTAAGGAAGAATATACCAAGAAGCTTATCGACAGCGTCTTGTGATATAATCTTATGCACTTGTTATCAGGAAGGAAGAAAGGGATTATTTTGAAAAAATGGCAAAAACTTGCAGCCCTTGCTCTGGGGGTCTGCCTGAGCCTTGGCGTCATGGCAGGCTGCGGCAACGACAAGGCCACTAGCACAGAAGGACAGAAGGTGCTCACCATCGGCGACACCACCTTCAACAGCTCCAATGAGGAGCCTGATGTCAATCCCCACAACGCCTATGCTGGCTGGGCCTGCATTCGCTACGGTGTTGGCGAAACGCTTATCAAGTATACGGATAACATGGAAATTCAGCCCTGGCTAGCTGTCAAGTGGGAAAATCCGGACGAACTCACCTGGAAATTCACCCTGCGGGATAATGTGACCTTTTCTTCCGGCCGCAAACTTGATGCCGCAGCTGTCAAGCAGTGCTTCGAGCATCTGGTTGCCAGCAACAAGCGGGCAGCACAGGATCTGAAGATTGCCTCCATGGAAGCAAATGGAATGGAACTTATCATCAAGACCACCGAGCCCAAGCCCGCCCTGCTGAATTATCTGGGCGACCCCTACGGCTGCATCATTGACGTAGACGCAGGCTTTGAAAACGGCCTGGTGGCAGGCACCGGTCCCTACATTGCCACGGACATGAAAACCGATGACCACCTGACTCTCAAGAAGAACGAGAACTACTGGGGCGGCACACCAAAGCTGGATAAAATCACCATCCGCACCATCACCGATGGCCATACCCTTTCCAATGCTCTCCAGTCCGGGGAAGTGCAGGCTGCCTACGGCATGGCTTACGAAAGCTATCCCCTGTTCCGCAATGACAAGTACACTATCTCCCAGATTTCCACCTCACGCTGCTTCTTCGGCAAGATGAATTTCGATCCGGACTCCGTCTGCGCCGATCCTGCTGTGCGTCAAGCCATTTCCATGGGCATCGACAAGGAAAACTTTGTCAATAAGCTTTTGGATGGCAATGGCTTCCCTGCCAACGGTGTCTTCCCTGCCGGGCCGGCCTTTGGCGGCGATAAGGTCAAGGCTGAGAAATTTGACCTCGATGGTGCCAAGAAAGTGCTGGAGGCCGCAGGCTGGGTTGACAGCGATGGTGACGGCATCCGCGAAAAGAACGGCAAGAAGCTCGTCGTAAAATGGCTCACCTACCCCAGCCGTCAGGAACTGCCCCTGCTGGCAGAATCTGCCCAAGCCACCCTCAAGGATATCGGCATGGAGGTAGATATCAACAATACCGCTGACAACAACCAGGTGGTAAAAGACCCCAAAGCCTGGGATATCTACGCCATGGCCAATGTCCAGGCTCCCACGGGGGACCCGGAATACTGGTTCACCGTCTTTGCCACCTCAAATGCCACCAAGAATCAGGGCAAATACAACAATGCCAAGCTGGATGAACTAGAAGCCCAGCTCAGCCGGGAGTTCAATCCAGAAAAGCGCGCCCAGCTGGCCCTGGAAATGCAGCAGATTATTCTCGATGAACACGCCTTCGTCTTCTGCTCCTTCCTCAAGATGAGCATGATTGCCAAAGCCAAGGTCAAGAACTACACCTCCCACGCCTGTGATTACTACCAGGTGACCGCTGATCTGGACGTGGAATAAAAGCACATAACAAAAGCGGTGCCAACATCGTTCAGGGGCACCGCCTTTGCTGTATCAGAAAAGCCTGCCGTCTGCATATCTTGGAATTTACAAAATTGTCAGAGGAAAAGAAACGGGCACTAAAAATGCTGCTGACCAGCCACTAACGGTCAGCAGTATTTTTATGCCCGCTTTCTCCTTATTGAGTTACGCTCCTGCCACAGCTAGGGCTTCCTTCAGGTCAAGGGTATGCATATAGAGTGACTTGCCTAAAATAGCACCTGCCACCCCTGACTTCTCATGTTCCTTCAAGGCCTTGATATCTTCCAGGTCTTTGATGCCGCCGGAGGCTACCACCTCAAGGCCGCTCTTTTCTGCCATCTCCACGGTGGCTGCCACATTCACACCACCTAAAGTACCGTCACGGCTGATATCCGTGTAAATGATGGTTTTGACACCTGCTTCCGCCATCATTTTGCCCAGCACGGGAGCCTCAAGGTTGCTGGTCTGTCCCCAGCCCTCTACGGCTACCATGCCCTCCTTGGCATCGATGCCCACCACCACCCTGTCACCGTACTGCTCGCAGGCGGCCTTGACCAGAGCAGGGTCATGGACAGCTACAGAGCCAAGTATGACCCGGCGCACACCCAGACCAAGAACTTCTTTGATATCCTCAAGGGTGCGTATACCGCCCCCCAGCTCTACGGGAATCTTCACCTTGGCCAAAATGGCCTTCACTGTTTCCAGATTCTGAGGTTTCCCCGCCCTGGCACCGTCCAGATCCACCAGGTGCAGGAATTCTGCCCCCTGGCTCTCCCACTGGGCCGCCATATCTGCAGGACTGTCAGAAAACACCGTCTCCTGGTCAAAATCTCCCTTCAGAAGCCGCACACATTTGCCGCCCCGAATATCTATCGCCGGAAAAAGTTTCATGCCCTGTCCCCTTTCATGCCTTGCAACTTACGAAATTCCGCAATATCTGCAGACCAGTCCTGCCGGATTTCTCCGGGTGGAACTGGGTGGCTTCCACCTTGCCCTGCTTTACCGAAGCCGTAAGCTTGCTGCCGTAATTGGTAATTGCTGTCACAACCTCAGTGTTTTCCGGCACAGCATGATAGCTGTGGACGAAGTAAACATAGCTGCCAGCGGGCAATTCATCATACAAATCTGTGTTCTTTTCCTCGGCCAGGGCATTCCAGCCCATATGAGGCACCTTGAGCCCAGGGGCCTCAATCTTCCTCACATGGCCTTTGATGATACCCAGCCCCGGCACTCCGGGGCTTTCCTCGCTATCCTCAAAGAGTATCTGCAGTCCCACGCAGATGCCCAGCAGGGGTACACCGGCGCTGATTCTTTCCTTGATGACAGGAATGAGGCCAGACCGGTTCAGTTCCTTCATGCAGTCCCCAAAGGCCCCCACCCCGGGCAGCACAATTTTCTCCGCCTGGCGGATCACCGCTTCATCACTGGTGATTTCCGCCTCTGCGCCTGCAGCCAGCAGGGCTTTGTGGACGCTGAAGAGGTTGCCCACACCATAGTCTACTATTGCTATCATTACAAGCTCCCTTTCGTCGAAGGCACTCCCTGCACACGAGAATCTATGGACACCGCCTCACGCAGGGCATGGCCCAGAGCCTTGAAGATGGCCTCTACCTTATGATGGGAATTGGTACCGTAGAGCACCTTCACATGCAGGGTCAGCCCCGCATTCACCGCCAAAGCCCGCAGGAATTCCTCCGTAAGCTCCGTATCATAGTCACCAATCGTGGGTGCCATCTCTCCCCCGTCGTAGACCAGGAAAGGCCTGCCGCTGATATCCAGGGAAACAAAGGCCAGAGCTTCGTCCATGGGCAGGTAGAAGGTGCCATAGCGCCTTATCCCCCGCTTGTCCCCCAGTGCTTCCTTCAGGGCAAGGCCCATGGTGATGCCAATATCCTCCACACTGTGATGGCCGTCCACTTCCAAATCCCCATCGCAGCGCACCTCCAAATCGAAAAGCCCATGGCACTTAAAAAGATTCAGCATATGGTCAAAGAAGCCGATGCCAGTATCTATGCAGCCTTCGCCGCTGCCATCAAGATTCAGCGCCACCTTGACGGAAGTTTCCGCCGTATCGCGGCTTGCTTCAGCCCTGCGCAATTTGTTATTCTCGCTCATTGCTTCCCCTCCCGGCGCAGCCTGATGGCATTGGCATGGGCATCAAGCCCTTCCGTCTCAGCCAGCCGTATGATGTCTTCACTGACTGCCTGCAGGGCAGGCTGGGTGTAGGAAATAAGGCTCATGCGCTTCATAAAGGTTTCCACATTCAGCACAGAATAATAGCGGGCTGTGCCCCCCGTGGGCAGCACATGATTCGGCCCGGCAAAGTAGTCCCCCAAGGGCTCCGGTGAATAGGCCCCCAGGAACACCGCCCCCGCGTGGCGCACATAGGGCAGCAGCTGGAAGGGCTGCTCCGTCAAAAGCTCCATGTGCTCAGGAGCGGAGACATTGGCAAAGCGAACAGCCTGCAGCATATCTTCGGCAATGACGATAAGGCCATTGCGCTCTATAGAGGCCCGGGCAATCTCCTGCCGGGGAAGCTGCTGCAGCTGCTTCTCTGCCTCAGCTGCCACCTTCTCCGCCAGGGTTTCATCATCGGTAATGACAATGCTGGAGGCCAGGGGGTCATGCTCCGCCTGGCTCAGCATATCTGCCGCCGTATACACGGGATCAGCGCTCTTATCTGCCACAATGAGGATTTCACTGGGGCCGGCCAGCATATCTATATCCACATGACCATAGACTTCCTTCTTGGCCAGGGTCACAAAGATATTGCCAGGGCCGGTGATCTTGTCAACTCTTGGTATAGTTGCCGTACCGAAAGCCATGGCCGCAATGGCCTGGGCGCCGCCAATCTTGTAAATCTTGCTGACCCCTGCCAGTTTCGCCGCTATCAGCACATAGGGATTTATTTGCCCGTTCTTGGGCGGCACCATCATGATGATTTCCCCTACACCTGCCACCGAAGCAGGTACGGCGTTCATCAGCACTGAGGAGGGGTAGGCGGCAGTACCGCCGGGCACATAGATGCCCACCCTGTCCAAAGGTATCAGGGACTGCCCCAGGATAGAACCCTGCTCTCTGTAGGTCATCCAGGAGTTGGGCTTCTGCTCCTCATGGTAGCGGCGCACATTGGCAGCAGCCTTCTTCAGCGACTCCACCACCTGCGGGTCTGCTGCCTTTTCTGCCGCCTCAAACTCCGCTTCCGTCACCAGAAAATCTTCCGGCGTGAGTTCCACCCTGTCAATCAGCTTGGTATAGCGGATAACCGCTTCATCCCCCTCACGGCGCACATCGCTCACAATGCGGCGCACCAGCTCAGCGGCAGAGAGGTCTTCCCCAAAGAGCTGCTTGTTGCCCTCCCGGATTTTGGGGCTCAGCTCCACCTCATCGAAGGCTTTCTTCTTCAGCAGGGCCTCTACAGCAGCCTCACCTATTTCCTTTGCCTTGACTATCTTCATTTGCCCGCCTCCCCTGCTGCCATGATCTTTTTAAGTTCCTCCACCAGCGTGTGGATGCGCTCGAATTTCAGCTTGAAGCTCACCCGGTTGGCTATCAGCCTGGCGGTAGCATCCATGATATAGGCGATTTCCTCCAGGTCGTTTTCCTTCAGGGTTGTCCCGGTTTCCACGATATCCACAATGCTTTCGGACAGCCCCACAATAGGCCCCAGCTCAATAGAGCCGTTGAGCTTGATATACTCCATCTGCATGCCGTGGCGGGTGAAGAACTGCTCAGCAATATGGGGGAACTTGGTAGCCACCCTGGTCTGGGCGTAGTCCGTAAGACGCTCCCTCTTTTCCTTGCGCGGCACCGCCATCATCACATGGCACTTGCCAAAGCCCAAATCCAGCAGTTCATAGACATCCTTGCCAGACTCCACCAGCACATCCTTGCCTATGACCCCCAGATCTGCCGCCCCGTATTCCACATAAGTAGGCACATCAGCAGTCTTGGTGATGATGAAGCGGATCTTCTTCTCCTCATTGGTGATGACCAGCTTCCTGGATTTATCCGAAAGGCCCTCAGCCGTATAGCCCACCTTCTCTAAAAGCTCTGCCGACAGGGAAAACAGCTTTCCCTTGGGCAGGGCAATGGTCAAATATTCCTTATTGCTCGCCAGCATGTAATTCCTCCTCGTTCCCATTTATGAACAGTTCCTTATCAGTTCAAAGCGTCTGCACGCCTGAGAAGCTTCAATTCCTCCGCCTCTGCTCCATCGGGGGGGCTGTGATGGAAGCGGATAATCTCCGCCTCCTGATCAAAGCCTAGCCCTCTGAGCTTTCCCGCCCCTATTTCCGGATGGCAGCGGTAGACATGAAGGGCCAGCCCCGGCTTCTGCCAGAAGTGAGCCGCTTCCGTACATTCCAGCTTCTGCCAAAGCGCAGCTGGCAAGAATTTTTCCGCCAGCACCGCCCAGACTTTGCCCCAAACATCCATGGTGCCCTTGACACGGCCAACATCGTGCAGGAGGCAGCAGCGCAGCAGCAGTTCCCTGTCCACCTCTGCCCCTGTCTCCTCTGCTATCGCCAAAGCAGTATGTGCCACATTCAGCACATGGCGCTGGTCGGCAGGGTGCATGGCCAGAAATAAGGGCCTGGCCTCCTTTGGCAGATGCGCTTCCATAAAGGCCAGATCCTCTGAGGAAATCCTTGCTCTGATGGCCCGCATGAACTGCCCCACCCGGCCCAGGCATTTCTCTTCCCCCATATCCATCAGACCTTTTGCTTATAACGCCGTTGTTCCAGTTTTGCCGCAGGCAAAACTTCCTCTTGGCGTTTCAACGAGGCGAGAGATATATGCTCACCGCCTGTTAGTAAATTAGGAACTCGCCACCTATAGAGGTGGGAGACATCTTCTTCCGAGTTATATTGATTAGGACAGAAACAGCAAATCCTTGTAGCCTCCGGCCTTCTGCATGGCCTCTGCCTCTGACTCAGTGCCGGGCGCAGCGGCCAGTTCCACCACCTTGCCAGCCTGGCGCAGCTCCAAGGCCTTGGCTACAGCTTGTTCAAGGCTGCCCTGACCATAGCCCACATAGACATCCTTGGGTGTCTCCGGCAGGCCGTCCCCACGCCGTTCCAGCGCCAGCAAGACCCGTTCAATACCCAGGGCAAAGCCCGTGGCAGGACAGGGATTGCCGAAATCTGCCAGCAGGTTGTCGTAGCGCCCCCCACCGCAGACGGGGAAGCCCAGCTCAGGGGCATAAGCCTCGAAGACCATGCCCGTGTAGTAGCTGAAATCCCGGATAATCCCCAGGTCAAACTGCACATAGTCAGCCACCTGATAGGTTTCCAGCAGATGGTAGATTTCCGTAAGGTTATCCAGGGCGCGGCGGCTTCTGGCATTCAAGGCCATTTCCCGTGCCTTAGCCAGCATTTCCTGACCTCCGTTCAAGAGCGGCAGGGACTTCAAGGCTTTCTTGGCACTATCATTGACGTTCAGGCCATCAACCAGCTGTTCCAGCAGGACCAGATTGTGCTTTTCCATGGCCTCCTTCAGAGCCTCGCAGTCACTTTCTGCCAGCTGGTACTGCTCCATGACCCCGCTGAGGAATTCCACCTGCCCCAAACAGAGCTTGAAATCCGTGAGCCCGGCAGACAGCAGGCTACGCACCGCCAGGGCAATGACCTCCGCATCAGCCGCAGCGCTGCCGCTGCCCATCAGTTCCACGCCAGCCTGATAGAACTCGCACTGCCTGCCAGTCTGGGTCTGCTCATAGCGGAAGACACTGGAGATATAGGAGCAACGCAGGGGAAGCTTTCTTTCCTGCAAGCGGCTGCCCATCAGCCTGGCGATAGGCGTGGTCATCTCATGGCGCAGGGCCATCATGCGGTTGTCCTTGCTGATGAGCTTGTAGAGATGCGGTTCCAGATTGTGGCTGCTGCCCTTGTCCAGAGTTTCCAGGTACTCGATGGTGGGTGTCACCACCTCATCATAGCCCCAGCCTGCAAAGAGCCTGGCCAGCTTGGTCTCGATGACCCTCTTCTCCGCTGCCTCAGTAGGCAGGAAATCTCTGGTGCCGTATGGTATTTCCAGTATTTTCTTCTGTTCCAAATTTAATCCCCCTCTATCCCAGCTGACCTGTCACTTCGCAGGCTTCAGCCTTTCCAGCACAATATTGTAGCCGTCCGCCCCATAGTTCAGGCAGCGCTTCACCCGGCTGATGGTGGCGGTGCTGGCCCCTGTGCGCTCCACAATATCCTCATATGTATGTCCCTCCCGCAGCATGCGGGCCACCTCCAGTCGCTGGGACATGGCCTTCAGCTCGCTGATGGTACAGATGTCCTCAAAGAACTGGTAGCATTCGTCCTGGCCCTGCAAGGAGAGAACCGCGTCGCACAGCTGATCAGTCAGGTCGTCCTTCAGCTTGCTGTTGATCATAGAAGCTCACCTTTTCTTTCCGTCTTTATTCCTTTAGTATGTGAAATTTTTTTTATTATAGCACAGTTGTATATAGATTAAAAGCCTAATGTAAAAATTTAGCCGTTTTTCTTATGACCTTGTAAACTTTTGTAAATATTGGCAGGACTTCTTCCCACTCACCTACCATTATGCTATACTTTTCCTATAAGAAAGCGAGGAAACACCATGGAACATAAAAACAAGACAGCCCTTATCGCCATGAGCGGCGGAGTGGACAGCTCGGTCACGGCTTATCTCATGAAAGAAGCAGGCTTCACCTGCCTGGGAGCCAATATGCGGCTCTACCACAATGAAGATATAGGCCTCTCCATCTTCAAGACCTGCTGCACTCAGGACGATATTGATGATGCCGCCAGCGTAGCAGAAAGGCTGGGCATGCCCTTCGAAGTGAAGGACTTCACTTCTGACTTCAAGCGGGAAGTCATCGACAAATTCATCCGCACCTACGAAGAAGGCGGCACCCCCAACCCCTGCATTGATTGCAACAGGTGCCTGAAATTCCGCCGCCTTATGGACTTTGCCCAAGAGAAAGGCATGGATTATGTGGCTACGGGCCATTATGCCCGCATCGAGGAAAGGGCTGGCCGCTTCCTGCTGCGCAAGGCCAAGGACCTCAGCAAGGATCAGACCTATGTGCTCTATACCCTGACTCAGAAGGAGCTGGCCCATGTGAAATTCCCCTTGGGCGAGATGGAGAGCAAGGAGGAAACCAGGCAACTGGCAGAAAAATTGGGACTTGTCAATGCCCATAAGCGGGAGAGCCAGGACATCTGCTTTGTGCCCGATGGGGACTATGTAGGCTTTATGGAAAAGTATCAGGGCAAGAAATATGCAGGCGGCGACTTCCTCGACCTGAAGGGCAATGTCATTGGCAAGCACCGCGGTGCCGTCCACTACACCTTTGGCCAGCGCAAAGGACTGGGACTGGCCCTGGGGGAGCCTGTCTACGTCTGTGGCAAGGACATGGCCGAAAACACCGTCACTGTAGGCCCCGAAGCCGCCCTCTTCCATAGGGAACTTCTGGCAGGCGGCATGAACTGGATATATATGCCGGAACTGACTGCTCCCACCCAAGTGTTGGCAAAGACCCGCTACAGCCAAAAGGAGCAGCCTGCTACCGCTTACCCTGCCGAGGGCAGCAAGATGAAGCTCATCTTTGACGAACCCCAGCGAGCCATCACGCCCGGACAGGCTGTGGTGCTCTATACCGCCGATGGCGAGGGCTATGTAGTGGGCGGCGGCACCATCGAAAAAACTCTCTCCTAAAGTCTTCAAAGCTGTTTTGCAGGCAGGAATTGCTTCTCCTCATGGCGAAATGCTTTCTAGAGGTGATAACCGTGGAAACAAATGCATTAGAACGCGCCCGTGGGTGCATGACAGCAGCAGGAATGTTTTTCCAACCGGGGGCAGAAGATATTTCCCAGGCCATTGAGCTAGGTTTGCGTACAGAGGAGGAGCCGGAAGAAATCTACAAGATTTGCGTAGAGCGGGTGACAGCCGATAAAAGCGTGCTGGCCATGGCTTCCCTCATCATTTTCTTCCTGGTGCGCGACAATCTCCCCATGAAGAAAGCCTGCATGGCCGCCTGGAAAACTGCCGACAAATTCAAAGACTCCATCATCAAGTCCCTGGCAGATGCCCTCATAGCTGCCGACACCCCCAAACGCCGGGGCCAGTTGGTGGCTAACTTCCTCGAATCCAAGGATCTGCGGGACAAACTGGGGCTTTCCATCTATCTCAATGTCATGGAAATGGAAGACACCTTCCATGCCCATCTGACCCAAATCGAAAAGCTGCCGGAAATCGAAACCCGTATCATGGCTTCTGCTTTTTCAGGCGCCATCTACGGGCTGAAGGAAGTTTCCGCCGAAATAAAAGAAAAGCACTGACAAAACGCCATGAGCATACAAACTCATGGCGTTTTTCAGTGCTTTGTTCTATTTCCTAGCTGGCCCGAGCAGGAATCACCTGATACCCGCGCCTCCCTGTTTCCTTCTGCCTGGAGGCAGACTGCTGGGAGGACAGAGCATGCCCTGCCCTCCCCCTGCGCTGCCTGAGGTAACGGCGTACATGGTACAGCCTTGTGCCAAACTTTATCATTATATGAACGGACAGGATGAATAAGCTGATAAGTATAGCGTCCATAACAGTACATATCTCCTTTGGCAGTGTTTTCGCACTTATGTTCTGCTATTATGTTACCATACTTATGTTCGCTTGTCCAGGCTTTTAGAACATTTATTCTTTTACAATTCGGTAATGCGGGCAAACTGCTCCCTGTACTGAGCTGCCAGCACCGGCAGCACGAAATCCATGTCCTCCCGGTTCTCCAAGGTGGCTGCCGCCGCTTCCCTGGCTTTCAGCAGGATATCCATATCCCCCAACACGTCAGCAATCTTGAGGTCAGGCAGGCCGTGCTGCCTGCGGCCGAAGAACTGCCCAGGGCCGCGCAGCCGCAGGTCTTCCTCCGCTAATTGGAAGCCGTCTGTGGTGCTCTCCATGATTTTGAGCCTCTCTCTGGCATTCTCCGTCTTGCCCTCAGAGACAAGTATGCAGTAGGACTTGTAAGGCCCGCGTCCGATGCGGCCCCGCAGCTGATGGAGCTGGGCCAGGCCGAAGCGGTCGGCATGCTCAATGACCATCATGCTGGCATTGGGCACATTCACCCCCACTTCAATGACCGTAGTGGAGACCAGTAGCTTCACCTTATTGTCGTAGAAATCCTGCATGACCTGCTCCTTCTCCGCCGCCTTCATGCGCCCATGCACAAGACCACAGGAAAGGCCGTAGAAAATGCCATAGCGCAGCTCGTCATAGACTTCCTCTGCCGAGGGCAGGTCACTGTCCTCGCTGCCTTCAATCATGGGGCACACCACATAAGCTTGCCGCCCCTCCTCCAGCTGAGTGCGCACATATCGGTAAATCAGCTCACGCCTGTCCGGCTGGCGCACGAAAGTGCGGATGGGCTGGCGTCCGGGTGGCAGCTGCTTGATCAGAGAAACATCAAGATCGCCGTACACCGTCAGGGTCATGGTGCGGGGGATGGGCGTAGCAGTCATAACCAGTACGTCAGGCGTCAAAGCTCCCTTCTTTTCCAGCGCCGCCCGCTGGTCAATGCCGAAGCGGTGTTGCTCGTCCGTCACCACCAGTCCCAGCCGGGCAAAGGCAACTTCCTCCTGTATCAGGGCGTGTGTGCCCACCACAATATCATACTCCCCAGCGGCAATGGCCGCATGCATTTCCTCCCGCTTCTTTTTGGTGAGGCTGCCAGAGAGAAAGCCCACCTTGATGCCCAAAGGCGCAAGCTGTTTGACAAAGCCTTCATAGTGCTGTTCTGCCAGGATTTCCGTCGGAGCCATCATGGCTCCCTGGAAGCCGTTCTCCACGGTCTTCACCAGAGCCAGCATGGCTATCACCGTCTTGCCGGAGCCCACATCCCCCTGCACCAGCCGCCGCATGGGCAGGGGGCTTTCCATATCCTTGCAGATATCCCGCCAGGCTTTCTGCTGGTCGGCTGTCAGCTGGAAGGGCAAGCTTTCCCCTAAGGACTTCACCTGCCTGCTGTTGGAAAGGTGCCTGATGCCCTTTCCCTCCTGCTTGCCTTTCTTCTTCAGCAGCATAAGGCCGCACTGGATAAGGTAAAGCTCCTCAAAGGCCAGCCTGTTCCTGGCATCCTTCAGTTCAGACAAGTTTTCCGGGAAATGAATGGCTGCCAAGGCCTCCCGCCTGGGCAGCAGCTGGCAGTGCCTGCTTATCCCGGCAGGTATCAGCTCAGGCAGTTCCATTTGGGGCAAATCTTCCTGCAGCAAGGTGCTCATAATCTTGCGGAAGAACTTCTGGTTCAGCTTTTCCGTAGCAGGATAGACAGGCAGAATACCGCAGAGGCTCTCCACCTCTTCTTCCGGCTCCAGCACCTCGAAGGAATGGAGCCGGCTCATGGCAAACTGCCCCCGTCCTCCGTAGGCATAGGAGGCCTTGCCTGTCACAAAGAGCCTTTTGCCGGGCTTGAGCTTATTCTTGAGGAATTTCTGGTTGAACCAGGTGACGGAGAGAAAGCCAGTGCCGTCCCCTATCATGGCAGTCAATATGGAAAGCCCACGGCGCCCCCCCTGCTTTTCCTGCAGGTTCATAATTGTGCCCAGCACCGCCACCTGCTCCCCTGGCCGCAGCTCCGCAATGGGAGTCACGACACTCTGGTCTTCATAGGTGCGGGGATAGTAGGTCAGAAGATCATAAACGGTATTTATGCCCAATTTTCCTAAAGCCTCCGCCTTCTTAGGGCCTACCCCCTTGATATATTTCACCGAATCGGATAAAAGCATCATATCTCACTTCCGTTGTTTTGTTCTATATCCATTATACAGAACAACAAGCGCAAAAAAAAGAGTCCCTTGCGGGACTCTTCCTGAAAATCGTATTCAGCTTAGAGCTTCGGGCCAGCAGCGACCAGAGCCTTGCCTGCCTCGTTGCCCTCGTACTTGTGGAAGTTATTGATGAAGCGGCTAGCCAAATCCTTGGCCTTCTTCTCCCACTCAGCAGGATCTGCATAAGTGTCGCGAGGATCGAGGACCTTAGAATCCACGCCCTCCAGCTCCGTGGGAACTTCGAGATTGAAGTACGGAATCTTCTTGGTGGGGGCATTCTTGATAGCGCCGCTGTGGATAGCATCGATGATGCCGCGGGTATCCTTGATGGAGATGCGTTTGCCGGTGCCGTTCCAGCCGGTGTTCACCAGATAAGCCTTAGTGCCATTGGCTTCCATCTTCTTCACCAGTTCCTTGCCGTACTTGGTAGGATGGAGTTCAAGGAAGGCCTGGCCGAAGCAAGCAGAGAAGGTCGGAGTCGGCTCAGTGATGCCGCGCTCGGTACCTGCCAGCTTGGCAGTAAAGCCAGAGAGGAAGTAGTACTGGGTCTGCTCCGGAGTCAGGATGGAAACCGGGGGCAACACGCCGAAAGCATCAGCGGAAAGGAAGATGACGCTCTTAGCAGCAGGAGCTGCGCTGCGGTCATTGACCTTGCCCTTCACGATGCCGTTGATATGTTCGATAGGATAGGATACACGGGTATTCTCCGTGACCTTCTTGTCGGCAAAGTCAATCTTGCCGTTCTCGTCAACAGTGACGTTCTCCAACAGAGCATTGCGCTTGATAGCGTTGTAGATATCAGGCTCGGACTCTTTATCCAGGTTGATGACCTTAGCGTAGCAACCGCCCTCGAAGTTAAAGACGCCCTCATCATCCCAACCATGCTCATCATCGCCGATAAGGAGACGCTTCGGGTCAGTGGAAAGGGTAGTCTTGCCAGTGCCGGAGAGACCGAAGAAGATAGCAGTGTCCTTGCCCTCTTTGTCAGTGTTAGCAGAGCAGTGCATAGCAGCGATACCCTTCAGCGGCAGGAAGTAGTTCATCATGGAGAACATACCCTTCTTCATCTCGCCGCCGTACCAGGTGTTGATGATGACCTGCTCCTTGCTGGTGATGTTGAACACCACAGCAGTCTCGGAGTTCAGGCCCAGTTCCTTGTAGTTCTCAACCTTGGCCTTGGAAGCGTTGTAAACCACAAAGTCAGGCTTGAAGTTCTCCAGTTCCTCAGCAGAGGGCTTGATGAACATGTTGGTGACGAAATGAGCCTGCCAAGCCACTTCCATGATGAAGCGGACAGCCATGCGGGTATCCTTGTTGGCACCGCAGAAAGCATCTACTACATAGAGCTTCTTGTCAGAGAGCTCTTTCTTGGCAATCTCCTTCACTGCAGCCCAAGCTTCCTGGGAAGCAGGATGGTTGTCGTTCTTATATTCATCGGAAGTCCACCAAACAGTGTCCTTGGAGTTTTCGTCCATGACGATGAACTTGTCCTTAGGAGAACGGCCAGTGTAGACACCAGTCATAACGTTTACTGCGCCGAGCTCGGTAAGCTGGCCCTTGTCAAAACCGGTGAGGCCATCTTTGGTCTCTTCCTCGAAAAGCACTTCATAAGAAGGGTTGTGGAGAATCTCTTTCACACCCGTGATTCCATACTGACTCAGATCGATGTTTGCCATTGACATTCAACCTCTTTCATTGGATACTAGGTAGTATTTAATTTGTGAGATAAATTTCACATTTTCATGCAATTCAACCCACCTGTATTATATTAGCTTATTTCTCCATAAATGTCAATAATTATTTAGGTCAAGTCATGCAGTTGGCATTTATCTGAATAGGACGAATTTACTGCATGAATGAAGGCAGGATTCTCTCAACAGAAAATCCTGCCCTCACAGACAATCTTATTTACTAGAAGCAAACTCCAGTACGGTGTCTTTCATCTCACCTGCTTCGCAAGCCCCCTTATGCAGTACCTCAGCCCTGCGGAGCTTGGCCAATCCCTGGGGAATATCCTGGCCGCTCATCTCGTGGAGCTTGTCAAGAAGCTGGAACTCATCCAAGCCCTCGGTCTCTGTTCCCAGGGCCTCCAGCACGCTGCCGTTGAACTTATAGGGGCTGGCGGTGGAGACTACTACCATGGGGCATTTATCCTCTGGATGGGCCTCGCCATACTTGCCTGCTACCTTGGCAGCCACCGCCGTATGGGTGTCCATGACATAATTGTGCTGGCGATAGACCTTGTCTATCTCTGCCTTGGTCTCCGTGTCACTGGCCCAATCTGCCCAAAAGAGCTGCTGGATGGTATTCAGAGTTTCCTTGTCCACCTCATAGCGACCATGCTCCCACAGTTCTTTCATCCAGCCTGCCACCTTCTCGTCACTCTCCGTCACATGGTAGAGCAGGCGCTCCAGGTTGCTGGAGATGAGGATGTCCATGGACGGCGTGATGGTCTTGAAGAAATCGCGTTTCCTGTCATAAACTCCCGTACGCAGGAACTCCGTCAGCACATTGTTGGCATTGGAGGCACAGACCAGTTTGTGCACCGGCAGGCCCATGCGCTTGGCGTAATAGGCCGCCAGAATATCGCCAAAGTTGCCCGTGGGCACAGTGAAGTCAATTTCCTCCCCTGCCTTGATGGTACCCTCTGCCAGCAGGTCAGCGTAAGCACTGAAGTAATAGACAATCTGGGGCACCAGCCGCCCCCAGTTGATGGAATTGGCAGAGGACAGGCGCACGCCCTCCCCGGCCAGTTCTTCAGCGAAATCCTTATCGCCAAAGATGGCCTTGACCCCGCTCTGGGCATCGTCAAAGTTCCCCTTCACCGCCATGACCCGCACATTGCCACCCTGCTGGGTGAGCATCTGGAGCTGCTGGATGCGGCTGACGCCGTCCTGGGGATAGAAGACCATGATCTTGGTCTGAGGAGCATCGGCAAAGCCCTCCAGGGCTGCCTTGCCCGTATCGCCGGAAGTGGCCACCAGAATCAGCACCTGATCCTTCACCCCGCACTTGGGCAGAGCAGTGCTCAAAAGCCGGGGCAGAAGCTGCAGGGCCATATCCTTGAAGGCACTGGTGGGTCCGTGCCAGAGTTCCAGCACATGTAAGTCTCCCATGGACCTCACCGGGGCGCGCTTTTCCGCATCAAACTTGCCTGCACCATAGGCGCGGCTCACACAACCCTCCAGCTCCTCCGTACTGTAATCCGTCAGGAACAGGGAAAGGACACGCACAGCCCGCTCCTCATAGCTCAAGGGCACCAAAGCTTCAATTTCCTGCAAGGAAACCTGCGGGAAAGCCTCAGGCACGAAAAGCCCCCCATCTGCCGCCAATCCCCTAATGATAGCCTGAGCCGAATCACAAATCTCTGCCTTGCCTCTGGTGCTGCTATACTTCAAGTCAATCGCCTCTTTCATCAGTATCAGATACAGTGCCGGAGCACTATTGTTCTACCACAATGTAACACCATGTAAAATTTTAACATCTGAAATGTCAAAGCGCAATATATTTCGCCCTTTAGTGAAAAGAAAATGCCCCACGCCCCAAGGGCGTGAGACATCACTTGACTTTTTCCTTATTTCTTATCGAAAACCCAGCAGTAAGCGGCAAAGTCCGTGTCAATCTTTTCCACCGTCAGGCCGCTGTACATCAGCTCGTCGCCGTAGAAGCGCTTGCCCTTGATATCCATGGCCGGCTCGCCGCCGAAGTCCATGGAGGTGCGCTTGGCGGGCAGGTACTCTGTGATTTCATACTCAGCCTCAGGGTCAAGCTCCGTGAGCTTCAGCAGGCGGATGGGAGCGGCAGGCTCTGCCAGGGTCTTGAAGTACAGCAGCACCACCTGGCTGCCGTCCTGACTGACGAACTGCCAGGCTGTCTCGTTTTTCGTGCCCGCAAAGGGCGTCATCAGGCGGTAGAAACTGCCCAACTGCATGGTGGGACGGATTTTCTTGTAGAGCTCAATCTGCTCCTTCACCTCACGGCGTTCTTCCTCCGTGAACTTGGTGATATCCAGCTCGTAGCCGAAGTCCCCCATCATGGCGCAGAGACCGCGCATCTGCAGGCTGGTGACACGGCCCAGCTGATGGTTGGGCACCACGGAGACGTGGGCGCCCATGGTAATAGGCGGGAATACCAGGCTGGTGCCGCTCTGGATGGAGAGGCGTTGCACAGCATCCGTGTCATCGCTGGTCCAGGTCTGAGGCATGTAATAGAGGATGCCCGCGTCAAAGCGCCCGCCGCCGCCGGAGCAGCTTTCAAAGAGCACTTCGGGGAAGGACTGGGTAATGCGCTCCAGCACCTCATAGAGCCCAAGCACGAAGCGGGTGCGCACCTCTCCCTGACGCTCAGCAGGCAGTTCAGCAGAGAAAGCATCGGTGATATGGCGGTTGAAGTCCCACTTCACATAGTCGATGGGATTCTCCCTGAGAATCTTGCTGACGGATTCCACCAGATAATCCCTGACTTCCTGCCTGGCGAGATCCAGCACCAGCTGATGGCGGCTGAAGGTATGGGGATAATCAGGTGCCTGCAACGCCCAATCCGGGTGTGCGCGGTAGAGGTCGGAGTCCACGCTGACCATTTCCGGCTCGAACCAGAGGCCGAACTTCAGCCCCCGCTTGTGGGCAGACTCTGCCACCCCCTTGAGACCATTTTTCAGCTTGGACATATTGACCTGCCAGTCACCCAAAGAGGAATTATCATCACTCCTCTTGCCGAACCAGCCGTCATCCAAGACCAGAAGCTCAATGCCCAGATCCTTGGCAGTCTCTGCCAGATGATCCATCTTCTCATCATCGAAGTCGAAATAGGTGGCCTCCCAGTTGTTCACCAGAATGGGCCGCAGGGCATCACGGTACTTGCCCCGCACAATGTGATGGCGCACCACTTCGTGGAAGGCCTGGCTCATGCCATTGAGGCCCTCTCTGCTGTAGGCCAGCCACGCCTCCGGGGTCTGGAAGCTCTCTTTCGGCTCCAGATGCCAGCAGAAGCCCTGGGGATTGATGCCCCCCACCACGCGGGTAGTGCCGAACTGCTCCACCTCGGTCTTGAAGGAGAACTCGCCGCTCCACACCAGGCTGAAACCGTAGACCTCACCGCTGGTCTCCCCCGTGTCCTTCCTCGCCAGTGCCAGGAAAGGAGACTGCTGGTGGGAGCTTGCTCCTCGGCGGCTGCTACTTTCCTGAATGCCCCGCATAAGGCGCACCCGCTCCAGGCTGCGCTCTGCCGCATGGCCTCCGTAAAGGGAAAGACGGTCAAAATCATGGTCAGAGAAATCCAGGGCAAAGCTGGCAGCCCCGATAAGATCAAGGGCTTCGCCACCGATATTGGTCAGTTTGGCATTGCGTGCTACGATAGGCAGTTCGGCAAAAATCGTATAGCTGAGCTCTGCCGCCAGCTTCCCTGCCAAATCTTTCAGCTTGATAACCAGCGTCTCTGCTTCATGGTCTTCAGCATAAGCGGCAGGAAGCCCCGCAAGAGACGGCTTGCCCTTCTTTATCTCATAGCCTTCATAGCGCAGTTCCGTGGTGGTAGTGCCATCGGCGAGGCGCACCTCATAGGCAGGAGTGCGGTAGTCCAGATGGCCGTAAGAGGGATATTCCTGGGGCAGCACGTCCAGAGAGAAAGTGCGCTCATTCTCATAGTCCCCAGGCTGGGGAGAGAAAGCCCGGTCAATGGGCTGGAAAGCCCTGCCATCCCTGAATTCACGGATGGCCTTGCCCCAGTAACGGTGCAAGAGATACTTGCCCCTCACTACCTGCATGACATAGCTCATGGAGCTGTTCTTCAAATGGAAAAGGCCCGTTTTTTCGTCAAAAGTTATCATCACGGCAACTCCTTTCAGATCCCCCGCACCCAGAACTCAAAGTGCTTGTCCTCATTCTTGGGGCGGTACTCCTCCAGCACAGGAGCACCCCAGGTGTCATCGCCCCCTACGCCGCACTGGCCCAGGGAAGCCCTGAGATAAGTATGGTGTGCCTGGGGCAGCTCGTAGCTGTGGCGGGCATTTTCCAGCTCATGGGCCGTATAGGGCAGGGCCGAAGCCTCAAAGGGCTTATCTCCATAGATTTTCAGCCCCCTGCCCCTGTTGTCCAGCACCTCGAACCAGCGAATGCCGCCGTGGTTGCCGCACTCCTGGGGCATGAGATAAGGCTCCACCTGCTCAGCCACCGTCTGCTCGTAAATGCCCAGGCGCGCGCCCTGCTGACGGTCGCAGTAGTTATCCAGCGGGCCGAAGCCGTAAAAACGCAGCTTGTCATAGTCAGCAGGCAAAGTGAGGATAAGGGCAAAGTCAGGCATTTCCGGCAGCCCCTCTGCGCACTGGTAGTCCATCGCCACCTTGACCGCGCCACCTGCCCTGACTGTGTAGGTGACGATGCAGGAAGATGCAGGCCGGGTGGCCAGCTCATAAGTGAAGCGCAGGCTCACTTCCTCCGCCTCATACTCCTTCTGTCCCAGCTGGCCGAACCAGTTGAATTCCTGCCAGCTGTCACCTATCATCATTTCCTTCTTCACACAGCGCTGGTAGAGACTGGCCAGCTTCCACTGAGCCACCTCGAAGTCACGGCGGCTGCCGTAGTCATTGTTGACGGGAGCGCGCCAGAAATTGGGCTGGGGCATACGGTCGAGAAGTTCCACGCCGTTCACCTTGTAGGAAGTCATATTGCCCTGACCGCTGGAGAAGAGAATCTCAAAGCCCTCTCCCTGCACCCCCAGCGTGATGTCTCCCCGCACCACTTTGACATTTTTCTCCCCGTCCAAAGGAAGGTGCGACACATAATGGGCAGGCAGGGTCGCAGGTGCCTTGCCTACCTCTGCCTGCTGCTGCCACACACCCTGGCCAAAGGCAATCTCATGTCCTGCTTCTGCCCAGGGGCACTCCTCTTTCAGGCAGAGGGAAGCAGTGAGCACATACTCGCCAGCACCAAAGTCCGGCAGGTCAAGGGCCACCTGGCCCTCTTCACCCGGCTTGACGGAAGGTGCGGGCATTATCTCTGACCATACCTCCTCGCCATCCAGCAGCAAGGCAAGCTTCAAATCAAAGGCTGCCGCATCCGTAAAGAGGGACTTGTTGGCAATCGCGACCTCCTGCCTGCCGGGCTGCAGGGTGAAATTCTGGTAGTTGAACTTCACTTCCTGCAGCTTGGTGGTGGGACGGCGGTCAGCGAAGTAGATGCCATCGCCGCTGAAGTCGTAATCCGTGGGCCTGTCGCCAAAGTCACCGCCATAGCCCAGGGCTTCCTTGCCATACCTGTCCTTGTGCCAGAGGGCCTGATCCACGAAATCCCAGATAAAGCCTCCCTGATACAGCGGCTCCATCTCCGTAAGCTCCGTATACTTGTGCATGCCGCCGTTGCTGTTGCCCATGGAATGGGTGTACTCACAGCAGAGGAAGGGCTTGTCACGGTGCTCAGCGAGGAATTTCTTGATATCTGCCACCTTGGTGTACATCTGGCTTTCCATATCGCTGGTGCCATTGTAGCGGCGGTCCCAGAAGATGCTCTCATAGTGCACCAGGCGGGATGGGTCACGATGACGGAAATACTCGCTCATCTCATAGACATCCCTGCCACCGCAGGATTCGTTGCCACAAGACCAGATGATGATGCTGGCGTGGTTCTTGTCACGCTCCAGCATGGACTTGGCCCTGTCCAGGATGATTTCCAGCCATTCCTCATGGTCATTGGGCAGGGTGTACTCATCTTGCGCCAGCTGCCCATTTTTCTGCCAGGTGCCATGGGTTTCCAGATTCGTCTCATCAATGACATAGAGGCCATAGCGGTCACAGAGCTTATAGATGTAGCTGGAATTGGGATAGTGGGAGCAGCGCAGGGCATTGATATTGTGCCGCTTCATGGCGATGATATCCTGCTCAAAGGAAGCCTGCTCCATGGCCCGGCCCCGATAGCAGTCAAACTCATGGCGGTTGGTGCCCTTGAAGACGATGCGCTTGCCGTTGAGCTTCATCAGCTTGTCCTGAGGGTCGAGCTTGAACTCCCTGATGCCGATTTCCTGGGGCACCACTTCCTGCAGGTTCCCTTCTCCGTCATAGACATAGAGGACAGCCTTGTAGAGATGCGGCGCCTCGGCGCTCCAAAGCCTGGCCCCTGCCACAGAGAACTTCAGCTCAGTCTCCTCACTGCCGGACAGTTCCTGTTTCTCCTGAGCTACAAGCTCGCCATCGGGAGCAAAAAGCTTCACCTGCCAGGACTTGGCTGCTGCCGTATTCCACTTCACCTTAAGCCCGATTTCCCCGTCCTGATAATCATGGACAGGCACAGCCTTCACCTCAAGATCCTCGATATGGACTGCAGGCTTGGTATAGAGCAGCACTTCCCGGAAAATGCCGGAGAAGCGCCAGAAATCCTGGTCCTCAATCCAGCTACCGGAGGTGAAGCGATAGACCTGCAGAGCCAGCTTGTTCTCCCCCTGCACCAGATACGGGGTCAGGTCAAAGTCTGCGGGAGTGAAGCTGTCCTCGCTATAGCCCACATAGTGTCCGTTCAGCCATACAGCCACCCCGGACTCAGTGCCCTGCAGGGAAATGTAAGCGTTTTCCCAATTGGCCGGCAAAGAGAAATACTTGACATAGGAACCTACGGGGTTTTCCCGCTCGGGAATCTCACCGGGCCTTACCACCTCATGGCCGTCCCAGGGATAGGTCTGGTTGGTGTACTGGGGGCGGCCATAGCCCTCCAGCTGCCAGTGAGCCGGCACCCTGATGGTGTCCCAGGCGCGGCAGTCATAGCTCTCTGCCTCGAAGCCCACAGGCCGCAGGGCAGGGTTCTTGGCATGGTGGAAGTACCAGAGACCGTCCAGGCTGCGGCAAAAGCCGGAAACGCCCTTGGCCATTTCTCCTTCCGTGCAGAAATACTCATTGTCGCTGTGAGCTGCCAGGCGGTTTTCCTGAAAGAAGCCCGGGTCAGCCAGCTTTTCCAAAGTGAAGTTAGCAGTAGCCATGCTCCATACCTCCAGATAAAAGCGAGTAACTGTAAACGTTTTCTTTATACAAATCACATTGTACCGTAAGAAACAATAAAAAGCAAGCATTTTTTACGGCTTCTTTAATCCAAATTTGCCCCAATCATAATGCCGCTCCCCATCCAGGCATTCCTTCATTCAGGGACACTTTCCTCAGCCTCTTTTCAGCGTTTGGCCAGCCAAAGCAAATGATCCTTGTTCTCTGGACTTCTTATGCCACGGAAAAAGTTAACCAGAGCCAGCTCATCCTGAAGCAATTCGTTCTCAACTTTAGGACGCTCATCCCCCATCAGCCAGGAGAGACTGACATTCTCTGTGGTGACAATGCGGACCAGGCCGTCTACATCAGGCTGCCCGGAGCCTCGCGGCCAGCCCATGAGAGCATTCCTGGTCACCCCTAGCCGTTTGGCATACTCAGTCTGCGTAATTTTGCGGTTTTGCTCTTTGGCATGTTTCCACAATTGATTTATGCGTTCATGGAACTTATTCTTCCAAACCATACATTTGTCCCTACTCTTCTGTCTCTGTCCTGTCGGCGTGTTTCAAAACAGCCTAAATCAGGGTAACATCTCTTAATACCCAAATTGTCTCAACTGCTGTTCAAATAAAATAAAAGCATACGATCACCCCTAATGGCTTATAATGTGAGTAAGCAACAACCACAACGTCAGACATAGGAGGTGTACCGTATGCTAACGTCATTGTACTCCATAATTGCCATTTTGAAAAGCCTATTATTTGGTGATTCTGGATCGCTTTCGGATTGGTACCGCCAACGCTCTCTGTTGCTGGGGATACTTGGTCGATTGGCTCAAGCAAAAAGGATTCCCTTGTCTGTGCCAGAAGTGGCTAAACTTTTCGGAGTCACACC
>JAGBLH010000164.1 GCA_017635515.1 Selenomonas sp.
CCCATTGTTGAGCAAGTAGAGCCACCGCTCTCACCTGTCGGCTGAAGGCCGTTTGGGTTCATAATGTGAGATTATGGAGAGGTGGCGTATGCCATCTCTCTTTTTGCTAAAGACGATTACTTTTATTAGGAGGTGTTTTTACTATTAGCAGGGAATCATTACGCATCAATGAGCAGATTCACATCCGTGAGGTCCGCGTCACCAGCGCTACCGGCGAGCAGCTGGGCATCATGCCCACCCGCGAGGCTCTCCGCATGGCTGAGGAACAGCATCTGGACCTGGTGGAGGTTGCTCCCAAGGCTAAGCCCCCTGTCTGCCGCATCATGGATTTCGGCAAGTACCGCTATGAGCAGCAGAAGCGCGAGAAGGAAGCCAAGAAGAAGCAGAAGACCATCAGCATCAAGGAGGTCAAGCTTCGCCCCAACATCGAGCAGCATGACTTCGATGTGAAGGTCAAGAATGCTGTCCGCTTTGTCCAGGAGGGCAACAAGGTCAAGGTCACCATCATGTTCCGTGGCCGTGAGCTGAGCCATCCTGAGCTGGGCAGGGAAATCCTTGACCGGGTGGCAGCAACCCTGGGAGACACGGTTTCTGTGGAGCGCAATGCAAAGCTTGAGGGCAAGAACATGACCATGATTCTGGCTCCCAAGGCACAGAAGGCCAAGAAGCCTCAGGTGCAGGCACCCGCTGAGGATGCTGAATAAGAAAGAATTTTGAGGAGGAAAACATAATGCCGAAGATCAAGACCCGTCGTGCAGCTGCTAAGCGTTTCACTGTGACCGGCAGCGGCGAATTCAAGCGCAACAAGGCTTTCAAGAGCCACATCCTGGAGAAGAAGAGCCCGAAGCGCAAGCGCAACCTGCGCAAGGCTGCCATGGTTTGCGAGGCTGATTACAGCCGCGTGAAGCACATGCTTCCCTACGCATAATTGACTGTAACGCAAGTTTGATAGATATTAGGAGGAAATACAATGCCAAGAGTTAAAGTCGGCGTGACTGCACATCGTCGTCACAAGAAGATCCTGAAGCTGGCCAAGGGCTACAAGGGTTCCAAGAGCAAGCAGTTCAAGAAGGCCAATGAGACCGTCATGAAGGCCCTCTACTATGCACGTCGTGACCGTCGTGCCAAGAAGGGCGAGTTCCGTCGTCTCTGGATTGCCCGCATCAACGCTGCTGCTCGCCTGAACGGCATGTCCTACAGCCGTCTCGTGTGCGGCCTGACCAAGGCTGGCGTTGAGGTCAACCGCAAGATGCTGGCTGACCTGGCTGTGTCCGATGCAGCTGCTTTCGCCAAGCTGGTTGCTGTGGCTAAGGAGAACCTGTAATTTTTACAGCGTGAATTGAATGGGTTGACAGGAGTTATTCCTGCCAGCCCATTTTTACTTATGAAAGGGGTCTGCCATGGACTTCATGCGCATTGAAAGCGATGCCAACAAAAAAATCAAGCTGGCTGCCAGCCTTCACCAACGCAAGAACAGGGAAAAGGAAGGTCTTTTCCTGGCTGAGGGCGTACGCCTTTGCGAGATGGTGGCAGAATCATCATGGAAAGTAAAGTTTGCCCTGGTGACTGAGCAACTGCTGTCAACGGAACGGGGCAGGGTGCTGGCGGATAAATTATCTGCGATTGCAGAAGTCTGCCTTGCCAGCGAAAAAAACTTCCTCAAGGCCGCCGCCACTGAGCAGCCCCAGGGCATCCTCCTGGTGGTGGAGCAGCAGAAAAACAGCCTGCAGGACTTGCAGGCTGCGGGAAATCCTCTTTATGTGGTTCTGGACGGCGTGCAGGACCCCGGCAACGTGGGCACCATCATCCGTACCGCAGATGCTGCCGGAGCGTCCGCTGTGCTTTGCACCAAGGGCACGGCAGATGTGTTCTCAGACAAGGTGGTGCGCTCCACCATGGGCTCCCTGTTCCATCTGCCTTTGGTGACAGGGCTGGGCGCAGAGGGCATCCTTGGCTTTGCCAGGGCGCAGAACTGCGAACTGCTGGTTACTGCCTTGGATGAAAGCGCCCAGCCGCTCTATGGGCGGAATCTTGCACGGCCCATTATGCTGGTCTTCGGCAATGAGGGCAACGGCGTTTCGGCAGAGCTTTTGTCAGCCGGGGAAAAGACCTATATCCCCATGGTGGGCGGGGCTGAGTCCTTGAATGTAGGTGTCTCGGCAGCAGTGGCTCTCTTCGAGGCTCTGCGGCAGAGGCGCTATCGATAGCCTTCCCCTATGGGGAAGGGGGACCGCGAAGCGGTGGATGAGGTTCAGCGCAGCCTGCTGCTGAAGAGGATAATTATTCCCAACATAGGCAGACCCCCAGGGTGCCACGCCCGAGACTGACGGAGAAGGTGCTCTGGCCGTCAGCAAGCCTGTTGCTGGTGGCATTAGGCACTCCTTGCAGCAGCAGGGCCTCGTTGAGCTCCCAATGCAGCCCCCGGCAGGAAACTCCCTGGCAGCGGGCGCTGAAGGGAATGAGGGACACTGCGGTGGGAATTTCCTTGCAGGTGAGGGCGATTTCCTCGCCACCGTGTAGGTAGAAAAGAGCTTCCTTATGGTCTGCCAATATGCACTGCAGGGGAGAGAAGGCACAGGTAAAGAGCGTGTTGTAGGCGTGATCGAAGCGATTGCCGAAGACGCCTGAGAGAAGCAGGCTGCCTTGTTTTTCTTCCTGAGCTTTGAGCAGGGCCAGCTGGGTGTCTGTGTAATCCTTGTCTCTGGGGAAGAAATCCATAGGAACTTGCAGGCTTTCTGCCCATTTTAGGGCTTCCCGGGACACGCTGTCGCCGTCGCCAAGAAAATAAGAGGGAGCCAGACGGATGCGATAGCAGCTGTCCAGCCCGTGGTCTGCCGCCCAGAGCGTCCTGCTTTGGGCGGTTTTTTGCAGCCATTCTGCTTGGGGGGGGCGCCCGCCGCTTATCAGCAGGTGAGTAGGCACGGGGGGCTTGGGGAGCAGGGCTGTTAATTGCGGCAATTCCAGTAGAGAAATATTTTTTTCCATGGTAGTGACCTCTGTTTATGTTTTGTTTAGGTTTAGTCTGATTTATATGGTATAATAATTATGCTATATATTATGATAGCATAGGCTGAAGGGGATAATAAAGGGAGGACTTACAAGATGGTTAAGTTTTCGTATTACGGACATTCGGCATTCCTGCTTGATGATGGCAAGTACAAGGTTTTGGTGGATCCATTTATTACCGGTAATCCTAAAGCAACAGTCAAGGCTGAAAATGTGAAGTGCGATTTCGTCCTGGTGAGCCATGCTCACGGCGACCATCTGGGCAATGCTCCGGAGATTGCCTACAACAATGGGGCAGCCATTGTCACCACCCCGGAGGTCATTTCAGAAGCAGAGAGCATCGGGCGCCTGACCTGCCATCCCATGAATCTGGGAGGTTCCCTTGACCTGCCCTTCGGCAGGGTACGTATGACTCCTGCCCTGCACAGCGCCGGGGTTCCCGGCGGCATAGCCTGCGGCTTCGTCATAAATATCGGCGGCCTCAACTTTTACTATGCCGGCGATACTGCTCTGTTCAGCGATATGCAGCTCATTGGTCAGAGGGACAGGATTGACTATGCGGTGCTCCCCATCGGGGACAACTACACCATGGGCATTGAGGATGCGGCCCAGGCGGCAAAGCTTCTGGGGGCCAGGAAGATTATTCCCGTTCACTACAATACCTGGCCGGTGATAGCACAGGATGCGCAGGAGTTCAAGATCCTGGCAGAGAAGGAAACTCAGGCAGAGGTGCTGGTAGTGGAGCCGGGGGAAACTTTGGAATTAGATTAAGGAATAAATGAACACAGCTACCAAGAAAAAGAAAGACAGGCTGATAGTTATCTTAGGCCCTACAGCGGTAGGCAAGACGGCCCTTTCCATCGCTTTGGCCAGGGAACTTGGCACGGAGATCATCTCCGGGGACTCCATGCTGGTGTACAAGGGCTTTGACATAGGCTCGGCCAAGCCTGATATGGCGGAGCGCCAGGGGGTGCCCCATCATCTCATAGATATCCGTGAGCCATACGAGAATTACGCGGTGACGGATTTTGTGGCAGAGGCGGGAAAATGCATTGGCATGCTTAACGCCCAGGACAAAGTTCCCCTTCTGGCGGGAGGTACGGGCCTTTATGTGAAGGCTCTGCTGGAGGGTTATCAGTTCAACGAAACAGAGGAACACGGGGCCTATCGTTCCTGTCTTGAGGAACTGGGCAGAAGCAGGGGCAAGGAGTATGTTCACGGGCTTTTGGCAGCAGCTGACCCGGCTGCTGCCAAAAGGCTTCACCCCAATGATTTCCGCCGTGTGGTTCGCGCTTTGGAGGTCAGCCGCTTTGGCGGTGAGCAGATTTCCCAGGAGCGGCAGGCAGGAAAAGGGGAAGTCCTCAGAGAAAATCTCTGCTATGATGCGCTGGTCATTGGCCTGGAGAGAGACAGGCAGGAACTGTATGAGCGCATCAATCAAAGAGTGAGCCTCATGTTTGAGGCAGGATTGGAAGATGAAGTGAAGGGTCTTCTGGCAGGAGGACTCCAGCGTGACACTCAGGCCATGAAGGGCATAGGGTATAAGGAGACAGCGGCGTATCTGGACGGTGAAATGAGCCGGGAGGAGGCCGTAGAGCTTATCCAGAAATCCACCCGCCACTTTGCCAAGCGGCAGCTGACCTGGTACAGGAAAATGCCCTACATAGAGTGGATAAAGGCTGACCAGCCTTTGGAGGCTTTGCTGGAAGATTGCAGGAAATTGATGGAAAAGACGTGGGAGGCGTAATCATGGTCAAGAAGAACAACACCGATTTGCAGGATACTTTTCTCAACAATGTACGCAAGAGCAGCACGCAGGTGACCATTCACCTGGTAAACGGCTTCCAGATCAAGGGTATCGTGAAGGGCTTTGACAACTTCGTCATCATGATGGATGTCATGGGCCGCCAGCAGATGGTCTACAAACACGCCGTCTCCACCGTCAGTCCCGCCAGGCCGGTGAATACATTCAGGCCTGAAGGGGATGGTGAAGGAGAAACTGCGAGAGAGGCAGAGTAATAGCATAGATTCAGTTAGCAGCCCGTCTGCGTGGTGGTGGAATACCTGCCATGCAGGCGGGATTGCCTTATGCTTGTGAAGTGGGAAGGGAGTTTTTAGAAATAGAGAGAAGCGAGGTTGGCTGATGCACCTAAAAAAGTTTGAGGTCAAAAACTATAAAAATTTTCAGAGTGGCTTTGCGCTGGATTTCGCGAAGATTGGAAAGTATGATTTCAATGAGAACTGTCTTGTGGACAGTTTTATAAAAAATGCTGTTATATATGGCAAAAATGGCGTTGGCAAGTCAAATTTTGGTCGTGCTATTATGGATATTACTTCGCATTTGGTGGACAAATATAAGGACATCAAAGCACAAACTTCCTATTGCAATGCCGATGCTGATGATGAACGGGCATGGTTTCGCTATACATTGGCAGATGATAAAGATGAAATTGTCTATGAGTATGAAAAAGCTTCTCCATTGCAGCTGCTAAGTGAGAAATTTAGTATTAACGGAGAATTGGTTTTTTCGTTTGATTACGAAAAAAGCGTAGATGAGTTTTCGAATTTGGCGAAATATGGTTTGGAAACGTTGAATTGGCGTTTTCTGGACAATGGTGTTTCTGTATTGCGGTATATGGCAAACAATTTGTCATTGGACAAAGATCACCCCATAATGAAACTCATGGCTTTTGTGAGTAATATGCTATGGTTCTGTAGCTATGCTACCCAGAATGAGTATATAGGCTTCAAGGCTATCAGCGAGAGTATGAGTGACTATATCATTCGCAATGGTCATGTTGGCGGCTTTGGGGACTTTTTGAAAAAACACGATGTCAACGAAACGGTGGTAGCTGAAACCAATCTGACGGGGCAGAAAGATTTGTACTTTGTGCATAAGAAGAATCTTCTCCCCTTTGGCACAGCAGCTTCCAGCGGTACCAATGCCCTGCTTACCTTCTATTATTGGTATGTCCAGATGAAAAAGGCTTCCTTTGTTTATGTGGATGAATTTGATGCCTTTTACCATTTTGAACTGGCAGAGGATATAGTTAGCCTGGTCAAGGAAGAACTGGACATGCAGGTTATCTTCACTTCTCACAATACCAATCTCCTGTCCAACCGCCTCCTACGTCCTGACTGCTGCTTCATTCTCACCAAAGACCGCTTAGCCTCCTTTGCCGAGGCTACAGAGCGTGAACTCAAGGAAGGGCATAATCTTGAGAAGCTGTACATGAGTGGTGAGTTCGATGGCTAATAAGATTCTGCTTTTGGTGGAGGGCGAGAGAAAAGATGTGGCGCTAATGGAGCGGATGTTTGAGGTCTATCTGCCTGACAAAAAGAAGGAGATAGTTCCCTATAAGACGAATATCTATGAGCTGTACGGGGAACTGACTAAGGACTATGGGGAAGAGGGAGAATTTACTGACTTGCTCATGGTGCTTCGTGAGAGGGAGAAGGATAAGGCGAAGAAAAAGATTTTTGACGAGTACTACAGTGATGTGATACTGGTCTTTGACTTTGACCCTCATGATGGAAGCTACTCTGCTGACAAACTGCAAAAGATGATAGCCTTCTTCGATAACTCTACCGAAAACGGACGGCTCTATGTCAACTATCCCATGGTAGAATCCTTTTGCCATATAAAGAGCTGGGAGGAAACACCTGACGAGTATAACCTTCGCCAGACCACGAGAGAGGTGCTGAGGGCAAAGCAGTACAAGACGATTGTCAATAATGAGAGTTGCTGCACGGATATCCGTAAATACGAAAAGAAGGAATTTGACAGGATTATCTTGCTGAATTTGACGAAGGTCTTGTTCCTGCTTGGGAGAGAGGGCGAGGCTTACGATTGCAGTGCTCCGATTTTAGAGCAAGTCCTTCGCCGTGCCTGCCAGCGATGGGAGCAGGAGGGACTGGTGGATGTGCTGAGCACTTGCATACTGTATGTATATGAATTTTATCCCAGGAAAGTTGCTGTTTAGAAGGAGGCTGAGAGATGGCAGGACGCGGGTTTGAAGTTGTTGGCAGTTATAAAGATAAGGACATTGCACTTCCAAAGCGTGGCACGGCTGCAAGCGCAGGCTATGACCTTTCGGCTGCGGAGGATACGGTTATATCACCTGGGGAAATGGCTATGGTGCCTACGGGGGTCAAGGCTTATATGGAGCCGGATGAGGTGCTGTATATCCATATCCGCTCCAGTCTGGCGGTGAAGCGGCAACTGGTGCTGATGAATAGCGTGGGCGTGGTGGATGCGGATTATTACAATAACCCTGATAATGAAGGGCATATCTTCATTGCCTTGTGGAATCGGGGGAAGGAGGCCGTGACTTTGAAGGCAGGGGAACGGCTGGCTCAAGGAGTCTTTATGAAGTACCTTTTGGCCGACGGGGATACGGCAGGGAAGGGACAGGACAGGCAGGGAGGTTTTGGCTCCACAGGAAAGTGAAATCCGTGGCAAAGATACACCTGTCTACATTATTTCTTTTAAAAGGTGTCTGGTTTACAAAAGTATACAAAATACTTGCCATAATTTGGCCTTTGTGTTATCGTAGTATACGATATATGGAGGGATGCTTTGATGATGAACTATCAGAAATACAGCAAAGGTTATTTCATGCCGCCGGAAATAGATTTGGAATGGATGAAGAAGGATGCGCCTGACCATGCGCCCGTGTGGTGCAGTGTGGATTTGCGGGATGGCAATCAGTCCCTGATCATCCCCATGAGCCTGGAGGAGAAGCTGGAATTCTACAAGATGCTCCTCAAGGTGGGCTTCAAGGAAATCGAGATCGGCTTCCCTGCGGCTTCGGAGACTGAGTATGAGTTCCTGCGCCGCCTGGTGGAGGAGGACCTGATTCCTGATGACGTGACCATCCAGGTGCTGACCCAGGCCCGTGAGCACATCATCAAGAAGACCTTCGAGGCCTTGAAGGGCGTGAAGAACGCCATTGTCCATGTCTACAACTCCACCTCCGTGGCCCAGCGGGAGCAGGTCTTCAGGAAGTCCAAGGAGGAAATCAAGGAGATTGCCATAGAAGGAGCCAAGCTGCTGAAGCAGCTGACGGAGGAGGCAGGGGCCAACTACCGCTTCGAGTATTCCCCGGAGAGCTTCACCGGCACCGAGCCGGAGTATGCTTTGGAGGTCTGCAATGCAGTGCTGGATGTGTGGCAGCCCACGGCTGACCGCAAGGCCATCATCAACCTGCCTGTGACCGTGGAAATGTCCATGCCCCATGTGTACGGCATGCAGGTAGCTTATGTGAACAAGCACCTCAAGTACCGTGACAATGTGGTGCTGTCCCTGCATCCGCATAACGACAGGGGCTGCGGCGTGGCAGATACGGAGATGGGCCTGCTGGCCGGAGCTGACCGCGTAGAGGGCACTCTTTTCGGCAATGGCGAGCGCACAGGCAACGTGGATATCATCACTGTGGCCATGAACATGTTTGCCCTGGGAGTTGACCCAGGCCTGGATTTCTCCAATATGCCCGAGTTGGTTGACCTGTACGAAAAGGTCACCCGCATGCAGGTGAGCATGCGCCAGCCCTATGCAGGCAAGCTGGTGTTTGCAGCCTTCTCCGGCTCCCATCAGGATGCTATTGCCAAGGGCATGAAGTGGAAAGAGGAGAAGAATCCCGACAAGTGGACCCTGCCCTATCTCTACATCGACCCCAAGGATGTGGGCCGGGAGTACGACGGCGATGTCATTCGCATCAACAGCCAGTCCGGCAAGGGCGGCGTGGGCTTCATCATGGAACAGAAGTATGGCATCGACATGCCCAAGAAGATGCGGGAGGACTTCGGCTACTGTGTCAAGAGCGTTTCCGACCACAAGCACAAGGAGCTTATGCCCGAGGAAATATACAAGATTTTCATGGAAGAATATGTCAATGTCGCCAGTCCCTTCCAGCTGGTGGACTTCATGCTCAAGAAGGAGCCGGACGGCACCCGCAAGGGCACCGTGGATCTGATGGTGGAGGGGCAGCCGGAAACCTTCGTGGCCAGGGGCAATGGCCGCCTGGATGCCGTTTCCAACGCCCTGCAGAAGAATCTGGGCGTCAGCTACAAGGATGTGACCTACAGCGAGCACGCTTTGGAACTGGGCCAGAACTCCCGGGCCATGGCCTATATCGGCATTGTCACCGAGGAAGGCCGCACCGTCTGGGGGGCGGGTCTCGACACGGATATCATCACCGCTTCCATCCAGGCGCTCTTCAGTGCCATCAACCGCATGAAGGCGGGCAAGTAAATTCAAGATAATGAAAAATCTCCTGTCGAGAGGCAGGAGATTTTTTAGTGGTCTAGAAGCCTATGGGAAAAGCCTGAAGGAAATATCTCAGGAAGGGAGGGCTTATCATGCCCATGTTCAAACGCTCCATGATGATCCTGCTGCTGCTGGGGATAGTGGCGGCAGGAGGTCTCATGTACGGTTACTCCGAGCAGGATGCCGCGGTGAAGCTTGCTGCCGGGGAAAGCCAGAGCACAGAGGTGCCAGCCCATGAAATCACCGTCTACGTCACCGGCGCTGTGAACCGCCCCGGGGTGGTAACCCTCAAGGAGGGCGCCCGCATAGGCGATGCCGTGAACAGCTGCGGCGGGTTGCTGCCCACGGGGGATGCAGAACGCGTCAATATGGCGCAGGTCTTGAAGGACGGCCAAAAAGTGCAGGTGCCTGAGAAAGCTGCCGCTCAAGCCAAAAGTGCGACTAATAGTGCCAAGAAAGGCAAAAGCGCAGAACAGCAAGGTGAGCTTATCAACATCAACACCGCCGATGCCCAGGCCTTGGACAGCCTGCCCGGAGTGGGCCCTTCTACCGCACAGAAAATCATCGACTACCGGGAGACAGAGGGGGGCTTTCAGGATATTAACGACCTCAAGAAAATCAAGGGCATAGGGGAGGCGAAGTTTGCGAAATTGAAGGATAGGGTGTGCATATAGGCATTACGCAATCTCTGTGCCGTTGTTGGTAACTTCTTTAACCTTGGCGAATATGTGGTTCACTTCATCAAGGTGTCCTTTGAAGAGCTGTGCCACATTATTCAGCCCGGCAAAGGCAGGTTTCTTGACATCCTGGGGCATCATTTCCCCATTTTTGGCCAGATAGTCGATGATGCGCTTCACGAAATCGAGCTGGCGCAGGTTCAGTCTCTTCTCCTGCAGGAATTCTGCGAAAACTTCTTCAAGGGCGGCTCTGTCCATGCCGACAGTCTTGCGTACCATCAGCCCCACGGGGCGCTCGCCATAAAGATGGCGATAATCTTCCTGGGTGCCAAGATCTTCCCAGAGAACCCTTTCCAGTTCCCGCAGGTCAGCAGCGGTGAGACGCTTGTTGGTGCGGAGCTTGTGGACGGCGATATTTTCCCTGTGCTCCAAGAGATACCGCTCCACCTTTTTCTTGTAGGTTTCCGAGGTCTGCTGGGGCATGACGGTGTGGGTCTCATTGACGGTGAGTATATGGTCAGTGAAATCTGTATAGTAGATTTTGGTGTTTTCTGTCTCAAGGAATTTCAGCAGTCCGCGCAACTCTGTGCGGACTTTTTCGATGCCCGCCAGAGTCACCTTATCCCAATACTCAGGATAGCGTACCTGCTGGATGAAGGGCTGCTTTTCCTTGATCTGGGGAATGGTCAGCAGGTGAGGAGAGCTTAGCTTGTCCGCTGTTTCTTCTACCTGCTGGGCCTTGGTGCCTATATCCTTGCCCAGCAGGTAGTCGTACATCAGGCCGTAGATTTTCTGGTCGAAGAATCTGGCCATGACATCTTCCTCCTGCCCTGGGATGATGGGGGAGATATGCTTTTCAATCTCTGCCACATCGTCTGCCGTGAGACTGGCCCAGGTGCGCTGGCTGCGGTATTTTTCTACCTGTTCCCGGCTCTGGGCCACACGGAAGCTCTTGTCGTCCAAGGCAGCTATAGCGCTGTGCAATTCATGGTAAAGCTCCTGGGCGAAGGCTTGGCGCTCAGTATCCTTGTCCTTGTAAAGCAGCAGGTAGAGATTGGCTTGCAGATTGAAGATGCGCTCGGTCAGTGAGGGCTGATTATTGCTTTCTTTCAGTTTATTGCCTTGTAGGCTGAAAAACTCGAAATTCCCGCCGTAGTCGAAGATGTAAAAATCTTTCTTGTCCAGTCCGGGGCCGAAAAGGTCTGGGCACAGGCGGGTGCCCCGGCCTATCATCTGCCAGAATTTGCTGTAGGAGCGAACCATCTTGAAAAAGACCAGATTCAGTATCTCCGGCACATCTATGCCCGTATCCAGCATATCCACGGAAACGGCAATCTGAGGCATGTTGCCGGGGGTGAGGAAATCGTCGATGATCTGCTCATGGTAATCTATGCTGCCGTCTACCTGCTGGATGAAATCATCACCCAGCTCCGGGTACATTTCGTGGAAAATGTCCACGATGAAGCGGGCGTGTTTCCTGTTCTTGGCAAAGATGATGGTCTTGCCCAGCTTGTCGCCGCCTTCCACATATTGTCCCATCTTCAGCAAATCCTGAATGACCATCTGCACAGTCTGGCGGTTGAAGACATAATTGTTGAAGGCCGTGTTCTCGATATCCGGGGCATTGTCTCCTGCCAGGCCGAAGACATCCTCATAGTGGGCTTTGTCCTCTTCGCTGAGGTCTTTGTAATGCAGTCCTTTCTGCAAAAGCTCCGTGGTGCGCTCGAACTGCCGATAGGGCACGAGGTAGCCCTGCTCAACAGCTTCGTCATACTGGTAGGCAAAGGTGGGATTGCCGTCCCCCAGCTCGAACTGGCGGTAGGTATTCTTGTCCACCTCGTTCTTGGGGGTGGCAGTCAATCCCAGCAGCATGGCATCGAAATAGCGGAAGATGGCCTGATAGCGCTGATAAATGCTGCGGTGGCTCTCGTCTATGATGATGAGGTCAAAGGTGCCAGGGGAGAAGAAGCGGTGTCCTTCGGGATTTTTTGCCGTATCTATGGCATTCATCATGGTGGGGTAGGTGGAAAAGATGATGCGGGCTGTGGCAGCATCATCCCTGCTGTCCATCAGGCTGGCCATGGGAATCTCACTGGCGAAGAAATCCATGAAGCTGCGCTTGGCCTGCTTCACCAAAGCTGTGCGGTCAGCCAGGAACAGGATGCGCTTCACCCAGCCTCCGCGAAAAAGCACATCTGAGAGGCTGATGGCCACCCGTGTCTTGCCGGTGCCCGTGGCCTGCACGATCAGGGCTTTGCGGCGCTTGCGGTCAAAAGATTCCTCCACGGCCTTTACGGCTTCAAGCTGATAGGGGCGGCCTGCAATATCATGGTTTGGTTCAATCTCAGAGAGGGGCAGCTGCTGCCCGCGCCTGTCCATGCGCATCTGCAGATCGTCCTGGGTAAAAAAGCCGAACACCTCCCGGCGAGGATAGCCGGAAGATTCATCCAGAAATATGGTGCGGAGGCCGTTGGTCATAAAGATGAAGGGGCGGCGGCCACACTTTTCTTCATAAAGCTTGGCATATAGCGACGCTTGTTTGGCACCCTTCTCGGGGTCAAGGCTGGTGCGCTTGGCCTCCACGATAGCCAGAGGCTTCCCATCCCGCCCGTACAGAACGTAATCAGTAAAGCCGGTATGTGAGACATTGGGCATACCAGAGATTTCTTCCTCGATGCGGCAATTTTCCCCTATGATCCAGCCTGCAGCTTCCAAGTCGAAATCTATATAGCGCTTACGGGTCTCGGCTTCCGTAATGGGATTGATATGGAAACTACTTTGGGCTTGTCGTTCCTGCCGCAGGCGGGTGAGTTCCTGTTGCAACGCTTCATGTTGCTTCAGTATCTCGTCCAGTTCCCGGTTCTTCTCCTCTAGCTCATGCTGCTTTTGGGACAGGGCTGCGTCTTTCTTTTCAATCTCTGCCGCTTGTTTCTGGAGTTCTTTCTGGCTGAGGGGAGTTCTCTCCTGGGCAGAGGGCAGCAGGCTCTCGTCAAAGACCATTTCTCCTTGTATGGAGGTGTAACAATAAGCCATCCAGCTGAGAAATTCAAAGAGAATCCGCAGGGAGAGCACCCCGTCCCGGAAGGAGAGAGGTGTCCCGCCATGGGCAGCCCTGTTGCCGAAAAGCCGCAGTTGGTCCAGCATGTGAAGAAGCCTGCTATCTCCAACCACCTCGGCAAAGCCCCTGTCCTTCAGCAAAGAGAAAAGTTCCCGGTCCTTGCCTGCCTTATAAGGGTCGCTGATATCCATGCCCTCGGCCCCATAGACCCACTTGATGGAGAGCTCCATAGCCGACCGCCCAAAGATAGCCGCTACTTCCGGGGCTACAGCCAGCCCCTGCTCGGCCTTCTTTGCTCGTTCAGCTATGTGTTCCCAGGCGGGCTCCTGGGAGACAAAATCAAAGTTCGAGGCCATAAACTCACCGCCTACAATAAAATATCACTCATTAACGATACGTCGTACTCCTGTAACAAATTGTTGAAAGCTGACGGAAGTATTATTTTCTATATCCATAAATGGTCCTACAGTTTTTGCACCCAGAATTTGTTGATACTCTGGGACTATTTTTCGCAATTCTTCTTTGGGGGTAGGAATATCATCAGGGTATCTATATTTGCTCTTTTTGGCAAAATTTAACAGCTTGGGTTTGTTATATGCCTTGGACAAGGCATTGAAATCTCCTAAATACCATGCTTCCATTTCCTGGCATGCAATTCGCACTAATACCTGACGATTTGTGTCGCTACAAAGTTGGAGAAGCTGTTTTTTGAGCAGTATGCAATCTTTGTTATCCTGGTCATGGACAATGACGAATTTGATTTCGCCAGGTTCGTTCCAGGCACGCAGTTTTATGGGGATAGAGCGTTCCAATGCTCGTTTTCCGGAATGTTGTATAGTTAGAAAATCAACATTACTTGGCAAGATGCGCGGAAGCAGGATGTCTAATAGATGCTTCATGGAAGGTTCTTCTAGCAAAAATACAAGTTTCATTGCTTTTATAACCTCCCGGCCTCTGTAGCTTCCTTGAGCAAAATTCCTTCACTCCATAAGCTGCCAAGCATATCTCCTTCATCATAAAGGGCTTTGACTAATGGCAAGTCCATAGCTCGAATGATTTTTGTATAGCCATCACATTTTACAAGGCAGTATAATTCTTCCAATCTAATAGCGTTCAAGAAGTCCGGTGAATGAGTAGAAATGAACACCTGTCCTCCGACATTGGAATACTGGCGGAATTCCTCGGCTAATTCAGCTAATAGCTCCGGGTAAAGTTGGTTTTCAGGTTCCTCGACACACAAAAGCGCATGGGGGTTAGGTTCGCTTAAAAGTAACAAATAAGTGAACATTTTTATTGTGCCGTCAGAAACAAATTTAGAAGAAAATGGGTTCTTGAATTTACTGTCTTGAAAGCGTAAAATCACATAGCCATCTTCTGTGACTTTGGTTTCAACGTTATCTACTCCGGGGACACGCCGCTTCATTGCCTCTATAATGGCATCAAAGCGCTCCCGATGGTTTTCGTATAGATATTTAGATACTTGTGCCAGATTATCTCCTGTAGTAGATAGAGTTTCACTGTAGTTTGCTTCTTGTCTGTTTCTGGCACTTTCAATATGAAAGTCAGATACATACCAATCCTCTATCAAACGACGTAAAGAGGAAACTGCAGGGAAATTTTCAAACTGTCCTACCCCCTTTATGGCCAGGATGTCAGGGGAAGATATGCGCTGTGGGGTGCGAGGGGTGTTTTTTACATCTTCATAGGAACTAAGATTTCCCTCGACAGCTACGCCGCTTCCATTGGCGAACTCAAGAATTTTCCATGGTGCGCCACTCTGCCCACGCCTGAAGCGCATCACTTCCTTCTTTACAATAGGGGCTGATTTCTCGTTCAGACCAATGGTTAATTCGTAGGTGATAATTGGTTCATTGGGGGAGGGACGAAATTTTATTTCAAATTGTATATCGTCCTCTTGTTCACGAGATACAACTTCGTGGAAGCCACCGCGTTTAGATAGTGCAGAACGGATATTGCTGTTCAGGCTATCGTGCAGGAAACCGAAAATGTCAAAAAAGGTTGTTTTTCCCGCGCCATTTTTTCCTAAAAAGACAGCCATGGGGGGAATATTTTCCACTTTTATATTGTTGAATACGCGGAAGTTGCGAACTTTCAAAGATTCAATCTGCATTATTAATCACATCCTATTCTATGATTCAACCGAAATAATCCTGCATCAGCTTGGCCTTCAAGGTTTGCAAGGTGTCGATACTTTGCTGAACGGCAAATTTCGATTTGTCGGTGAGTTCGACAAAGGCATAATAGTCATCTTGAACCTTGGTCGGCGGCTTGATTATTTCCAAGCGTGACACAATAGGAACATTCAAGTTGGGCATGGTCTGGCCAACTGCCATATCCTCAATCGTTTTCTTAAAGGACGGAAAGGAGATAATTTTTTGCAGGAAGTCGGCTCTTACTTCTCCATATGAACGGATAATCATGCTCCCCGTACCACATAGCAATCCAGATTCTTTGACAACGGCACACCGCCCCATCTCTCCCCGTCTGCCCATAACAACATCATTCTCGGAAAGATGGTAAGCTGACAATTCCGCATATTTTTCATCAGTAATTGTTAATTTTCCATCCGTGACAATATTGCCATCATGTATATGCGAAGGATTCACTAAGGCATGACCGCCTGTAATATAGTCCTCTTTGTGTAATAACGTCCCA
>JAGBLH010000165.1 GCA_017635515.1 Selenomonas sp.
CTGGCCAGACTGCAGCAGTTCCAGTATGCAGTTGGTCTTGAGCAATTCCTGCAAGACCTGCTTGTAAGGCTTGTCCTGGTACCCTATCTTTAGGCCGTCCCTGTCATATTCCGTGCCGCACTCCCTGGACACAACCATCTGCAGCCGTTTTTTCAAACTGGCTTCCTTGCAGAGGCAGAAATTGCACCTGACCCCTGCCGCCTGCAGATGCCTGTAGATGGCCAGCAGACGGCCTGACCTGCCCCGGTCATTGCCCACATAGTATATATCGCTTTTTTCCCCCACAGGTGTCAGGCCCGTCATCCGGGAATAGTAGCTTTGACCAATCCAGACAAAGCCAAATTCACGGCAGTCCTCCCTGTCGAAGGAGACCACCAGATCCCACTTGAAGTCAAAAATCTTGGGCCACACCTCGGGCAGCAGGGGCGAATTGCCATGCAGGGAATCCCAGAGCAAAAGCACCATTTTCACGCCAGGCTGGCTGTGCCTCACTTTGCGCAAAAACTCCAGGCTTACTTCCGGCAAGGCCGTGATCCAAAAGATCAGGCAGTCACCGGGACAGGTCTTTTGGGGAATCTCCCTGGCCCAAATATCCTGAAAGGGGAGTTTTACGAGCTTCCGCAGTTTATGGCTGGTATGGATGCGCCTGACATCATTTACCAACTTATTGGCTGAAGGAACCCGCAAACGCACAGATGAGACATGAGGCTGATTCAGCAGGTCGCTGAAAATGATTTCCGTAAATTCATTGTGCGGATAAACCATCACATAATGCAAATTCTATCCCCCTGTCCTAATCCAAGCATAGCATTTTCAACTAATTTATCGTCCGGCCATATACGATTTGACAACTTCAATGACCTGGCCCGCCTCAATACCATCAATGCAACTGTAGAGGCCTTTTTCCTGCACGCATCTGTCACAAACCGCTTTGGCAGCCAGCTTTTCACTGCTATCCTCAAGCAGCCAGAACGAATTGCAGAAAGTGCAAATGGGACGTTCAGCGCTGATAGGTACAGGCATCTGGTAATCATCAGGCACTTTCCCTGATGGTAGTTCATAGGGGAAAAAACGGCCATAGTTGTGATAGCCCATGATAAAAAAGGCTTTTGTCCTGACCGCCGCCGCCAGATGTATGTAGCCACTGTCATTGCCAAATACGAATTCAGCACCTCGGGTCACTTCCACCCACTCTTCGAAGCTCGTCCTGCCCACCAGATCATGGATGCGGGGCAAGCAATCCTCAGGCAGCCGGGACAGAAACTCCCCGGTCACTTCCAGCTGGCCCTTGTCCCCGCAAAGCACCATGTCAAGGGACAGTTCCCGGCAGATGAATTCTGCCACCGCGACAAAACGCTCTATGGGCCAGGCTCTGAAGCTGTTGACATGATTGCTGGCAATGCCAATGCTTATCACGCAGTATTTATTCCCTTCAATCTGAATAGGATTAGCTGCTGGCAGCGGCTCTATGTACGGAAGCTCCAGTTCCACTTGCCGCCTGGCAAAGAAGGACAGTGCTTTCTCGTACACTGCGAACAGCATAGTATCGTATTTCAACTCTATCCCGGACACAGGGCGGAGCAATGACTCCAAAAAACGTCCCAGCCTGCCCCGTCGCTCAATGCCCCCCCAAAGGACGTTATATCGCCTTGCCTTCAGACCAAGCAACAGCAAACGGTCATAATTGGCCAACGGGCCCAGGGAAAATATCTGCTCCCAGGCAAACTGGGAGAGCTGCTTATGCGAATAGGCGTAGTCCCGGCAAGAGGCCCTGTTCTTCAATCTGACCGGCAGCAGCTGCAGAGACTGTCCCCAGCCTATCCTGGCCAAAAAACCGCAAGCACTTTCTTCTGAAGCAAAGAAGATATTATATCCCTTTTCTGCAGGATAGAGCTCCTGCAGAGCTTTGAAAGCGCCCAGTAGGCAGATGATGTCTCCGATGCCATTTTCCCTGGTGATGATGAGAATATTATTCTCTCCAGCATGGCCATTCCCAGCCTCTCTTGAAAAGCTGTTTCGCAGCCAATAGACAAAGGTCAGGAAAAATATCAGCAGTTTCTCTGCCTGATGCATCAATTTAGTTTTCATTTCAAAAGGCCCAGATATTCCTTCCAGAATCTATCATCCATCAGCTTGTCAGACATGAATTCTTTGTACTTGGCATGGCTGGCTGGATATCCCAGAATCGTACTCAACGTCTGCCAAAGCACTTGCAGAATGACCAGGCAGCTGGTTGGGCTTTTAGACTGCTCGATCAGCCTTGCCATCTTCTCGTCTGCACCAATCCTGGTCAATTCATAGAATCCCTTGTCGTAATCCTTCAGTGCCTGCGCATACATCTTGAGAGCCAGCAATTTCCCCTGCAGCAGGCTTCTTGCCAACCGTCCTATGGCACTGACGGCAAAAGTTCCCCAGCCGCATCCATCTGCATAGCTGTTGAGTATCAGCATGCCGCGGTCACTGTAATAGTTGATGACGGGGCTGAATTTCCCTACGAAATCCTCATGCCAGACACCTATGCCATTCATGGCGAGAATTGGCCTGTGGTTGCGTATGCCATATTCCATGTCATCGCCCTTGATGAACATGGGCAGAGGATAGCCTATTTCCCGTATCCGCTTCACGGGTATGCAGCAAAACCACCAGCCGCCATACTGGTTTTCATGGCCTGCTGCCTGTTCATTGCTCACCAGGCTGGCAACTTCAGATACATCGACATCCTTTCCCCAGGCTTGCCTGCGGAAAGATTGCCACCAGGCGATATTTTCCCTCTGCATGACCGGACAGTCCAGGGAAAGCATGGCCCCGGCCAGAAAGCTGTCTTGATATTCTTTGCGCAGGCCGCACAGGAGCGCGTGGCTGCGTTCGAGCACCGTGGGTTCCAGGTCTATGTCATCATCCATCAGGAGCACATAGTCAACGCTGTCATCATCATTGTACTCCAGCATAGCACGGGTAAAACCGCCGCTGCCGCCGAAATTCCTGTTAGCAAGGACACGCATCCTACCTTCCGCCACTTCATCCAAAGAATTACCATTGTCAACTACCAGAACATGCAGCCAGGAAGCCCCTGCCTCTTGCAGGTCTTTCAAAGCAGACATGGTCTTCCTGACGTAGGTCTCACGTTTATAGGTACAGATGCCCACACCAATAGCAACGTCCCTCGACTCGACAAACTGGCCATAATAGGCTCCGCCATGATACTCACAGCCGTCCTCCAGCGCAGCCATCTCAAAGCCCAATAAGATTCCATCTATATCCTTGGTATAAAAACCATGCTCATACGGGCCTGTAAAATCTTCCTCATGCAGTATCTGTACTCCATATTCACTGTACAGGCTGAATTTGATGCGGAAATTGCCTTTTGTGTTCAACCTGACAGCTAATTGGTCCAGAGTAGTATATTCTTTCCATTTTTGGAGGCTGAAAACATTGAAATAGGTGCTGAAGTCCAATTTCTGGCCACGCTTTATCGCAGCACCATCGTGAAAGCCTTTGATATATAAGGGCGCTCTTTTCTCATCATTTTGATGTGAAAATGCATACAATCTATCCAAGTATGGCACCTCGCTAATCAGACAAATATTTCTCTGCTCTACACGCCAAACTTCCGCTTCAGGAACGCCCCGCCCTTCTTGAGCCAGTTCACCGGCTCCAGCATGACAATGGGCACTTCCTTCACCCTGAGGTTCTGCTTCTCCAGCCAGACATTGAACAGCCTCTCTGCCGGGAAGCCGAAGAGGCGGGCGGCATAGGGGTCAGCCAGGTCGAAATGGGAGGCAAACTCGTCAATGATGGGGAAGAGCCACTCACAGTAAGCCCGAAAGTTCTCTTTGTCCATGACGAACATATTAAGGATATGGAGCCTGCGGCTGCCCATGACCTTCTCCCAGCCGGGCAAATATTCTGGGCATCTCCTCCCAATGATACCCTTGATATCTTCCAGATCTGAAGCACGATGGGCATGGGCGTACTGGCTGTAGACTGTCTCTATGTAATAGTTGCGCTTCTTCGGCAACAGCACATCTGCCTCTGCCAAAAGCCTTTCATAGTCAGCCTGGGAAAAGATGGACCTCTGCTTCTTCTCCAGGCTGCCATGCAGCACAAGATGGCCGAAATAGCGCCTATAGTGACAGAGGCCGATATAATCGGCCTCCAGATTCTTCCAGGCCCAGTAAAGGGCCGTGAGCTCACAGTAATAGGGATTGAGGCTGGAGATATTCTCCCCCTCATCATCGCGCTGCCAAACCGGAGAAATGGCATCTTTCCCAGCTGCGCCCACCTGCACAGGCAGGTACACTTTATCTTCCGGCATCCAATAGGGCTTGTGCGCCGCCACCATGACTTTGATGTCCAAAAACAACTACTCCCTTCCGAATGCCACTGCCAAGCAGACAGATTCCTAGTGCCCTGACGTGCAAGCATCAGGCCATTTCAGTTTTTCTATCCTGAAACTTCTCGCTCAATGCCTCGACCAAATAAAACTTGAAGCATCCCGATCAATACGCACCTTTGCCGACAAAGACAGCCTTGAAGGTCTTGAACAAATAGACCAAATCTATCCAGACAGACCAGTTGCGTACATACCAAGTGTCCATGGCGACGCGCTCTTCATAGGTGGTGTCGCTACGGCCAGATGCCTGCCACATGCCTGTGATGCCAGGACGCACCATGTAATATTCGCGGATATTCTCATGGTAACGCGGCACCTCTGCTTGCACGATGGGCCGTGGGCCCACCAGGCTCATATCACCTACAATGACATTCCAAAGCTGCGGCAGTTCATCCAGACTGGTTTTACGCAAGAAAGCCCCCAGTTTCGTGACGCGGGGATCATTGGTCAGCTTGAAGTTTTCTTCCCATTCCTTGCGGGCCTCAGGATTCGCAGCCAAATATTCCTGCAGACGCTCCTGGGCATCGGGTATCAGGGTCTGGAACTTGTAGCAAGGGAATTCCCTGCCGCCACGCCCCACACGCCGATGGGCGAAAATGACCCGGCCATGGTTGTCAATAGCCACCATTACGGCCAAGATCAGCAGGAAAGGCGACAGGACGAGACTGCCCAATACGGTTGCCACCAAATCGAAGGTACGCTTCAAGAAGCGGTTCCCTGTGCGTGCCAGGTTGTTCTTCAACCGCATCAGGAGGATTTCCTCGCTGAAGAGGACATCAACTTGCACATCTGCCATAGGAGTGCCAATAAGGTCCGGCACGAAGGCGATGTTACGAACATGAGGTTGCAGCTCGGCAATCAGACTAGCCAGCTTATCTCGCGGCAGGCCAGGAGCGGTTATGATGACTGTGGCGATGCCAATGCGCCGCACTAGTTTCTCCGCCTGGGCAAAGGTCCCCAGATAACGGTACTGCTGCACCACACGCTCAGAAATCGGATTATCGTCAATGATGCCGATGATGTTGTAACGATAGCCCAAGTCACCATCAAAGTAACGCAGCACCCTCTCTGCCGTCCTACCAGCTCCCACTAGCAGTACTGGTTCGTGAAAATACTTGTAATGTTTCAGGGCTTTCAAGAGAAGATAGCGTCCTATATATAGAAAAAGCAAAGCAAAAGCAACGAAGAATACAAAGAAAAGACGGGAAGCGCTATCCGTCAGTTTCAACAAGTATAGAAGCAATACACTGGCCAGCAAGCCGTTCAGAACCGCATAAAAAATACGTCGTATCATATCCACCACAGGCTGAGCCTGACGATATGTATGCATCAAGTGCAGGAAGACGATGAAAACCAGGGGTACCCAGACATATTCATATGAGTCTGGAATCTCGTAATGTGAATGCCGCCAAAAATCCGTGGCATTACGCAGTGCCACAGCACACCCCTCTGCCAACACCACAGCCAGATAATCAACAGCTGCATATATAATGGGAAGCAGATAGCGCTGCCATCTATCCTTGCCCAGGATCGTAAACCATTTCAAAACAGCCAAGCTCCTTTATCGCACACACGTATATACCGCCTAAAGTATAGCATAATAGAAACAGCTGAGCAAGAGTAAGCCCGCTCCCCTCAGGTTCCCTTCAAAGAAAGATTCCGCACAAAAGAAAAAGCTCCAGCTGAAGCTGAAGCTTGAAGTTTCGTAGTGGCGGAGTGGAGAGGATTCGAACCTCCGCACCAGTTACCCAGCCTAACGATTTAGCAAACCGTCCTCTTAAGC
>JAGBLH010000166.1 GCA_017635515.1 Selenomonas sp.
AGCCCATCTTCACGTATCTTGACTGTCCCTGCTGCGTTGACAAATCCTCGACATAGCACCGCTATGCCTCCGGTTTGTCGCCTTGCAATGGACAGCCAATCTACGCAAATCTGAGCCAAGTTCATTTAATCAACACGCCCTAGTCAAAACAAATGTACGATAGATATATTCTAACGCCATCTATTGGCTTTTGTCCACATAAATAAAAAACATCCCCCAAAGCGAGGGATGTTCTCTATAAACTTCGCATCTCATCCATCAGACATGCGGCTGACACCGCACTAAGTGCCCCCTCAAGGAGAAGGCCTTTGCTTCATGCCAGCACAATCTTGCTGAAGTCTGCCACGCGGCCCGTGAGGCTGTCGATGGACTTCAGGAGGCCCAGGCGATTGTTCCTGATGGCCTCATCCTTGTCCATGACCATGACCTCCTCGAAGAACTTGTCAATGGGAGCAGTGAGCTCCGTCAGGGCATCGATAGCCCCTACGAAATCCTGACCCGCAATGAGGCTCTCCACGGAACCTGCCACGGACTTGCAGACCTGGCCCAAAGTCTTCTCGGCCTCGGCCTGGAAAAGGCTCTCCTCAAAGCCGGCTTTCTCTGCCTTGGCAGCCAGATTGGAGACGCGCACGAAGGCCTGGATATGGGCGGTGGCATCGCCTGCGACGAACTTCTGCACAGCCTGGGCCCGGAGGCTCACGGCGTAGAGGTCATCCACCTCGGCTAGGACGGCATCCACCACATCATAACGCACCTCTTCCAGCACGTTCTTGAGGCGCAGGCGCATGAAGTCAGCCACATCCTGCTGCATCTTCTCGCGGGCAGCCTCATCGGTGAGGCCGTAGAGATCCATGGCCTTAGCCACTACCCGCTTCAGGCTCAGCTGCCACTTGGCCTCCACCATCATGTTCACCAGGCCCAGAGCCTGACGGCGCAGGGCAAAGGGATCCTGGGAGCCAGTAGGAATCTTGCCCCGGGAGAAAGTGCCCACGATAGTGTCGATCTTATCGGCAGTGCTGACAATGCGGCCTGCCTCGGACTGGGGCTGGCTGTCCCCTGCGAAGCGGGGCATATAGTGCTCGTCGATGGCGATGGCCACCTTCTCGCACTCGCCGTCCAGCTTGGCATACTCGCGGCCCATGATGCCCTGCAGCTCGGTGAACTCCGTCACCATGCCCGTGACCAGGTCAGCCTTGCAAAGAAGGGCTGCACGGTGAGCGTGCTTGACAGTCTGCTCATCTGCCTTGATTTCAGCAGCGATGAAATCGGAGAGCTCAGCCAGACGCTCGGACTTCTCATACATATTGCCCAGTCCCTGCTGGAACACTACGGTCTTCAGCTTCTCCCGATGCTCCTCCAGGCTCTTCTTGCGGTCCTCGTCAAAGAAGAACTGCGCATCTTCCAGGCGTGCCCGAAGCACGCGCTCATTGCCGTGCTGGACAGTCTCCAGATGCTCCCTGCCGCCATTGCGGACAGTGATGAACAGAGGCAGAAGCCTGCCCTGGCTGTCCTTCACCGGGAAATAACGCTGATGGTCGCGCATGGGGGTGATGACCGCCTCGGGAGGCAGCTGCAGATATTTTTCGTCGAACTTGCCGCAGAGAGCCGTGGGATACTCTACGAGGTAGAGCACCTCCTCCAGCAGTTCCTCGGAAATCTCCGCCTGACCGCCGTTCTCTTTGGCCACTGCTTCAATCTGCTCACGGATCATGGCCTTGCGGCGCTCCTGATCCACGATGACGAACTGCTCCTCGCAGGCCTTCTCGTAGCTGTCAGCATCCGCAATCTCGAATTCCTCATTCTTGTCACGGGTGGGAGAAAGGAAGCGATGGCCGCGGCTCACCCGGCCCGACTGCACCTCTGCCACCTCGAAGGGAATGACCTCAGAGCCAAGCAGGGCTACAATCCATCTGAGCGGACGGATGAACTTGAAGTCCAGGTCACGCCAGCGCATATTGTTGGGGAAGGACAGGGAGGAAATCAGCTCCGGCAGGATGGATTTCAAGAGCTCTGCCGTAGCCTGGCCCTTCTCATGCACCATGGCGTACACATAGCCATCCTTCACCACCAAATCCTTGGGGTCCACCTTCTGGCCCCGGGCAAAGCCCTGGGCTGCCTTGGTGGGATTGCCGTCTGCGTCGAAGGCAATCTGCACGGAGGGGCCGCGGTTCTCACTCTCCACGTCCTCCTGGCTCTCAGCCAGCCCCTGCACCAGCAGGGCCGTACGGCGGGGAGTGCCGATGGTGCGGACACTTTCGAAGGCCACGCGATTTTCCTTGAGAGCCTTCTCAGCCTTCTCCCCCAGTTCCTTCAAGATGCCCGGCATCACATGAGCCGGGACTTCCTCAGTACCGATTTCCAACAGTAAGTTCTTGCTCATGCCTTTTTCCCTCCCCTGTTCAGCATAGGATAGCCCAGTTCCTCGCGCTGCTTCAGATAGCATTCTGCGCAGAGGCGGGCCAGCTTGCGGACGCGGCCGATGAAGGCGGTGCGCTGGGACACGGAGATGGCCCCGCGGGCATCCAGCAGGTTGAAGGTATGGGAGCACTTCAGCACATAGTCATAGGCCGGGTGCACATAGCCCTTCTCGATGACCCGCACAGCCTCGGCCTCATACTTGTCAAAGAGCTCGAAGAGCAAATCCTCGTCGGAAAGGTCGAAAGCATAGGCAGACTGCTCATACTCGTTCTGATGGAAGACATCGCCGTAGGTGTAGTCGTCCGTCCACTGCACATCGTAGACGTTCTCAACACCCTGGATGTACATGGCCAGACGCTCCAGACCATAGGTGATCTCGGAGGCCACGGGCTTCACATCCTGGCTGCCCACCTGCTGGAAGTAGGTGAACTGGGTGATCTCCATGCCGTCCAGCCAGACTTCCCAGCCCAGGCCCCAGGCACCAAGGGTCGGAGACTCCCAGTTGTCCTCCACGAAGCGGATATCATGCTCGGCAGGATTGATGCCCAGGCGCTCCAAGCTCTCCAGATAAAGCTCCTGGATATTGTCCGGGGAGGGCTTCATGATGACCTGGAACTGATGATGCTGGTAAAGGCGGTTGGGGTTGTCGCCGTAGCGGCCATCAGCCGGGCGGCGGGAAGGCTCCACATAAGCCACGTTCCAAGGCTCAGGACCCAGGACACGCAGGAAAGTGGAGGGATTCATGGTGCCGGCGCCCTTTTCCACATCATAGGGCTCGGCCAGGATGCAGCCCTGCTCAGACCAGAACTTCTGCAGAGCCAGGATGATTTCCTGAAATTTCATAGCTACACTCCTCACTTCATACAGATACAAATAAAACCGGCTCCAACGGAGCCGGTTCCTTTGCCGTGCTTAGATATTACACCAGCTCGATGATGCACATGGGAGCAGCATCGCCGCGGCGCACGCCGAGCTTCAGGATGCGGGTGTAGCCGCCCTGGCGGTCTGCGTACTTGCCTGCGATTTCATCGAACAGCTTCCTTACTACGTCTTCATCAGACAGGCTGGCAATAGCCTGACGACGGGCGCTGAGGTCACCGCGCTTTGCGAGGGTGATGAGCTTCTCAGCCAGGCTCTTGAGCTCGCGAGCCTTTGCCTGGGTCGTCTCGATGCGGCCATATCTGAAGAAGGAAGTGAGAATGCTGCGCAGCAGTGCCTTGCGAGCAGCACCGTTGCGGCTAAGTTTACTATGTCTCATTTATTTCCCTCTTTCCTATCAATCGTTGTTCTGCTTGAGCGAAAGTCCCAGCTCCTCGAGCTTCTTCTTGACTTCCTCCAAGGACTTGCGTCCCAGGTTGCGAACCTTCATCATATCATCTTCCGATTTCTCGGCCAGGTCTGCCACCGTGTTGATGTCAGCCCGCTTGAGGCAGTTGAAGGAACGCACGGAGAGGTCGAGATCCTCGATGGTCATTTCCAGGACCTTGGAAGAAGTATCCACTTCCTCCTCCGGGAAGGTTGCCTCCTCCTCGATTTCCTCCTCCGTAAGGCCGTCCATGTTCTGGAACAGCTTCAGGTGCATGACCAGGATGCCGGCAGCCTTGCTGACAGCTTCCTCCGGACGCAGGGAACCGTCGGTCCAGACTTCCAGGATGAGCTTGTCATAGTCCGTGACATTGCCCACGCGGGTGTCCTGCACCGTGTAGTTCACGCGCTGCACCGGGGAGAAAATGGAATCAATGGGAATGACGCCGATGACATCATCCGGCTTCTTGTTCTTGTCAGCCGAAGCATATCCACGGCCACGCTCAACAATCATCTCAATCTTGAGCTTGCCGGTCTCGTTCACCGTAGCAATGTGCAGGTCGGGGTTCAGCACTTCGATGTCTTCGCCGCAGATGACGTCGGCACCGGTCACTTCCCTCTCACCCTCCACATCAATGCTGATGGTGCGAGGCTCGCTGCCCTGCATCTTGAGGCAGAGCTGCTTCAGGTTCAGCACGATGTTGGTCACATCGTCGCGTACTCCGGGGATGGTGGAGAACTCATGGAGCACACCATCGATTCTGATGGAGGTAATTGCAGCACCTTCCAGCGAGGACAGGAGCATGCGGCGCAGGCTGTTGCCAAAGGTGGTGCCGTAGCCGCGCTCCAGAGGCTCACAGATGAACTTGCCGTAGCGGTTGTCCTCACTGATCTCCGCAATTTCAATTTTCGGTTTCTCGATGTCGATCATCTTGAAGTAACCTCCTCAAATAACAATAACGCTATGCACAAAGGCACAAAAGCTCATTATTTGGAGTACAACTCGACGATAGCCTGCTCGTTCACAGGAACATCGATTTCATCACGGTTCGGGAAACGGGTGACCTTGCCAGTGAGACCAGCCTGGTCAGCCTCGAGCCATGCGGGAGCGGACAGATGGTTGCTGCTCTCCTTGAGCTCCTTGAAGAAGGCGCCCTGCTGGCTCTTTTCGGACACAGCGATGACATCGCCAACGGAAACCAGAGCGGAGGGAATATCCACGCGCTTGCCGTTCACAGTGAAGTGACCGTGGTTCACCAGCTGACGAGCCTGACGACGGGTGTTGGCGAGGCCAAGACGGAAGACCACGTTGTCCAGGCGGCGCTCCAGGAGACCGAGGAGGTTCTCACCGGTGACGCCCTGCATCTTCTTTGCCTTATCGTAATATCCACGGAACTGCTTCTCCAGCACACCGTAGATGAATTTTGCTTTCTGCTTCTCCTTCAGCTGGAGGCCATACTCGGACACCTTGCGGTTGGTACGGCGCGGCTGACGCTTGGATTCCTTGGAACGGCCGATTACCGCGGGCTCGAGGCCGAGGGCACGGCAACGCTTAATGGCTGGAACTCTATCAATTGCCATTAGAAAAATGCACCTCCTATTAAACTCTTCTACGCTTCGGCGGACGGCAGCCGTTGTGCGGGATCGGGGTAACGTCCTTGATCATGCTGACCTCAAGGCCCGTAGCCTGCAGGGAACGGATTGCTGCCTCACGGCCGGCACCGGGACCCTTCACATAGACCTCGACCTGCTTCAGGCCGTGCTCCATAGCTGCCTTGGCTGCCGTCTCGGCTGCCATCTGAGCAGCGAACGGAGTGCTCTTGCGGGAACCACGGAAGCCGAGGCCGCCAGCGCTTGCCCAGGAAAGTGCATTGCCGCTCCTGTCAGTGAGCGTGACAATGGTGTTGTTGAACGTAGAGCTGATGTGCGCTACGCCATATTCGACGTTCTTGCGAACTTTTTTCTTCGTGCGGACTGCTTTCTTAACTGCCACCAGTTAACCCTCCTTCATTAGTCTTTCTTCTTGCCTGCAACGGCCTTTTTCGGGCCCTTGCGGGTGCGGGCATTGTTTTTGGTGTTCTGTCCACGGACAGGAAGGCCGAGACGGTGGCGGCGGCCACGGTAGCAGCCGATATCAACGAGTCTCTTGATGTCCATCTGACGCTCGCGGCGAAGGTCACCTTCAACCACCACGTTCTTATCGATAGCATCACGAAGCTTAACCACTTCGTCCTCCGTGAGGTCGCGAGTACGGGTATCAGCATTGACGCCAGTCATGGCGATGAGCTTCTTGGAAGTCGTAAGGCCAATACCATAGATGTAAGTCAAAGCAATTTCAATTCTCTTGTCACGGGGCAAATCTACACCGGCAATACGTGCCATTAATAAAGCACCTCCTTATAAATCAAATAATCAACCTTGTCTCTGTTTATGCTTGGGATTCTCGCAGATGACCATGACACGGCCCTTGCGCTTGATGATCTTGCATTTCTCACAGATACGCTTCACTGACGGCTTAACCTTCATTAAAGTATGCCTCCTTTTCCTGTAGTCACTGTTCATCAATAAATTTCAACTCTCACTTGTCTAAATTTCCCTGTACTTCGTTATCGTCGTTTGGCATAGCGCCGCTATGCCGCACTCCTCTGCCTCGTCCAGGAAAATTCATCCTGCGTGATAGCCTGAAATTTATTTCTTCACAGTTCCTTATCGTCAGTCTGTCATTTCTCGAGTATATCATCTTTTTGCGTCCCTGCCTAGTTTTTTTTGCAGGAAAACAAAAAATTTTTTCGAGTGGAACTGACCTTATTTGAATCGGTAGGTTATACGGCCACGGGTCAAGTCATAAGGCGTGAGCTCAATCGTGACCTTGTCCCCTGGCAGGATACGGATGAAGTTCATGCGGATCTTGCCGGATACATGAGCCAGTACAACATGACCATTTTCAAGCTCGACCTGGAACATTGCGTTGGGCAGTGCCTCCAGAACCTTGCCTTCTACTTCAATAACATCTTGTTTCGACATGTTCTTCCCCTTTACATTAACTTGGTTGGGCCAAAGTCATTCCAAAGGAGCTTTTTGCATTTCTAATGCCATGCCCAACAACAGAACATTATTAAATTCATTTATATCATTGCAAGGGGCGGCCCACCATGGGCCGCCCTCGCAATGTCATTCTGGAAGCTTTTTATGACTTCCTTCAGCCCTTGAGGACTGCAACCAGGCTTTCGGTGACCTTGCTGATGTCCTGACGGCCATCAACTTCGGCATAGACGCCTGCTGCTGTGTAGTAGTCGATGAGAGGCTTCGTGGACTCCTCGTACTTCTTCAGACGATTGCCCATGGTCTCAGCCGTGTCGTCAGCGCGCTGGTAAAGCTCGCCGCCGCATTCATCGCACTTGCCCTCGACCTTAGTCGGGTTGAATTTCAGGTGATAGGTGGCGCCGCAAGCCTTGCAGATGCGGCGGCCTACAGCACGCTCGATGAGCTCGCTACTAGGTACGCTGATATTCAGCACCTTGTCAAGCGTCAGGCCAAGGTCTGAGAGGATGCCCTTCAGGGCATCGGCCTGTCCCACCGTGCGGGGGAACCCATCCAGGATGAAGCCTTTCTTGCAGTCGTCCTTGGCAAGCCTGTCGCGGACGATGCCGATGGTCACTTCATCCGGCACCAGATTACCGGCATCTATGAAGGACTTGGCCTTCTTGCCCATCTCGGTGCCTTCCTTGATGGCTGCCCGGAACATATCCCCGGTGGAGATATGAGGAACGCCCAGCTCCTTCACCAGTGCAGCCGCCTGCGTGCCCTTGCCGGCACCCGGGGGGCCCATCAACAAGATATGCATGTTTGTGCCTCCTTATTTTATGACCCCTTATTTCATGAACCCTTCATAGTGGCGCATAACCACCATGGACTCAACCTGCTTCATGGTCTGGAGGGCAACGCCCACCACAATCAGCAGGGCCGTGCCGCCAAAGTACACGCCTTCGATGTGGGTGGCTGCCGCAATCATGTTGGGCAGCACCGCGATGAAGGCCAGGAAGATGGAGCCGGCCAGAGTGATGCGGGTCATGACATGGTCAAGATAGTCTGCCGTCGGCTGGCCCGGGCGGATGCCAGGGATGAAGCCGCCGTATTTCTTGAGGTTCTCTGCCATATCCGATATCTTTACAGTAACCGCAGTATAGAAGTAAGTAAAGAACACGATGAGCAGGACGTACAGTGCCGTCTGCAATGGTGTTCCCCACTGCAAATAACTGGCAACGGTCTTTACCCAGGGCACTTCAATGAACTGGGCAATGGTCACTGGAAACATCAGCACGGATGACGCAAAGATGATGGGGATTACGCCTGCCTGGTTCACCTTCAGGGGGATATGGCTGGAATGGCCGCCGTATGCCCGCTGGCCCCCTCCTACCCTCTTCGTATAGGAAATGGGTATGTGGCGGAAGCCGGTCTCGACGTGGATTACGAACACGATCATGGCAACAGCTATGACCATGAACATAAACACGCTGAAGTAGCTGATGGTGCCTGCCTGGACGCAATGGTAAATGGTTCCGATGTTCTTGGGGAGCGCTGCCACGATGCCGGCGAAGATGATAAGGGATATGCCGTTACCAACTCCCTGTGCCGTGATCTGCTCGCCCAGCCACATCAGGAAAACCGTACCAGCCGTAAGGGTGATCGCTATGATGAGGATATTCACCGGGCTGGGGTTCAGGATAGCAGCCTTGAGTCCGATGGACATGCCGATAGCCTGGAGGAAAGCCAGCACCACCGTGAGGTAGCGGGTGACTTTCGTAGTCTTCTTGTGCCCCTCTGCCCCTTCCTTCGACCACTGTTCCAGCGTGGGAATGACTACATTCAGAAGCTGGATGATGATGGCCGCGTTGATGTAGGGGGTGATGCTCATGGCAAAGATGGAAAACTTGCTGAAAGCACCACCAGAGAAGAGGTCAAGGAGACCGAAGAGGTTGCCATTGGCAAAAAGTTGCTCGATCGCCGTTGGGTCAACCCCAGGGACGGGGATATGTGTCCCCATCCTGAAGATCGCGAACATGATGAGAGTGAAGATGATCTTATCTCGGAGTTCGGGAATCTTGAAGATGTTGCCAAGGGCTGTGAGCACCTTACTTCACCTCAATTTTTTCGATCTGGCCGCCTGCAGCGGTGATCTTCTCCTCTGCAGACTTGGTGAAGCCGTTGGCACGGACGGTGAGCTTCTTGGTGAGCTCGCCCTTGCCAAGGATGCGGATACCGTCACGGACATTCTTCAGAATGCCGCTCTCAACCAGAGCCACGGGATCAACCACAGCGCCATCCTCGAAACGGTTCAGGCTCTCAACGTTGACCTCTGCATAGGTCTTGGCCCAGACATTCTTGAAGCCGCGCTTCGGAAGACGGCGGTAGATAGGCATCTGGCCACCCTCGAAGCCGGTGCGGACACCGCCGCCGCTGCGGGAGTTCTGGCCCTTCATGCCGCGGCCGGAAGTCTTGCCGTTACCGGAGCCGAGGCCACGGCCAACACGATTGCGCTCCTTGCGGGAGCCTTCTGCGGGCTGTAATTCATGTAACTTCATGCTTGCACCTCCTGTCCTCTAGAATTATTCTGCAATCTCTTCCACAGAGATCAAATGCTCAACCTTGTGGAGCTGGCCGCGCACAGCCGGATTGTCCGGCAGGATGGAAACAGAGTTCACCTTGCGCAGGCCGAGAGCACGGACAGTGCGGCGCTGGGTCTCAGGACGGCCAATGAGGCTCCTCTTGAGCGTAACTTTTACTTTTGCCATTGCTTAAAGAGCCTCCTTAACCTAAAATCTCAGCGACAGTCTTGCCACGAAGCTCAGCCACGATTTCGGGCTGCTTGAGAGCCTTGAGGCCCTCCATGGCTGCACGAACCATGTTGTTCGGGTTGGAAGAACCAAGAGACTTGGTCAGGATATCATGAACGCCTGCCAGCTCCAGTACGGCACGCACGGGGCCGCCGGCGATGACACCGGTACCTTTGGCAGCCGGCTTCATCATGACCTGGCCTGCGCCGAAGATGCCCAGCATCTCATGGGGAATGGTGCGGTTGTCCTTCAGGGCCACAGTGATGAGGTTCTTCTTTGCATCCTCGACACCCTTGCGGATTGCCTCGGGAACCTCAGCAGCCTTGCCGAGACCAACACCGACCTTGCCCTTCTTGTTGCCGACCACAACCAGGGCGCTGAAGGAGAAGCGGCGGCCGCCCTTGACGACTTTCGCAACTCGGTTAATGTATACAACTTTCTCCTCGAACTCCGGAGTCTCGTTGTCCATATTTCTAGCCATTCATTTACCTCCTTTGTTTTTTAGAATTTCAGGCCAGCTTCGCGAGCGGCCTCAGCCAGAGCTGCCACACGGCCGTGGTACACATAGCCGCCACGATCGAAGACCACCTCGCTGATGCCCTTCTCCAGAGCACGCTTGGCAATCTCGGCACCGATGGCCTTGGCGGCCTCGATGTTGCCGCCGTAATTCTCGAAGCCCTTGTCCTGAGTACTGGCGGAAACCAGGGTCATGCCCTTCTCATCATCGATGATCTGAGCATAGATGTTGGCAAGGCTCCTGTAAACATTGAGGCGCGGACGAGCCGCAGTGCCAGCGATATGGTTGCGGACACGCAGATGACGCTTCTGGCGTGCCTTATTCTTATCTGCCTTAATAAGCACAGAGATTCACTCCTTTCTCGAGTCAGTTCCTTATTTCTTGCCCTTAGCGCCGGCTTTACCCTCTTTGCGACGGATATGCTCGCCAGCGTACTTGATGCCCTTGCCCTTGTAAGGCTCAGGCTCACGGAAGCTGCGGATCTCTGCAGCAATCTGGCCGACAACTTCCTTGTCGATGCCGGAAACCGTGATAGCGGTAGCGCTGGGCACGTCGAAGGTGATGCCCTCGGGGGGCTCAACGATAACCGGGTGGGAGAAACCAAGGGACAGGTTCAGGTTCTTGCCCTGCTTCTGGGCACGATAGCCGACACCTGCGATCTCGAGGTTCTTCTGATAGCCTTCCGTCACACCAACAACCATGTTGTTGATGAGGGTACGGGAGAGGCCATGGAGAGACCTGTGCATCTTATCATCAGACGGACGCTCAACAGTGAGAACGCCATTGTCGATGGTTACTTTCATTTCCGGGCTGATCTGGCGGGAAAGCTCACCTTTCGGGCCTTTGACTTTCACCAAATTGTCCTCGCCGACCGTAACGGTTACGCCAGCGGGAATCTCAATCGGTGCTCTACCAATTCTTGACATCTGTACACCTCCTGACTATCTTTCAATTACCAAACGTATGCGATGACTTCGCCGCCGAGGCCGGCCTTGCGGGCCTGCTTGTCGCTCATGATCCCCTTGGAAGTGGAGATGATGGCGATGCCGAGGCCGCCCAGCACGCGGGGCAGCTCATCGTGCTTTGCATACTGGCGGAGGCCAGGCTTGGAAATACGCTTGATGCCGGAGATAACCTTCTCGCGGTTCGGGCCATACTTCAGGGAAATCGTGATGACACCCTGCTTGCTGTCCTCATTAAAAGAATAGTCCTTGATGAAGCCCTCTTCCTTCAAGACCTCAGCGATAGCGCTCTTGATCTTGGAACCGGGGACATCCACCGTCTCGTGGAATACAGAGTTTGCATTGCGCAAACGGGTCAGCATATCTGCAATAGGATCAGTCATTACCATGAATCGATATCCTCCTTTCAAATAATAAGAATTACCAGCTAGCCTTGGTCACGCCAGGAATAGCGCCCGCGTAGCTCTGCTCGCGGAAGCAGATGCGGCACATGTCGAACTTGCGCATATAGCCATGGGGACGGCCGCAGATCTTGCAACGGTTGTACTGACGAGTAGAGAACTTGGGCTCTTTGCTCCACTTCTCTACCATAGACTTCTTTGCCATGAGCTTCTTTCCTCCTCTTATGCTTTGAACGGCATACCCATGAGTTTCAGGAGCTCTCTGGCTTCCTCATCCGTCTGTGCCGTCGTAACGATAACAATGTTCATGCCACGGATCTTGTCGATCTTATCGTACTCGATTTCCGGGAAAATGAGCTGCTCTTTGAGACCCACAGCGTAGTTGCCACGGCCGTCAAAGGCAGTGCCGGACACACCACGGAAGTCACGGACGCGCGGCAGGGCAACGTTCATGAACTTGTCGAGGAACTGGTACATGCGCTCGCCGCGCAGGGTCACCTTGCAGCCGATGGGCATGCCCTCGCGGAGCTTCCAGGCAGCCAGGGACTTCTTGGCGCGGGTGAGCAGCGGCTTCTGGCCGGAGATGATGGTGAGGTCGCTCACAGCAGAGTCGAGAGCCTTGGGGTTGCCCACAGCCTCGCCAACACCCATGTTGATGATGACCTTCTCCACCTTCGGAAGCTGCATCACGTTCTTGTAGCCGAACTTCTCGGTGAGGGCCGGCACAACTTCCTTCTGGTACTTTTCCTGTAATCTATCCAATGTATTTCCTCCTTCCTTCTATTATTTGGTCTGGTCGATTGTCTCGCCGCACTTCTTGCAGACGCGGACGTTCTTGCCATTGACTTCCTTGTGTGCTACGCGGGTAGCCTTGGAGCAAGCGGGGCAGACCAGCATGACCTTGCAGGCATGCATGGGAGCTTCCTTCACCAGGATGCCGCCCTGAGGAGCCTTGACATTGGGCTTCGTGTGACGCTTCACCTTGTTCACGCCCTCAACGACAACCTTGCCCTTCTTCGGCATAGCAGCCACAACCTTGCCCTGCTTGCCCTTATCTTTGCCGGACAGCACGACTACCGTGTCGCCCTTCTTCACGTTCAGTTTAACGAGTGACAAAATAGCACCTCCTCACGAATCAAAGTACTTCAGGAGCCAAAGAGACAATCTTCATGAAGTCTTTATCGCGAAGCTCTCTGGCTACCGGTCCGAAAATACGAGTGCCCCTCGGAGTCTTGTCCTCCTTGATGATGACGGCTGCGTTCTCATCGAAACGGATATAGGAACCGTCAGCGCGGCGCAGGCCCTTCACGCTGCGAACGACGACTGCCTTCACGACATCGCCCTTCTTCACCTGGCCGCCCGGAGCTGCGGACTTCACTGCTGCGACGATGATGTCGCCGATGTTAGCATACTTGCGGTAAGAGCCGCCAAGCACGCGGATGCACATGATTTCTTTCGCGCCCGTGTTGTCGCCAACATTCAGGATAGTTTGCTGCTGAATCATTATGTAACCTCCTTCTTCGTGTATTTGGCTTACTTAGCGCGCTCGATAACCTCGACCACTCTCCAGCGCTTGGTCTTGGAAAGGGGACGGGTCTCCATCAGGGACACCTTATCGCCAACATGCGCATCATTCTTCTCGTCATGCGCATGGAATTTCACAGTCCTCTTGACCGGCTTCTTGTAAAGCTTGTGCTGCTCGATCTCCTCGATAGCAACCACGACGGTCTTGTCCATCTTGTCGGAAATAACCTTGCCGACCTTAGTCTTACGTACGTTTCTTTCGCTCATTAGGGAGCCTCCTTCCTTCTGCATATCACTTGTTTGGCGCCTTAGGCCTTGGCAGCCTGCTCGCGCTGGATCGTCTTGATGCGGGCGATCGTTTTCTTCACATCTTTGATACGCATCGGGTTGTCAAGCTGGCCGGTGGCGAGCTGGAAACGGAGGTTGAAGAGCTCCTCTTTGAGCGAAGCAAGTTTCTGGCTCATGTCCTCCGCACTCATCTCGCGAATCTCATTAACCTTCATTATGCTTCACCACCCTCTGCTACAGTGTCTTCCTTGGTCACGAACTTGGTCTTGATGGGGAGCTTGTGGCCTGCAAGGCGCATTGCCTCGCGGGCAACTTCCTTGGACACGCCGTCCATCTCGAAGAGGACGCGGCCCGGCTTCACCACTGCTACCC
>JAGBLH010000015.1 GCA_017635515.1 Selenomonas sp.
ACATAAAAAAGCCTTGATGGAAATCGCCGCCGAGGATGCCTTTGCCGACCGTATCCATGAGCCGCAGAATTATGATATGTCCATGGGCGAGCATAACCTTGCCCTTATGCTGCTGTTCTATTTCAGGAATTGTCCTATACCCTACCTGCGTATAAAGCTAAATGCTCTTCTGGATGAGTCACCGTTTGAAGGGGTGGATGCAACAGCAGATGATTTGCGTCTATACACGGATGTCAAAAAGCATTTCTCATCGGAGATTGGCAAGGAGCGTCGGCAATTCGACACGGACGATGTTTTGCCGCATGGTCCGGCGCTCGATGTGTTGTATGCCTTTCGGCAAGAAGAAATTGCTGCTCTCATGGGCAACACGCCCAACCTCGGTGATGTGCGGCGTGTGGATGTGAAGGAAATTGCCGATGAACCAAGTGGGGAATTTTTGCGTTTCCTTACCGATTGGTACAATAGCCTGGAAGATGTGCCATCAGAATAGGCAGCATCCACATTATGCTCATGGCATGTTTTCGGTCATTTTCGAGCATTGGATAAAAAGGAAATTTACACAACACGGCGAATAATCATACTGGAACGGATATTCATTGGGAGGCTCAAGGAACATGAAAGAATCCGAGCAAAAAACAGCAGCCAAGGCTTTCGCTGCTAAATGGCAAGGCATAGGGGATGAGAAACAGCACACCCAGACCTTTTGGCTGGAACTGCTGCAACAGGTGTATGGTGTGTCTCAGCCCTTCGGGTTCATCACCTTCGAGGATAAGGTGAAGTTGGGGCATGTTTCCTTCATTGATGCCCGTATCTCGGAGACGCATGTCATCATCGAGCAGAAGTCCCTCGGCAAAGACTTGTCGAAACCCATCCAACAATCGGACGGGACTTTTCTCACGCCCTATCAGCAAGCCAAACGTTACGCTGATGAACAGCCATATTCCAAGCGGCCTCGATGGATTGTGGCTTGCAATTTCGCCGAGTTCCGAGTTTACGATATGGAGCATCCCGGCGCAGACCCAGAGATTATTCTGCTAAAAAATCTGGAGCATGAGGCATATCGGCTACAGTTTCTTGTGAATGTGAAAAGCCGTGATATTGTCCGTGAAACTCAGGTATCCAAGGAAGCCGGAGTGATTGTCGGTCGTCTCTACGATGCTCTTCTCAAGGAATACAAAGACCCTACGAATCCAGAAACCCTCAAATCGCTCAACAAGCTGTGCGTCCGATTGGTATTCTTGCTCTATGCTGAGTCGGCGGGCGTGTTGGGCAAAAGAAATATGTTCAGGGAGTATCTTCTGCTTTACCGTGAAAGAAATATGCGACGCGCCCTTTTGGACTTGTTCGAAGTTCTGGCTACCAAGCCGGAGGATCGAGATGCGTACATGGACGATGAGCTTGCGGCGTTTCCCTATGTCAACGGCGGTCTTTTTGACGGGGAGAAAATCGAGATACCGAAGTTCACTCCTGCCATTATTGATTTGCTCATTCATCAAGCCAGCGAACAGTTTGACTGGTCGGCTATATCAGCAGTTATCTTCGGTGCGGTATTCGAATCGACCCTCAACCCCGTTACCCGCCGAGCCGGTGGGATGCACTACACTTCCATTGAGAATATTCACAAAGTCATTGACCCGTTGTTCTTGGACGATTTGAAAAAGGAACTTTCGGATATCAAGTCCATCAAAACGGTAAAACTCCGTCGGCAAAAACTCACGGATTTCCAGAACAAATTGGCCTCGATTTACTGCGTAGATCCAGCGTGCGGAAGCGGAAATTTCCTCACGGAATCTTACATCAGCCTTCGTCGGTTGGAGAACGAAGTCATCAGCGAACTAATGGGCGGAGAGATGACTTTTGGTTTCGCTGGGGAACACAACCCCATCAAGGTTTCCATTGACCAGTTCTATGGCATCGAAATCAATGACTTTGCCGTCACCGTCAGCAAGACGGCTCTTTGGATTGCGGAGAGCCAAGCATTGCAGGAGACTGAAAATATCATCCATTTGAATCTGGATTTTCTTCCGCTTAAGACAAATGCCCATATTGTGGAAGGCAACGCACTGCGGATGGATTGGACAGATGTTATTCCGAAGGAGAAGTGTTGCTACATTTTCGGAAATCCTCCGTTTGTGGGAGCCTCCATGATGTCAGCGGAACAGAAATCCGATGCCGTTGCGGTGTTTGGAGAGGGAAAACTGTCCCATAGCATTGACTATGTTGGCGCATGGTATCATATTGCCGCCAAATTTATGCAGGGCACAAATATAAAAACGGCGTTTGTTTCCACCAACTCCATCACGCAAGGCGAACAGGTCGTGCCTTTGTGGTCGAAAATCATGGGCGATTACGCCATGCAGATTATCTTTGCCCATCGAACATTTCGATGGGACTCCGAATCAAAGGAAAAGGCCGCCGTCCATTGTGTCATTATGGGCATATGCCCCAAAAATCTGAGGGCTGCCAAGAGAATCTATTCCGGCAGTAGCGTTATTGAGGCAGAAAACATCAGTCCATATATCGTTGATGCCCCCGATATTCTGGTGGAGAGCCGTTCCAAGCCTCTTTGCAACGTCCCCAAGATGCTGTTGGGCAACAAACCTAGCGATGGCGGTAACTTGATACTGACAGCCGAAGAGAAGAAGGATGTTCTATCGAGGGAGCCGCAACTGGAAAAATATATTCGTCCTTATGTGGGCGCTAATGAGTACATCAATAAAATCGAGCGGTACTGCTTTTGGCTGGTGGATATTCCGCTACCGGATATCCGCAAGAGCAAGGAACTGCATCGCCGTCTTGAGGCAGTCAAGGCCATGCGGGAGAAAAGCACGGCCAAGCCGACGAGAGAAAAGGCGAATACCCCACACCTTTTTTTCTTCATTGCCCAGCCGACCGACAATTATATCATCATACCGCGCACATCATCGGAGCGTAGAAGATATATCCCTATCGGATTTTTGCCGCCGAGCCATATCGTCAGTCAAGAAGCCGCCGTTCTGGCAGATGCCTCGTTGTATCATTTTGGCGTGCTGATTTCCAATGTGCATATGGCATGGATGCGTACCGTTGCTGGCAGATTAAAGAGCGACTATCGCTATTCCAAGTCCATCGTGTACAACTGCTTCCCGTGGCCAACGGCAACAGAGGAGCAAAAGAGCCTCATCGAAAAAACGGCGCAAGGCATACTGGACGCACGGAATCTATATCCCAATTATACCTTAGCGGATCTCTATGACGAGGTTACCATGCCACCGGAACTACGCAAAGCCCACCAAGCCAACGACAGAGCCGTGATGCAAGCCTATGGATTCGATGTGGGGAGTATGACCGAGGCAAGCTGCGTGGCGGAATTGATGAAAATGTATCAGGCGTTGGTGGAAAAGGTATAGGAGAATAAATTCATGAACACCGAAAATCTGCAACTTTACGAAGACCAGCCCATTCGCACCGCTTGGAACGAAGAAGAGGAAGAGTGGTATTTCTCAATCGTTGATGCGGTGGGCGTGCTGACGGATCAGCCGGATGCCCGGCACGCCAGCACCTATTGGGCAGTGCTGAAGAAACGCCTTAATGAAGAGGGGGCAAATCAACTGCTTACAAATTGTAAGCAGTTGAAAATGAAAGCCGCCGACGGCAAACGGCGACTGACAGATGTGGCGAATACCGAGCAACTGCTCCGCATCATCCAGTCCATTCCCTCCAAGAAAGCCGAACCCTTCAAACTGTGGTTGGCGCAAGTTGGGCGGGAGCGCATTGACGAGACTCTCGATCCGGAACTTATCGCCAAGCGGTTGGTGGTCACCTACGAGCGCAAGGGCTACACTCGAGAGTGGATTAACCAGCGGCTTATGGCTATCAGCGCAAGGAAGGAACTCACCGATGAATGGAAAGACCGTGGCGTTACCCAAGGCAAGGAATATGCTATTTTAACCGACGAACTCACCCGAGCTTGGAGCGGTATGACCACTCGGCAGTACAAAAACTTGAAAGGACTGAAGAAGGAGAGTCTGCGGGACAATATGAGCACTACGGAATTGGTGCTTAATATGTTGGCGGAAACGGCTACGAAGGAATTTTCCGAGACAGAACAACCTCAAGGCTTTTCGGAAAATATCTCCGTAGCCAAACGAGGCGGTAAAGTTGCCGGCGATGCCCGCAAAGCTATTGAGGAAGGAACGGGAAAGCCCGTGATTACCAAGAAAAATGCTTCGGAGCTAAATCATGTGGTTACGAAGATGATAGAAGCCAGCGCTAATGCGGATGAATCCAAACCTTGATTAGAAGCGACAATAATGTGTCAATCCCAAAGAGCGCATATTTCGGCGGTTAAAAAGGTATCATCACAACGAGGGCACTTCAACTTGTTTATGTGTTGTTCGGAAATCATTTTCATATTGCCGCCGCATTTTTGGCAAAAATGCAGATGCTCTTTATAAAGCTTGTAGTTATTTTCAAATTCTCCGGGGGGAATGTATTCAGCATTATGAAAAGGCATGGCTGTAGACCAAATTCCTCGTACTACGTTTCGCAGTTTCTTTGATTTTTTAGGGACATACATTCTGAGCGAAGATCCATAGTCATATTCTCCGCATTTCTCGCACTGCAATATTACGGGTTCTGGATCGATTATACCATCGGGATGCCCTGCGAAAAAGTCCCTTATATCATCTCCCAACTCACCGCGCTTACCCTTTTCTTGAACATCGGCGTACACTTGAGGATAGGCAAAACCAACGCCGAGCGAAATATTTGTGTTATACCCGCATTTAGGACAATGCGCCCTATATTGAGTTCCCATGGCTCGTCGCTCCCCATATCTTTTCAGTCTTTGTCAATTCTCTCACACAGATGTTTTACCGAATCAAAAATATTCACCTTCGTTTTCCTCTCACTCTCCGAAAACATAATCGCAAAGTTCGGAGTATTCCTTGTATGCGGCAGTATCTTTCAATTCGGAAACACAGCCCAAAATGCTCTTGTAATACCAGCCTTGGAGGTTATGGTCTGTTTGATGAACCCCCCGCCACATATCCGTTCCCTTTTCGTTAAAGGTTCGTTTGGTGATTCGCATATTGGAGAGTTTATCGGCAAGGGTTATCATTTTCGCCTTGACGGAGGCTTTCCGCAGATTATCGAGAAAAAAAACGCAGAACATCGTCCTTGTCAATGAAAGTAATGTCCAATGGCAAATGAGAAAAGAGGCACTTGAGCTCTCCCAGGGTCAATTCCCCTGTAGGTAGCTTAACCCTGCTGTCATTTAGCTTCGCTGTTTCCTCCTTGAGCCGTTTTTCACACCAGACATCCCCCTCCTCCCAATGGGGGATCTCCGGCAAAAATCCTGCCCCCATAAGCAGTGAGTCCCGGTAAACCATATACCAATCCTCTATCGTGAAAAAACGAAGGGACATAGGAAGAAGAATTTTCTCATCCTTGGAAACCATTTCCCGCAAGCGCGTCATGACCGCAACCATTCGCTCTTTGCGCTCCATGCAGGTTGTCGGCAAAAGGTCACGAACGAGTGCCCGTATTTCCTTTTTGATCTCATCATCGGCTTTCCACAGTGCCTGAGACGGGCCTGTAACGCCATGTCGATAGAGTACCGTCATAAAGAGCATTTCCTTGATGCCATAGTGCTGATGAATTGCCATAAGTTTTGGAAATTCACGGCAAATAGCGGAAGCATCCTCTGCTTCCGCCATGTTCCGCTCCAGTTCATCAAGCAATGCTTCCAATGCAAGGTTTCCCTGATGGTAGGTTCTTGCCGGATGGCCGATGGGCACGGAGTCCGCTGCTTCGATTTGCATGATGCCACCTCCACGTTTCGCATAAATTTCCACCTGTGGGTTGGTCACGTGATGCTGCAAGAAGTCTGGCTCGATGACATCCCGTGACGATGCACCGAAAAACCAAAAACCTTAACCCGCGCCATTTCGGGCTATAAGCAACCGCACAGGTGGAATAAATGCGGTCATGATAGACAGGAACCTTGGTAAATTTTATCGCCCGCGAGTATAATCAGCGTTTCTCTGAGCATCTTTCTCCCGGTACTTCTGTCGCAGGGACAGCTTGCGCTTCATCTGCGCTACGAATTCCGCAACCATCGCAAGATCCTCCTCATTTGGGTGCGCGGCGGCTCGTTCCCAGCGGCGCTGCGCCTTTTCTCCCACATGGGGATCGTCGGGATCAGAATGCTTGCGTCTCTCGATCATCGCAGGATTGATTTTCCCTTGGCAACCGAAGGTTCCCAAAATCTCGCAGCCTTCCCCCAGAAGGTAGGCCGCGCGGGCAAAAGCCGTCACGGCATGCTCGCTGCCGGGATCTGTCCCGTGTGTCTGGAACAGGACGACCTTGGCATCGTGTACCTTCGGAAGGAATCCCATGGTCTTGGGATCCGGCCCGCCCAGGCGCAGCCAATACCCGATGGCCACCACCTCATAGGGAGACAGATCCTCCGGCATATCGGCCATGGGGAAAATATCGGCGTCTCCGGCTGCTTGGGCAATCCGCCGGGCAATCTGCTCCGTATTCCCTGTTACCGTGGAATACAGAACCGCCCATTTTCCATCTTTCACTTGGCATCCACCCGCTTTCCGCTTAGGAACTGTCATCCGATCATGGACTTGATATCATCGGCCACATTGGTTATGCTGCCGATGCCGAAGTTCTCCACCAGAACCTTTGCCACATTCGGCGACAGGAAGGCCGGCAGTGTGGGGCCGAGATGGATGTTCTTCACGCCGAGATGCAGCAGGGCCAAAAGAACGATGACGGCTTTCTGCTCATACCAGGCAATATTGTATACGATGGGAAGTTCATTGATATCCTTGAGCCCAAAGACTTCCTTCAGTTTCAAGGCAATAAGGGCCAGGGAATAGGAGTCGTTGCACTGCCCGGCATCCAGCACCCTCGGGATGCCGCCGATGTCTCCCAACTCCAGCTTGATGTACTTGTACTTGGCGCAGCCCGCCGTGAGGATGACGGTGTCCTCCGGCAGTGCCTTGGCAAACTCTTCGTAGTAAGCGCGGCTCTTCATGCGCCCGTCGCATCCGGCCATGACGACAAATTTCTTGATGGCTCCGGATTTCACGGCTTCCACCACTTTGTCTGCCAGTGCCAGCACCTGGGCATGGGCAAAGCCTCCAACGATCTCTCCTGTTTCCAGTTCCTGGGGCGGCGGGCATTTCTTGGCCAATTCGATGAGCGGCGTGAAGTCTTTTTGCCCGGATGCTTCTGGGATATGGTGGCAACCCGGGAAGCCGGTGGCTCCCGTGGTGAAAAGCCGCTCACGGTAGGAATCCTTCGGCGGCACGATGCAGTTCGTGGTCATAAGGACAGGCCCCCCAAATGCCTCGAACTCCTCTTTCTGCTTCCACCAGGCATTGCCGTAATTCCCTGCGAAATGGGGATACTTCTTGAACTCGGGATAGTAATGAGCTGCCAACATCTCCCCATGGGTGTAGACATCCACGCCGGAGCCTGCCGTCTGCTCCAGAAGCATTTCTAGATCCCGAAGGTCATGGCCGGAAATGAGGATGCCGGGGTTTTTTCGTACACCAAGATCCACTTTTGTGATTTCGGGGTTCCCGTAGGATGTGGTATTGGCTTCATCCAAGAGCGACATTCCCTTCACGCCCCACTCTCCCGTTTTGAGTGCCAAGGCCGTCAAAGCCTCCCCGTTCATGGAATCATCCAGCAGGCTTGCCAGGGCGGACTGCTGGAAGGCATCGATGGTGTCGTCTTCCTTGCCCAGCACATTGGCATGCCACAGATAGGCGGACAATCCCTTCAGACCGTAGGTAATGAGCTCCCGCAAGCTGCGGATATCCTCATTTGGCTCGGACAGGATGCCCACTTGGGATGCCTTTTCAGCAAATTCTGCAGGGGCTCCGTTCCAAACTGCCGCCTCCGGCAAATCGTCCTTGCTTGCCAGCTTCGCCAAAAGCCCGTCCTTGACAGCCAGAGTTTCCTCCACCCGGCTCCGAAGGGCTGCTTCATCAAAGTTGGCATTGGTGATGGTAGCAAAGAGATTCAGCGTCACCAAATGATTGGTTTCCCGCGCTACGGGCTTCCCCTCCTCACGCAGACGGGCGGTGACCGCCGACAGCCCCTTGGTGGCATAGATGAGCAGATCCTGCATCGCCGCCACTTCCGGTTTCTTCCCGCAGACCCCTGACTGCGTGCAGCCCTTGCAGCCCGCCGTCTCCTGGCACTGGAAGCAAAACATCTTGTTTTCCATAGAAACTCTCCCCTTTTTCACACAGTTCAACATCCATGCCCTCATTATGGCACATCTTGGAAAATATGGCTGTAACAAATGTCACAGCGCGCAACCTGTTGTTTCAACGATGTTGTTTTTAGGAAGCCTTAGAAACCTGCACGGCGCAAACTTTGTATTACTGATTATAACCCCTATTCTGTCCCATTTTGTATATTGCCATAGTCACATCACACAAAAATGACCTTTCACAGCCCCAATCCCTCATCAAGATTTTGCTGCTATGAAAGTGCCACTTTTGCCCCCTTCTTTTCTCTCCAGGTGAATATCTCTTATCTCCATGCGCCGGTCCAGGGCCTTGCACATATCGTAAATGGCCAATAAGGCCACACTTACAGCATGCAGTGCCTCCATCTCCACCCCGGTCTGGCCGCTGGTCTTCACAGTGGCAACAGCCTTCACTGCCCTGCCCTCTGGCTGCATTTCAAAATCCACGGCACACTTGGATAAAAACAGCGGGTGACAAAGAGGAATCATGTCACTGGTGCGCTTGGCTGCCATAATGCCTGCCAGCCGAGCCACTCCCAGCACATCTCCCTTCTTGGCCGTTCCCTCTGCTATGGCCTTATATACAGCTTCATTGACAAAAATCCTGCCGCTGGCCACTGCCGTGCGCTGGGTGATGGGCTTTTCCCCAACATCCACCATAATTGCCTTGCCTTGGGCATCAAAGTGATTGAGCGTTCCGCCTGTTTCCTGCTCCAAAAGAACACCTCCTATCTCCCCATCAAGAACAGGCAGAGCCTGGCTGCCTCTTCCACATCATCCAAATCCAGCTGCAATATCCCCCGCACACTGCCAGAAGCAAGACCCTTGGCAAACAAAGCCACTACATCATCGCCGGCCATAGGCTCCCCCTTGCCCCGCCATAGGGAAAGGGCCGGGCAGGTGCCGTGGGTGCGGCTTTCTGTCAGCAGCAGTTCAATTCCCTCCATCTTGGCGGCTACCTGCTCCAAAGAAGCCCTTTCATCCGTCTCCTGCATAAGCACCCAGCCCGTGGGAGAAACCACCGCCACGCTTTTGGCCCCGGCTTTGGTAAAACGCCAGCTGTCCTTCCCTTCCATATCCAGCTGGAAACCGTGGGCATCGCTTTTCACTACCCCCACCCGCAAGCCATAGTCTTGCAGTTTGGGCAGCAGCCTTTCAATAAAGGTCGTCTTGCCGGTGCCGGAAGCAGGGGCAACCACTGAAACAATGGGCACTTTCCTGTCACGATTGGCCATTCTCCCCCTGGCCAATCGAAGGTCGGCGGGAGTGTTCACGTTGAAAAAAGCCGCCTCGGAAGTCTCTAGTGCCACCTCTGTATGAGGCACCTGTCCAAGGAGGCTGTAAAGCCTCCGCTGACCCTGTGCCAAGGACTTGCCAAAGGAGTCCGCCAGGGACTTGTGATAAAATGCAGCCAAAGGCTGCCTTCTTCCCTGAACTACAGGCATAACAGCCTTGACCTCAGACATACCTCTTTCCTGCAACGGACGCAGGATCTCAAAATCAAGGAAGGGCATATCGCCGGATACAGCCAGTGTCCATTCCTTATGAGTGGAGGCAAGTCCCTCTGCCAGACCGGCCATAGGCCCGTTATGGCGAACCCTGTCAAAACTCAGCCTTGCTCCATATTTCTCAGCCAGTTCCCTGAGTTCAGGCAGGTCTTCTTCCACGCACAGAAGAATCTCGCCAAAGTTTGCAGCTTTCGCCTTGGCCAAAGTGCGCTCCAAAAGCCCCATGCCGCCCACTTCCAGCCAGCGTTTGTCACAGCCCATGCGGGAGCTTTCCCCTCCAGCCACAAGCAACAGGGCTATGTCAGCCCAAGACTTATCTTTCATTTCCGCCCGCACTCTCCTGCCTCCCCGCGCAAAATATCGATGCCATGGCGCAGTTCCGGCAGCACAAAGCCCAGGCATTCCTCCACGGCCTTGGCGCTGCCCGGCAGGTTGACGATCAAAGTTCTTTTCCTGATGCCGGCCACAGCCCTGCTCAGCATGGCCCTGGGCGTGACCTTCATGGATAATGCCCGCATGGCCTCCGGGATTCCGGGAGCCAGCCTTTCGCATACTTCCAATGTCGCCTCCGGGGTCACATCCCTTACAGAGAAGCCCGTTCCTCCGGTGGTAACCACCAAGGCAATGCCCTCATCGGCAAATTCTTTCATTTTTTGTACCAGCTCTGTCTTTTCGTCGGGCACTATCGTGCGATGCACCACCTCATAACCCGCTTCTTTGAGCATGGCCTCAGCCCTGTCACCGCTTTTGTCCTCCCGCTCCCCTCTGGAGCCTTTGTCGCTGGCGGTGATAATGGCCGCTTCCAGAGGCAGGTTGTCTTCTGCAATTTCCAGCATATCCCCCTTGCGTATGGTACCGCCATGAAGGACTCTGGCGAACACGCCCTCCCGGGGCATAATGCAGTCCCCCACCTGCTGATGGATGGCGCAATGGCTGTGGCATTTTTTTCCAATCTGGGTAATCTCAAAGAAAACACTGCCACAGCGCAATCTGGTGCCCACAGGCAGCTCCTTGAAGCAGAAACCCTCAGCTACCACATTTTCCCCAAAGGCTCCCAGCTCTACCTGTGCGCCCCGGTGGCGAAATTCTTCTATTTCCTCCCACCCCAGGAAGCTGACCTGCCTGTGCCAGTCCCCTGCATGGGCATCATCCTTGATGCCATGCTCCGTAACAAATACCGCTTCTTCCACGGCGTGTTTTTGGGTGCCCCTTTTCTCGCTGATGCAAATTGCCTTAATCTCGCCCATTATATTATCCTCCTACCTGATACATGTAGCGGCTGTCCTGTTCCTTGTCCGCATCCAGGAAATAATGCTCTGCCGGCTTATGGTAGATTGCCTGGGACAAGGCTTCCAGAAGTTTCCTGTCATCTGCGCCCAACCTCAGCAGATCCCTGACATCCAGCCCGGCTCCTGCATGAAGGCATAGTTTCAAGAAACCTTCCGCTGTGAGCCTTACCCGGTTGCAGCTATTGCAAAACTTATGCCCCATGGCATCTATAAATCCAAGCTGCCCGGCAAAGCCTGCGGGGCGCACATATTCCGCCGGGCCACGCAGGCTTTTGCCCTGCCCGACCTGCACAAAAGCGCCATAAGCCTCCTTTAGCATCCTGCGCACTTCATCCATGGGAATGCCCCTAAGACCTGATCGATAGGCGCAGCCCACGGGCATCAATTCTATGTAACGCACCTTGAGAGGCTTTGACCGAGCCAGTTCCGCCAGCTTCAGCACATCCGCTTCATTTACCCCGGCCAGAGGCACGCAGTTTATTTTTGTATCCGTAAAGCCAGCCTCTTCCAGAGCCTGCAGCCCCTCCTTCACCTTGGCAAGTAGCGGGCGGCGGGTCAGGAAGGAAAAGGTATCTTCATCCAAGGTATCCAGGCTTACGTTTACATAATCCACCCCTGCTGACCGCAAATCTGTCGCCATTTCCGGCAAAAGCACCCCATTGGTAGTCAGAGATAGGACTTCTATGCCCTCTATATGGCGAATCTCCTTAATCAGCTCCAGAATGCCCTTTCTTACCAGAGGCTCTCCCCCTGTCAGGCGCACCTTGCGCACCCCCAGCTCTGCCAAAGCCCGGACAATCCGCAGGATTTCATCAAAGGACAGAATATCCTCATGGCGCATTTTCCTTATGCCCTGCCCAGGCATACAGTAGCGGCAGCGCAGATTGCAAAGGTCTGTCACAGAAATCCGCACATATTCTATATTTCTTTGGAAACGGTCCTGCATCCTTATCCTCCATTTCCCCTCATAGCAGCACGACCTCCACTGCCGCTCCAGCTTCCAGCTTCCCGGTGCCGGGAGGGATGTCCACAAAGGCATTGCAGCCTGCAGCAGAGAATAACGACCCTGAAGAATGCTGCTCAGGCAGCCGCACCCTGCCCTCCTCGTAAAAGGCTCTTATAAAGCGGCGTCCCTTGCTGGCCTTCGGGAAAGCATCCTCGAGAACAGCCCTGCGACGCCTGAGAGAAGTTTCTTTCCTGCCTGCCAGTTTGGTCAGCAGGGGACGGGCTATCAGCTCAAAAGTGGCATAAGCGGCAAAGGGATTGCCGGACAGTGCCAGGCCTATGGTCTCCCCTTTTTGATAGCCGATGATGGGATACCCAGGCTTCATCTGCACGCCCCAGAAAAGCCGCTCTGCCCCCAAGAGCCTTACTACCTCATGCATAATATCCTTCTTCCCCACGGAAACTCCCCCCGTGGTCATCAGGATATCTGCCCATGCAAGCTTTTGTGACAATTTCTCTGCTCCATTTTCAGGGTCATCAGGCAAGATATCCAGCACCTCCGTCTCACAGCCCAGTTCCCTGAGCCTGCCCGTCACCAGATAGAGATTGCTGTTATAAATCTTGCCAGGAGAAAGGGGCTGCCCCGGCATAATAAGCTCATCCCCAGTGCTGGCCACTGCCACCCTGGGCCGCCGCCAGACAGGAACAGAAGCCATCCCCTGGCTGGCCAGCACCGCCAGCCGGGCTGCTGCCAGTTCCTCGCCTGCTGTCACCAAGGTTGCCCCACGGGAAATATCCTCCCCTGCAAAGCAGTAATTTTCATGATGGCGCAGTGGATAGGGAATCAACAGCTCCTCTCCCTCTGCCCTCACGTCCTCCTGACGTATCACCGCATCGGTGCCCTTTGGCATAGCGCCGCCGGTCATAATGCGGACAGCCTCACCGGAGCTTACCTTGGCGGCAAAGAAATCCCCGGCGCATTCTTCCCCTACGATTCTGAGCCTTGCAGGCTTTTCTGCTGTTGCCCCTTCCGTGTCCGCCGCAATGATGGCATAACCGTCCAAGGGGGAGCGGTCAAAGGGAGGGTTGTCAAAGGAAGCCTTGATATCCTCGGCTGCAATTCTTCCCAAGGCCTCCATCAGGGGCACTTCTTCCCTGACAGGCCGGGGGCTGCGCTCCAGCAGCAGTTCCACCGCCTGTTCCAGCGTAATTCCTTCCATGGCGCTTCCTCACTTTCCATAGGCGCAGACGGGATAATGGCAAGTCTTGCAATTCATGCACAGCCCCCCTGCGCCCAAACGATCCAAATCCCGGCGGGGAATATCCTCTCCCGTCAGCAACCGGGGCAGTACCATATCAAAAATCGTGATGGCGCTGTACATAACACATCCCGGCAAACCTATGATAGGCACCCTGCGTCCTTCTTTTTCATAATAGGCCAGCAGGAACATGGCTCCGGGCAGCACCGGCACCCCATAAGTCACCACCCGGCTGGCTGCAGCCCGGATGGCCGCAGGCGTCCTGTCATCCGGGTCAACACTCATGCCCCCGGTGCAGATAACCATATCCATGCCCAAAGCCAGCAGTTCTTCTATCTTCTCCTTGGTATGCTCCATCACGTCATCGGACAGGCGATGCTCGTCCATCGTGAGGCCGAAAGCCTTCAGCTTCCCCTCGATCACGGGGGTGAAGGTATCCTTGATGCGTCCTTCCAAGACCTCGGTGCCGGTAGTGACCACACCCACCTTCATGCTTTGATAGGGGCGCAGTTCCAGCAGAGGTTTGTCTCCCGCCAGCTCACGCGCTTCTTCCATTTTCTCCTTGCCGATCACCAGAGGAATGACCCGCATCCCCGCCAGCTTGGCACCTTTCTTCACCGGGAAATTCTGGGGGATGGTGGCAATGGCAATATCTCCCAGCCCATTGACGGCTGCCAGCCGCTCCTCGTCCACATGGAAAAGACCATCATGGAGCGCTGTCAGCTCAATTTTTCCCTCCTTGGGTTCTGTAGCCGCCATTCCCTCATTTTGGGTAATCTCCCGCAGGATTTCCGCAGCCTCGTCCTCGTGGAGCTTGGTATCGTCATTTTCCCAGACAAAGATATGGTCCTTGCCCATAGAACGGAGGACGGGAATATCTTCCTCTTTTATCACATGGCCCTTGCGGAAACGTGCCTCCTTGGTCACACCCTTGATGATCTGGGTCAGGTCATGACAAAGGACTTGTCCCACCGCTTCTTCCACCCGGATCTCTTTCATAAGCAAACCTCTCCTTGCAAGATATGATTCATCTTCCTCCCCTGCGGGAAAGCCAGGCATTCATGGCCACCACGAACACTAGGGAAAAAAGCACCAGGCAAATGGCCCACTGGAAAGCCAGGTCATAGTCATTGGCCTGCACCGCCGCATAGATGGCGGTAGACATGGTCTGTGTCACCCCCGGAATATTGCCCGCAAACATGATGGTGGCGCCAAACTCCCCCAAGGCTCTGGTAAAGGAAAGCACCAGTCCTGCCAAAATCCCCTGTCGGGCATTGGGCAGAAGAACATGCCAGAAAATCCGCCATTCGGATATGCCTAAGGTTCTGGCCGCATAGATGATATTCCTGTCCAACTGCTCAAAAGCTCCCCGGGCTGTCCTGTACATCAGGGGCAGGGACACCACCACGGCGGCAATAACCGTGGCCTTCCAGGTAAAGACCAACGACACATCAAACTGCAGCAAAAACTGCCCCACCATACTGCGCTTGCCAAAGGCCAGAAGCAGGAAGAAGCCTACCACTGTTGGCGGCAGCACCATTGGCAGGGTCAGGACTGCATCCGCCACACCCTGCCCGTGCCTCATGCGCATAATGCCGTAAGCCGCACCGATGCCCGCAAAGAACGTGATGAAGGTGGCTGCCACAGCGGTCTGCAGGGTTACAATAAGAGGACTCCATTCCATAAGCTGTCTCACCTTTCCAGCAAAATTAGCTGCTCAGGGAGGAAATAAAGGTATAGTTCTTTTCCCTGCACAGACTGCCAAAAGCCCTTGTCCACTTCCCAGCGGATAAGCTTTCCCTTGGAGCCGGCCCTTCGCACCATCACCAGATAGGAAAAAGTATCTTCGATAACCTGTACAACCTCCATCAGGAAAGTGTTTTCCCCCGACTCCTGCCGGTACTCAAGATAATGGGCCCGAACCCCCACATACTGCAGCCCCTTGGGAACCTCTTCTGCTGCCTGCAGGGGCAGTTCCCACTCTTCAGCCAGCAGTCGGTAATCCCCTTCACGGCGTGCAAGAGAAACATTCTTGCAGCCAGTCAGCAGGGTGGCAGCCAGGGTCTGGGGTTGATGGAAAAGCTCCTCCCTGTCATTGATAGCTTCAATACTGCCTTGGTTCATTACGCCTATGGTATTTGCCAGACGGTACACCTCGTTACGATCATGGGACACCAGAACAGCCGCATCGTCATAGCTGTGCAGAAGCTCCATAAGCTCCAGTTCCATCTGCCATTTCAGATAGCTGTCCAAGGCAGAAAAGGGCTCATCCAGCAAGAGAAGTTCCGCCGCTGAGGACAGGATACGGGCAAAGGCCACCCTCTGCTGCTGGCCCCCGGAAAGCTCAGTGGGATATGCTCCCTCCATTCCCTCCAGTCCGAACCTTTTCAGGCTGTCATGCATTTTCGCCTTTTTCTCCGCCGCAGTCCCCACCGCTCCAAAGAGAATATTTTCTGCGATAGTCATATTGGGAAAGAGGGCATAATTCTGAAAAAGATACCCCACCCTGCGCTGCTGGGGAGGGAGGTCTATGCTCTGCTTGCTGTCAAACAGGGTTCGCCCGTTCAGCACAATGCGCCCCTCATCAGGCCGTTCAATGCCTGCAATGCATTTAAGGGTCATGCTCTTGCCGCTGCCCGAAGCCCCCAGCAAGGCAAAGACTTCGTCCTTTACAGCAAAATCTGCTTTCAGCTCAAAGTCCCGCAGGCCTTTGCGAATGGAAACAGTGAGTTCCATATCCGTCCACCCTCAATTCCTTTATATGAAAAAACGGGCAAGAAACGGCCTTGCCGATTTCCTGCCCGCCAATGCCTATCTTAATCGTCAATACCTACCATTACAGAAGTAGCCTTGATGACTGCATAGGCTTCTTTGCCAACCTCAAAGCCAAGATTCTTTACAGAGTCCATAGAGATGGTAGCCGTAATAATCTCGCCGCCCTTGATCTTGATGCCCACGATGGCATTGACAGCCCCTTCCTTGATGGAGACTACTTCGCCCTTCAACTGGTTTCTTGCACTGAGTTTCATGTTGCAACTCCTCCCTGTATAGATATTATTTGTAACTTAACCGCGTAACCGCCTTACTTGCATGCAAAGCCGTATTTCTCAAAAAGCTTCTTGGCATCATCCGAGGAAGTAAAAGCGAGGAAGTCCTTGGCATCATTCATATGCTTGGTGCTCTTGATGACAGCCGCGGGATATATAACCGGCTTGTGGGAATCCTTGGGGGCCTTGGCCACTACCTTCACCTTGTCGGACACGGCTGCATCCGTGGCATAGACCACGCCGCAGTCGGCATCCCCGGTTTCCGTCCAGGACAGCACCTGGCGCACATCGGAGCCGTAGACGGCCTTGGCCTTTACCTGGTCAAGAATGCCCAGCTTGGCAAGGATTTCCTCCGTGTACTGCCCCACGGGGACGCCCTTGGGCTCCCCCAGGGCCACATGCTGGATATCGCCGCGGGTCAGCTCCTCAAAGGACTTGATATCCTTGCCCCCCTCCTGGGGCACTATGAGAACCACTTCATTTTCCAGAAGATCCTTGCGGGTGCCCTCTGCCAGATTGCCGCTGTCCTGCAGGGCATTCATCTGCTTCTGGGCAGCGGAGTAGAAGAGATCTGTTTCCCCGCCGTTCTCGATGGCCTGCTGCAGGGCGCCGCTGCTGCCGAAGTTGAACACCAGCTTCACATCAGGATGCTCCTTTTCATAGACCGCAGCCAGCTCCTTCATTACATCTGTCAGGCTGGCGGCGGCAGCCACATGGAGCTCTACCGGCTGTTTATTTCCCTCCTGAGCCTTATCGCCACTGCCGGGAGCCCCGGCCTGGTTCCCGCCGCAACCTGCCATCAGCAGCATGGCCATTGACAGGCACAGTAGCAAAATTTTCTTCATACCATACTCCCTTCACATCTTAAAAGGAACTTCTCCAGCAAAAAAGACTGTCCCTCCGTTTGTGCGCGAAAGGACAGCCCTATCCTTCAAGACAGCCAGGGATGTTCTTCGCTCCTTTTCAATCACGGAAGGCCCGGGGATTTCTCCCCAAACCCTGTGGGCGCAATCCGCGCCCAGGCTTGGCATCATGGCAAACTTGCTTTAGACGCTTTCGCTCGGAGGCTCTATTCTTTTTGCTTTGCTTTTTATCTTATCACTTCGACAAGCTATGAACTTTTTCCTTCTTGCGCTGAAAAATTGTACCCATTCTCAGCATTTTATGCCGGAGCCGGGGCGGGCATAGACGAACCAAGTGATGCCTATGGTGATGACAGTGAAGCCAATCAGCACATAGAAGGCCGGGGAAACATCGTTATAGTTGGAGTATGCCCAGCCGAAAATCTTGGGAATCAGGAAGGCCCCGTAGGCGGCAATGGCTGCGGTGAAGCCTGTCACCAGGGAGGAATGGAAAGGATTGTTGAAGATATAAGGAATCATGCGGAAGGAGGCCCCGTTCACAAAACCTGTGGTGAGGAAGAGGAGCAGGAAAGCCCCGAAGAACAGGGGGAAGTTATGGGCTTGCAGCCCCAGCAGCACTACGATACAGGCTCCCAGCATGACAAATAGGGACCAAAGGGTGATTTTCGAGCCATTATTGATCTTGTCGGCCAGCCAGCCTCCCACGGGACGCATGCCGGCACCGATGAAGGGGCCGAGGAAGGCGGCGAAGGCAAAGGAAATCTCCGGGAATTCCCTGTTCACCAGAAGACCCAAAGCCGCGCTGTAGCCGATAAAGGAACCGAAGCCGCAGGTGTAGATCCAGGTCATAAGCCAGGTATGCTTGTTGCCGAAAATCGAGAACATGCTCTTGGGGCTTTGCTTGGGAAGTGGAAGATTGTCCATGAACATCCAGATGAGCACCAGAGTGATGGCCGTGGGCACTGCCCAGAAATAGCAGACATTCTGGAGAAATACCTCCTGGCCTGCCCCATTCAGCAGAGGCGGCCCAAAGATTCCACTGAGGTTCCAGCCCAGCAGCAGCGGCGCTGTGAGATAAATCAGGGAAACGCCCAGATTGCCAATGCCCGCATTGATGCCCAGGGCAAGCCCCTTATTGGCCTTGGGGAAGAAGAAGCCGATATTGGCCATGGAGGAAGCGAAGTTCCCTCCTGCCACCCCGATGAAGGCCACCAGCATCACAAAGGTCTCATAGGATGTGGTGACATCCTGGAGGGCATTGCCCAAGCCTATGATGGGAAGCAGCAAAAGAGCCGTGGAAATGAGGGTCCAGTTTTTTCCTCCCAAAATGCCCGGCATATAGGTGTAAAACAGGCGGCAGGTGGCACCCACCAATCCGGGCAAGGATGCCAGAGTAAAAATCTGTTCATCGGTGAAATGAAAGCCCACCTGATTGAGCTGGGCCGCAATGGTCGCCCAGAGCGTCCAGACCACAAAGGAAAGGGTAAGTGCCCATGTGGATACCCAAAGATTCTGGTTGGCCACACGCTTGCCGTACTTTTCCCAGAAGCCCTTGTCTTCCGGGTTCCAATGAGCCAGAATCTCTTGACGGGAAGGATGCTCGCCCAGTTCCTTGAACTCCTTGTTATCAACCATACAACACACTCCTTATGCCAAAATAAAGGAAAAATCAAAAATTTGTCGAAAGTATTATGTATACAAATCCAATGAAAGGGTGCAGTAAATGGATTCTCTCCTCCGCCAGTTCTATGAAATCCCCGGCAAAATCGTCCACCTCCATGACGGGCAATATCTCTTCCATGAAGGAGAACACGCCAAATATTTCTACTTTGTGCGCTCCGGCAAAATCTCCATCCTGAAATATTCCGGCAACGGGCACATGCTTTCCCTGCGGCTGGCGCAAAAGGGAAGCATCATAGGCGAACTGCCCCTCTACGAGGAGCAGCCCACCTATATCTTCAATGCCGTCGCCCAGGAACCCTCGGAGGTCTATGCCATCGAGTTCCCTGTCCTCCACAGCTATCTGGAAAAACGTCCCTCCCTTGCCGTCGGTCTCCTGAAACTCATCGGCATGCACATGCGAAAGCAGCACCTGAAATTCCGGGATCTCATCCTCTATGGCAAAAAGGGTGCTCTCTACTCCACGCTGATCCGCATGGCCAACAGCTACGGAAGCGAAACGGAAAAGGGAATCCTCCTCTCTGTGCCACTGACGAACCAAGAGCTTGCCAGCTATTCGGGCATGGCAAGAGAAAGCCTCAACCGCATGCTGGGAGAACTGAGGAAATCAGGTGTCGTGGATGTCTTGGACAGCCGTCTCCTGATCAAGGATATAGATTATCTGAAACGGGAAATCCACTGCGAGGACTGCGGAAGAGAAATCTGCAATATTGAATAGGGCGTGTTGAAAAACGGAAACTGTGCGATACAGCGAGACAGTTTTTCGTATGGCAAGGAAGCGAAGGCGCAGTCGTAGCAGAGCTACGTCAAGTCTTCGCTGACGCAGACAGGCGGAAAAATGGCCGCTGTAGCGTGCAGGTGGAGTTTTTCAACATGCCCTAATTTATTTTTTGCAAACGAAGCCTGCGAAAGAGCCTACAAGGGAAATGCTTACCTCTTCATAGCCCTCCCTCAGCCTCTTTTCCAGGCTCTCTTTGGTTTCATAAGGAGGGGAAAAATAGCCCTTCCGCTCGCAGAAATTCTGCACGAAAAAATCCCGCCCCCTGCTCTCGCCCCTGACATACATGCAGCCGCAGAAGATGCCGCCGCCCTTCAAGACCCGCCGGGTCTCCAGATAGGCTCGCGGCTTGTCGGGGAACACATGGAAACCGTTCAGGGAAAGCACCAGATCAAACTGCCCCTCGGGGGAGGGAAGCTGCCCTACATCCCCCTGCAAAAAGCTGACATTTGCCAACCCCATGCCATCCGCCCGCTGCCTGGCAGCCGCCAACATGGTCTCGGAGTAGTCCATGCAGAGAATATCCGCCTGGGGCAAGGAACGGTAGACCGGCAGGGACAGAACTCCCGTGCCTACGGGAATCTCCAGCATGCGTCCGGCAAAGCCCTTGGGAATCCCGGCGAAGGCCTGCCGAAGGAATCTCCGATAGCCTTCATCAGAAATTCCCCAGACCCAGCGCATCGCCAGTCTCCCCAGCAAGCTGGAATTGGCCATCATGCCATCGTAAGCCGCAGCAAACTGCCCCACGCCCCGATAGGCTTGCCACACCTTTTCCCTGCACTTCTCCCGTTCCATGCCCCTCCTCCTCTGCATCATTTTCTGCGATAAACGATATGGCTCCGGCCAAAATACTCAAAGGGAAAGCTCAGGCAATGGACCAGCCGCGAGAAGGGAAAGAGAATTGCCGTTGCCATCCAGAGAACCATATGGCACTGAAACACAGCCGGCACCTGCTCCATCAGGGAAACATCGGGATGGAACATCAGGAGGGAACGGAACCAGGGGGAAATAGTCTCCCGATAGTCAAAAGTGCCGCCGATGCCCGTCAAGGTTCCCGCGCAGCCCGTCAGGATGGTGAGGAAAAGCACCAGGTAGATCCACCGGTCCATGGCAGAGGTATTCACCGCCATGCGGCTGCTGCCGAAGAAGCGACGCCTCATGAGAAGCAAGAAGCCAAGGAAAAAAAGAATTCCTGCGGGGATGCCGCCTCCCAGAGCTATCATGTGATAGAGATGATTGTCCACACCTGCGCTCTCCGTCAGGCACTTGGGCACGAGGATGCCAATGGCATGCCCGCCAAAGGCCATGAAAAGCCCCAAGTGGAACATGGACCCCGCATATTTCAAATCGTCCTTGGACAGGAACTCGCTGGATTTCGATGTCCAGTCCCTGGTGCCGACGGCATAACGGTAAATCGTCCCGCCAATCAGCACCGTAAAGGCAATATAAGGCAGCACACCCCAGAGAAAGCTTGTCATGCCGCATCTCCCTCCAATCCTGTCGTTTGGGTCAAAACAACATCCAGCAGGAAGGCATGGGCCAGCTTCGCCTCGATGAAGCGATTCCTGAGGACTTCCACCTTTCCCTTGGCCAGGGCCAGAACCCCGCCCGCCTTTTCCATGGGGACACTGGCCGCCAGTTCCAGAAGAGCCGGAAGATAGTCCGGGAGTTCCTTCTCCGTGTCAAAGCCGTTTTCCAGATAAAGCCGCTTGTAGGCGTGCATTTCCTCGGCCTGTTTGCCGAAATCCGTGCGTTCCTGTGTTGTGAGGTAGAGATTCGTATTCTGGGAGAAGTCGAAGGAACGCACATACTGGGACTCGTATTCCTTCGCGCCCAACTGCTCCACATAGTCAAAGAATTCCAGGAACACATCCCTTGCTTGCCTCGTCTGCAGCTCCTTTGCGGCCTCCCGATAGGCAGCGAACTCCTGCCACCACCCTGCATCCGGGTATTCCAGGAGGTACGCCGCCAGTTTCAGGTTTTTTCTATATTCTTCCATCATCAGCAACCTCCCGGACAGACATAGCCAGCGCTTCCCTGCAGTTCCCGGAGCTTCTCGTGGCTCACGCCGGAAAGCCCCGCCGGCAGTTTGATGCGCTCCGCGTATTTCGCGATTCCCAGCAGACGGTACATGGCCTCGTATTGGGAAAGCTCATATTCCAGCCCGGAGGGCACAGCTTCTCCCACTTCCTTGCGGCGCATGACGTTCCGCATATCCAGGAGCCGCTGAAGCGTGCGGCGAATAATATCCGTATCCCCCGCAGCGAACAGCTCCGCCAGATAGGCCAAAGGAATCCGCATGGCCTCGGGCTTTGGCAGATATACCTTGTCCTCCTGCTGCTTCAGGATGGGGGAAAGGGGCGGCACGTACCAGACCATGGGCAGTGTGCGGTACTCAGGGTGCAGCGGCAGCGCCAACTGCCATTTTTTGATGAGCTTATAGACAGGGGAAACCTCTGCCGCCTTCAGCCAGTTTTCGCCAATACCCTCTTCCTTTGCCGCCTGCCGTACCGCCGGGTCTTTGGGGTCCAGCAGAAGCTCCAGGACACTTCCGTAAATCTTCTGCTTGTCCTTGGTTTTGGCAGCAGCCTCCACCTTGTCCATATCATAGAGCAGCACCCCCAGATAGCGGATGCGCCCCACGCAGGTATCGGTGCAGACCGTGGGCAGGCCGTTCTCCAGACGGGGATAGCAAAGGGTGCATTTCTCCGCCTTGTTGGTCTTCCAGTTGTAATAAACCTTCTTGTAGGGACAGGCCGGGATGCAGTGGCGCCATCCCCTGCAGGCATCCTGGGAAATGAGCACCACGCCGTCTTCCTCCCGCTTGTAGACCGCGCCGGAGGGACAGGCCGCCACACAGGCAGGATTCAGGCAGTGGTTGCAGTTCCGGGGCAAATATTTCATAAAGAGATCGTGGAACTCCAGGGCAATCTCCTGCCCCATTTTCTGGAGATTGTAGTCCTGCCTGGCCAGATCGCCGCTGGCCAGATCATCCTCCCAATTTGGCCCCCAGGTGATTTCCATCCTTTTGTTGGTAAGCAGGGAGCGGGGCCTTGCCACGGGCTGATGGTTCTTGCGTTTCGAGTGGATCAGGGTTTCATAGTCGTAGGTCCAAGGCTCGTAATAGTCTTCCATTTCCGGCTGCTGGGGATGGTAAAAGAGCTTCAAGAGACGGGTCGCCTTGGAGCCTGAGGCCAGGGCAAGCTCCCCGTTTTCCAGCTTCCAGCCCCCCTTCCATTTCTCCTGGTTTTCCCAGGCCTTGGGATAGCCGATGCCCGGCTTCGTCTCCACGTTGTTGAAATACATGTATTCTGCGCCGGGACGGTTGGTCCAGACGTTCTTGCAGGTAATCGAACAGGTGTGGCAGCCGATGCACTTGTCCAGGTTCATGACCATGGAAATCTGCGCTTTAATCTTCAAGCCAATCTACCTCCTCCATCTTGCGGGCCACCACATACATATCCCTCTGGTTCCCCGTGGGGCCGTAATAATTGAAGCCGTAGGACAGCTGCCCGTAGCCGCCGATCATATGGGTGGGCTTCATATGGATGCGGGTAGGTGTATTGTGGGTGCCGCCCCGGGTGCCGGAAATCTTCGACCCCGGCACGTTGATATGGCGGTCCTGGGCATGGTGCATGAAAAGCACTCCTCTGGGAATACGGGGAGAAGTCACCACGCGGGATGCCACCACGCCGTTGCGGTTGTAGAGCTCCACCCAGTCGTTGTCCCTCACATCGATCTCTGCCGCATCCTGCTCGTTGAACCACACGGTCTGGCCGCCCCGGAACAGGGTCAGAAGCTGCTGGCTGTCAAAATACATGCTGTGGGTGCTCCATTTGTTATGGGGGGTGAGATATTTGAGGGTAATCTCCTTGGCGCCGCCCAGTGGCCGTTTCAGGGGCGCATGCTCCAGAAGCGGGCGGTAGATTGCCATGCTCTCCCCCCATTCCCGCATCATCTCATGGTCGAGATAGAAGGACTGCCGCCCTGTCACCGTGCGGAAGGGGATGAGCTGCTCCAGGCTTGTGCTGAAGGGCGTGTAGCGGCGGTTCTGGTTGCTGCCCGTAAAGGTAGGCGAGGTGATGGTTTCCCGAGGCTGTACCACCACAGAGTCATAGGTGAACCGTTCGCTTTCCCGATCCTTTGCCAAATCCGTGAGGTTCGGGATGCCCGTCTTGCTTTCCAAATCCTTCCATGCCTTCACGGCCACCTTGCCGTTGGTGGTGGTGGAAAGCCCCAGCACCGCATCACAGGCATGTTTCGCCTCATATAGGGAAGGCATGCCCCAGGAGATGAGATTCTTGTCCTCAATCACGCCGTTGCGGCGGCGGATTTCCTCGTATTCCTCCTTGGAATCCCAGCTCATGCCCTTGCTGCCCATGCCCTTTTCCACATTGGGGCCAAGGGCAATCCACTTGTCATAGATTTTCGTGTAGTCGCGCTCGATTTTCACAATGCCGGGCATGGTCTTTCCGGGCAAAGGCTCGCACTCGCCCTTGCTCCAGTCGAGGACACGGCCTTCCGGCTGGGCTGTCTCCCCCTCGCTGTCATGCTGCATGGGGACAGTCATCACATCCTGATAGGGCTTCAAATCCGCCTCTTTCGCTACTTCCGACACGGCCTTGGCCAAGGTGCGGAAAATATCCCAGTCCGTGCGCGCCTCCCAAAGGGGGTCAACGGCAGGCTGGAAGGGATGGACAAAGGGGTGCATATCCGTGGAGGACAGATCCGTCTTTTCGTACCAGGTAGCCGTGGGCAAAACGATATCGGAGTAAAGGGCGGAACCTGCCATGCGGAAATCTATGCCGATGAGAAGATCCAGCTTGCCCTCCAGGGCACCGCCGGGGGCCTTCATTTCTGCCTCGTCCCGCCACTTGATTTCCCGCGGCTTTTCCTCGCTTTCCTCCTCGGCAAACAGGCCGTTCCTGGTGCCCAAAAGATATTTCAGGAAATACTCATGCCCCTTGGCGGAAGAAGCAATGAGATTCGCCCGCCAGACGAACAGGTTCCGGGGGAAGTTCTCCGGCGCATCCGGGTCTTCCACGGAGAAATGCAGGGTCTTGTCCTTGAGGCTCTTCGCCACATATTCCTTGATGCCATCCAGGCCCTCAAAGCCTGCCGCCCTTGCCTCGTCAAAGAGCTGCTGTCCCCCTTTGTTGAAGGTGGGGTAGGATGGCAGCCAGCCCAGCCGCGCTGCCAGCACATTGTAGTCGCCGGGATGGCGGTAGCGCGGCTCGTAAAGGGAGGAAACCAGAGGCTTCGTGTCCACCTCGTCGCTCCGCCACTGATCCGTGGCGAAGTAGAAGAAGGATGTGCTGTTCTGGAGCTTTGCCCCACCCTGCCAGTCGGTTCCCGTCATGATGCGCGCCCAGCCCTCGGCGGGGCGCAGTTTCTCCTGTCCCACGTAGTGCGCCCAGCCGCCCCCGTTCCGGCCCTCGCAGGCCGTGAAGAGCAAGAGGTTCAAAATAGTGCGGTAAATCACATCCGCATGGTACCAGTGGTTGATGCCGCCCCCCATGATGACCATGGTGCGGCCCTTGGTCTTGAGAGAATTGTCCGCGAACTCCCGCGCCGTATGGATGACCATTTCCGCCGCCACGCCGGTATATTTCTCCTGCCATTTCGGCGTATAGGGCACATCGTCCTCATAGGAAGCTGCACATTCCCCGCCGATGCTACGGTCAATGCCATAATTGGCCAAGGTCAGGTCATAGACGGTGGTGACCAGGCGCACACCGTCCTTTGTCTTTACTTTTTTCACCGGCACGGTACGGGTGATGAATTGCTGCTCCCGTTCATCACCGAAATAGGGCAGCAGAATCTCTGCCGTCCCCTCCTTGTCATCCATGACAGACAGCCTGGGAGTGATGGCCTTTCCCGTATCGCTGTCCTCCTGGCGGAGGTTCCATTTCTCCTTGCGATCCCAACGGTCTCCCATGGTGCCGTTGGGGATTACGAGTTTCCCGCTGTTCTCGTCAATGACATAATGCTTGAATTCCCCGTGCTTTTCTCCCGCTTCGTGCCCCATGTCCTTGGCATTGAGGAACCTTCCCGGATCGTATTTCCCCTCATGCTCTCCCTGCATCTCGTCCAGCAGCACCAGGAAGGGGAAGTCCGTGAAGCGGCGGGCATAGTCCAGGAAGAACTCTGCCGGCTCGCCCCAATAGTATTCCTTCAGGATCACATGCCCCATGGCCATGGCAAGGGCTGCATCGCTGCCTGTCTTCAGGCTGATCCACGTATCCGCTACCGTAGTGGACTCCGCATAGTCGGGAGCGATGGATACCACCTTTGTCCCCTTGTACCGTGCCTCTGTGAGGAAATGGGCATCCGGCGTGCGGGTCAGGGGCACATTGGAACCCCATGTGATGATGTAGCCCGCATTGTACCAGTCACTGGACTCCGGCACATCCGTCTGGTCTCCCCAAACCTGTGGACTGGCAGGTGGAAGGTCCGCATACCAGTCGTAGAAGGAAAGTCCCGCGCCTCCCATGAGCTGGATGAAGCGCAGCCCCGCCGCATAAGACAGCATGGACATGGCGGGAATCACGGAAAAGCCGAAATTCCGATCCGGCCCGTATTTCTGCACCGTATAGAGAAGCGATGCCGCAATGAGCTCCGATACCTCATCCCAGTCAGAGCGGACAAAGCCGCCCATGCCCCGGGCTTCCTTGTATTTCTTCTGCTTGGCGGGATCGCTTGCGATGCTCTCCCAGGCCGCCAGTGCCGTCTTATGGCTCTTCCTGGCCTCCCGCCAAAGCTCTGCCAGCTCCCCGCGGAGATAGGGATAACGCACCCGATGGGGACTGTAAAGATACCAGGAGAAAGAAGCCCCCCGGGGGCAACCCCGCGGCTCAAAATCCGGCATATCCGGCGAAGTCTCCGGATAGTCATGGACCTGGTTCTCCCAGGCCACCAGCCCGTTCTTCACATAGATGTTCCAACTGCAGGAGCCGGTACAGTTCACCCCATGGGTGGAACGCACCACCTTGTCAAAGGACCAGCGATCGCGATACATGTTCTCCCATTCGCGCCCGCCTTCATGGAGTTGTTGGTGGCCGCTTGCCGAACGCTCCTTCGGAACCAGGTACTTCAGTTTCTCGAAAATGCTGCTCACGTTCATCCCTCCTATTGTTTCCGATTATAACAAGAGGAATGAATTTCGGCTGTGATATATATCACAGCCGAAAAAATAAAACCCCATGGATCACAGTCATCATGGGCTTTTGATTTCATGCGATCAAAGAATCCTCATTGATCCTTCGGTGCCCGCTCTTTGAAAGCCTCCAGATAAGCGCAACCGCCCATGAGATTCCTGGCCTTGAAGCCGCGCTGGGTGAGCATCCGCTCCATGAAGTAGCCGTTGAGCCCCGTCTTGCAGGCCAAAAGGATGATGCGATCCCTGTCTAATTTGTCCAAATTGTCCCGAAGCTGTTCGGTCGGAATGTTCACCGCTCCCTCGATATGACTCCCTTGGTAGAGTGCCGGAGAACGTAGGTCAATGACCTGCGCCCCTTGTTCCATCTCCTGCGAGAGTTCATCGGGACGGAGCGGATTCGCCAACCCCTGGAGAATATTGTCCGCATAGTAGCCCGCCATATTGAGGGGAGCCTTGGCTGCACCAAATGGTGGCGCATAGGAAAGCTCCAAGTCGATGAGGTCATAAATCGTCCCGTCAAATTGCAGCACGGCAGCTACCGTGTCGATGCACTTGTCCACCCCCGCTTTTCCGATGGCCTGCGCCCCCAGGACCTTCCCGTCCTTCATGCTGAAAATCATCTTTAATGCAAAGATTTCTGCGCCGGGATAATAGGTGACATGGGAGGTAGGATAGGTCAGGGTATAGCGATAGTCCTCTCCATAGCGTAACCCTTCCCGCTCCAATGTGCGCTCGTTCTTCCCTGTGGAAGCCGCCGTAAGGCCAAACACCTTCAAAATGGAGCTTCCCATTACACCATGATACTTCCTTTTTCTTCCGGCAATGTTGTCGGCTGCCAGCCTTGCCTGACGATTGGCCGGTCCCGCCAAAGCCAAAGCCGCTGCTTTTCCTGTCTGATGATCGACTGTCATTACCGCGTCGCCTACGGCATACACGCCCTCCGCGTTGGTCTGCATATATTCATCCACCAGGATGTGTCCCCGCTCCCCGAGACGAATGCCGCTATCCGACAGGAAGCCCGTGTCTGGACGCACGCCGATGGCTAGCACCACAAGATTAGCCTCTAGGGATGTATGATCCGCCAGATGAACCTCTACCTGTTCTTCATTTACCGAGACAAACTCCTTTACGCCGTTGCCCAGAATCAGCCGGACACCCTTTTCCCGAAGCTCTTTTTCCGCAAGTACCACCATATCCGTATCGAAAGGGGCGAGGATATGGGGAACTGCCTCCACCAACGTAACTTCCATGCCCCTTTCTTTGAGATTTTCTGCTGCCTCGATGCCGATAAACCCGCCGCCGACCACCACAGCTTTGCCATTTGCATAACGCTGGGCAAGCTGGCGCAATAGATCCGCATCCGGCACATTCCTGAGTGTCACGATGTTCTTGTGGTCAATACCGGGAATGGGCGGACGAAGAGGCTTGGCACCGGGAGAAAGCACTAAAGCATCATAGATTTCCTCATATTCCCTCTCGCCGTTTCGGATCGTCACCTTCTTTTGTGCTGTATCCACGCGGATGACTTCGCTGTGGATGCGGACATCCACGTTGAAGAGTCCGTGAAATCTCTTTGGCGTCATAAGCAGCAAATCATCCCGCTCGGGGATCGTCCCCCCCACATAATAGGGAAGCCCGCAATTGGCAAAGGAAATCTCCCCGCCCCGCTCTACCAAAATAATCTCTGCCGCTTCATCCAGACGACGCAGCCTTGCCGCTGCCGTGGCCCCGCCCGCGACACCGCCTACAATGATGTATTTGCTCATTTTCTTTGCACACCTTTCATTTTTCACACCTTATCTTCCCGCTTTTGCCTTGCAAATAAGTTGCGTCATGGTACCCATAGGGCAGTAAACACACCAAGAGCGCGGCTTATAGAAGAGCATGGTCAGAATGCCCAGAATCGCCGAGGTCAGCATAAGGCTGTAGAAGCCGAAAGCAAATTGCGCTACCCAAGGCTCTGTCGCTCCCCCATAAGCGAACTGCCACGGCACATCAAATGTCCAAAACAAGGTCACCACCTCACGAAGATTGGCTACCCCGTGAAAGACTTGATAGGTGCCAAACAGCATATTTCCGAACATAGCGAGAAAGAATAGCATGAACCCATAGCGGAAAAATTTCCCCTTCATCCACTCCGGCATATCTTTTTTACGAGAGAATCCCTTCTGGCTGCCCAGCATCCGAAGGAGCTGCCCCCGGTCACAATAGCGGTTGCAGAATCCCTTGCTGCCCTTGCCGATGGCAAAAGCCAAAGGCAGGAAGAAGCTGATGAGTCCCAGCCATGCAAAGAGGATATGGAAAAACCCCATAGCGAAATATATCACCGACCAGATCCAAAGATAATTGTACCAATGCTGCTTCTGTTGCTTCATGTTCTCGCCTCGATTTTGATGATGGATGCCGGGCATTCTTTGGCGCAGAGGCCGCAGCCCACGCACAGGGACTCATCCACCACGGAATAGCTGCCCTTCCAGACCTTGATCGCCCCTCGCGGGCAGACCGCTTCACATGCTCCGCAGGCGGCGCAGACACCTTTGTCGGGAACGGCCTTGCGCCTGACAAGGGGCTTCTGTTTTGTTTTTTCTGTTGCCATAGCCTTGGCCCGCCTCCATGTTTGAGAATTGTTATGCGATCAGGCTTTCGATCTGTCCCTTGGGAGCCACGCCCACGGATTCCCCGACCTTTTCCCCGTTGCGGAAAACCATGAGCGTCGGGATCGACATGACATCAAACTGCTGCGCCAGTCCCGGTTCATCGTCAATATTGATTTTGCCCACCTTGACATCGGCATGTTCCTCCGCCACCTCATCAACAACGGGGGAAAGCATCCGGCAGGGGCCGCACCAGGATGCCCAGAAATCAATCAACACGGTGCCTTTTGCCTTCAAGACCTCTGAATCGAAATTGTCCTTGGTAATCACTTGCGGCTTCATTTTGAATTGCCTCCCTTACATTCCTGTTTCTCAAATAAAATTTCCAGAATTTTTCTGACGCAGTTGTCTTTCAGGGAATACCGCACCTCCAGCCCTTGCCGATCTCCCTCAATGATATCGGCTTGGCGGAGTTTTCCCAAATGCTGTGATATTGTAGACTGCGGCATGTCAAGACACTCCTGCATATAAGTCACATTGCAGGTTCCCTCCCGCCAAAGCCTCCGCACAATGCAAAGACGTACAGGATGAGCGATGGCCTTGAGCATTTCTGTCGCATCCTCCAACACTTTTCTATCCCCGATCAATCCATTCCTCTCCTCCCCCTCAGAATTTCTTGGAACTTTATATTTATATATTATGTTATAATGATGTAAATGTCAACAGGGAATGTAAAAAAACTCCTGAATCCGCGAAACTTGTTTTCACCATCTGGCAGTAAAGTCCCATCAGGTAAGGGCTAAAGACCATTTTAAGTGATAAATAACTTTCACCCAATGGGAGAAGATATCAAAAGTGTCATCAGCCCAATACTGGCAAAGCCTAAAGGCCATTTTTCAAAGTCGAGTTTCACGGATTCAGGGAACTCTCTTTGCTTTTATCAATCACGATGTTGATGCCATCGCAATGCATCTCGTCCAATGTACAGCCTTCGATGAGTTCGTAGCATTCCGAAACCGTCATATCTTTCGTTGCATTTTTTCTTCGTCAAATTGATAAGTCATGGAGGCTATCCGTATGCTCAAGGAGGAATTGCCCCTTGATACTATCGTCAAGAAAACAGACATGACGCTGCAACGCTTGACGGAACTGAAGGCTATGCTCTAACCACGGGATTTTCGATGATGAGTCTGCTTTGGGAACCGATTCTCAAAGTGGGATCATTTTTTTGCGTCTTAGCAAGTGACATATCACTGCACAACCTTCCCAACGATTATTTTTTGAAAAATGCACACCCTTGCACACCCTTTGCACACCCCTGACCCAAATTTAACCGACATCTCGTCATTTTATGCAGTGATACTCCCGTCCCGAAAATGACAAAATCCCTAAAAGCCCATATATCAAGGACTTTCGGGGATTGCACCCAAAGGTGGGATTGTATCAAATACGGTAAAATGATATTCGATAAAATGACAAATTTGATACAATGACATAAAACGAACAAATCCTCAAAAGTCCTTGTTATATGGGCTTTTGAGGATTTTGTTGTTTTTCGTATGTCATCATATTTTACGAAAAAACAATATAATGCAAAAATTATAAAGTTGATATTAGCAAGTACGGGTGCATTTGAAAAAGTTGCCGTTGGGAAGGTATGCACCCGTTTTTGACATAATCCACAATCTCATTATTCGCCCCGCTTATAGTGCAGACCGATAATTTCTTTCGTTTTTTCAACGGGATAAGGAACATTATCTTCGTCATAATAGCCGATTTCTTCTATGGTAGCGTAGCCTATGTCACCGTCTTTACCAACGGGGACTTTTACAACATCGCCGACTTCAAGAGTCATGTCTTCTGTACGGTAACTGTACAACTTCGAACTTGTGCCAAATCGTACCTTGCAGTAGATATACTTTCCAGACATACAGTCAGAGTGATATGTATTAAAAAGCAAGACGTTCATCTTAAGATGGGGCGTATAATTCTTCATTACCCCAATCGTCGCGCTCCAATAGGCAGCGTCTTTGTACTTACATTCAAGCCATAATAAAATACTGCCTATGTGTATATCGGGCAGGGCGTGGCGAGATATTTGAAGCGATATTTTCGGATTCTTACCTATATCAGGGATATCCTCGTTAAAATTACAATCTTGAAATTTAGCCAAGACAACATCTACATTATCGCCTATATCGTAAATATGAGTGCTTTTGCTCGGATACAACATATCATCTTTTTTACGCTGATATTTTTTCCTCTTTACTTACTACGCCACAATACGCATAGCATGACCGTAACTTTATTATTTGCTTCAAACTTCAGAGTAAGCGTTATATAATCGGGCGACACGGATGCCGTCCCAGTGCCATTGACACGAATCTTCCTCTGTTTTTCAAGTGTAAATTCTCCTCATTAATATGTATTAATCACTTGGGGAAAATAAATGGCGACAATTTCATCAAGCTGTTTTCGTATCTGCGAAAAGTCCCATCCTAAATCAAGCGTTCGCACAGCAATTTTATTGCCACTCATGCTGTATTCTATGTTTGGCGTGATTTCCTCGTCCGTCCCGGCGTAAAGAAGTATTC
>JAGBLH010000167.1 GCA_017635515.1 Selenomonas sp.
TGAAGGACGCACTGAGGGCAAAACAGAAATAGTTCTTGAAATGCTCAAGGAAAACCAGCCCTTGGATTTCATTTCCCGCGTGTCTAAGTATTCTAAGGAAAAAATAGCAGAAATAGGACGTCTGCACGGTGTTCTGTAATCATGCAATAAGTTAGTGGTTACTTTGCAGAAAACAAGGGGATAATGAGAGTGGCCAAGATGATGTTGACGGAATATGCTTCAAAGATACATTTGAAGAAGATAAGGGAAAAAGGGCGCGAAGAAGGGCGGTTGAAGACAGTCCTCAATACTCTGAGAAGGCATATACGCCGTCAGCTTCCCATTAGTGATGATGTCCTGGCGGATATTGCTGAGGACAACGAGATGACGGTAGATAAGGTTCGTACCATAGCCAGGGACAATGGGATTTCCCTTTCTTGAGTGGATTTTCCGAAATATCGCAGCCTGCTTTGAGCGGGCATGTCATAGGGACTGTGCGTAGGCGCAGTCCTTTTTTGATGGGGAAAAGGGGAGAAAAAATTGTCATGGCAGGATTTTTTCCTTTGAGGGCGAAATAGAACAGTGTTAGCTATCCTACTACGGCAAGGAAGAGGGCAATGACATAGTAAACAACGCCTCGGCAGATGACAAAGTCATGCTCTACAACCTGGGCCTCAGCGACCTGCAAGCAGCCGACATAGGCAGCAACAAAGTAACCATCACCCAGCAGAATGGCCAGACCCTCACCGTAAACGGCAAGGCCGGAGAATTCATCCTCTCCGACGGCACCTCCTGGGCAGCCGACTACAGCAGTAAGACCTGGAACCGGGTAAAGTAACACCAAGGGCACAGGCAGACAATTGAACATAGAGAAAGCCGCCTTTCCAAAAGAGGAGAGGCGGCTTTTTGATGACATTTCCATACTATAGTGAACGTTAGGCAGCCCGCCGCAGGTCAATCATTCACCAGCCACTCGGCCAGGTTTCTCTGCCCGGAGTCGAAGCTCACCCCGATCTTGAATACCTGCCGTGAGTCAGCGGCGAAGGGGGCGGCGTAGCCCTTGTCCTCTATCTGCTGCAGGGCTTCCCGGGCGGGCTTGTCTACTTTGAACTCGAAGATATAGACGAAATCATCGGTCTCCACTATGCAGTCGGCCCTGCCGCGGCTACTGTGCACCTCACACTGCACGAACTGGCCCAGCAGGGTGAAGACCATGTACAGCACCGACTGGAAATAATGCTCGAAGGGGGCATCATTTGTGGTATAGGGGATGCTGGCAAAGAGGGCGGTGAGAATGTCCTCCATGCCTTCGGTGTCCCCGGCTCTCACGCAGAGCCGCAGAGCATAGATATCCTTGCCGGAACTTGGGACAGCTATGGGGGTGTACTCCGGCAAAAGACTTTTTAGAAAGCCGTATTTTACCTCACGGTTGGGAAAGCCCAAAATATACAGGTTGGCGTCATTGTCATAGTCGGCTATGGTAAGATAGCCGGTCTGGTATAGCAGGGGGAGAATGTCTGGATTTTCATAGCGATAATCTGTGAGAGAATATTCATCGGCGAAAAGGGTCATATTAGTGAAGCGGTTGGTATCGAGGCCCACCTGCTTCACACGCCTGGCCAGGAAGGTGGGGGTGCCGGTGGCAAACCAATAGGAATTGAACCGCCTGTCAGCCAGGGCGTTCAGCAGGCTGAAAGGATTGTAGATGCCCTCTGCCCTGGGAGCGAAGTGATAGCCATCGTAATGGGTTTGCAATGCCTTTAGGCAGTCTTCTTCAGTGAGATTTAGCGCTGTGGCCATGGCCTTTATTTCCGGGGCCAAGGTTTTTTCCATTTCCTCCTGGGTGATGCCGCAAATCCCGGCATATTCTCCCAGCAGGGAAATATCACGCAGCTGGTTCAGATCGCTGAAGATGCTGACCTTGCTGAACTTGGTGACGCCGGTGATGAAGACGAACTGCAGGTATTTGTCATAGCTCTTTAGGGTGCCGAAGAAGCCTTTGAAGACCGCCTTGTTGTGTTCTTCCAGTTCGTTATTTTCCAGGACTTCAAGCAGGGACTTGTCGTATTCGTCCACCAGCACCACGCAGCGGCGTCCGGTTTTTTCGGCAGCAGTTACCAGGAGATTTTGGAAACGCCCGCTCAAAGTGCCTTGCGCCTGACAGCCGTAGAGGGCTTCCCATTTGCACAGATGCTTGTCCAGCACATCCTCCAAGGAGGTATCACGCTGATAGTTTTCGCCGTTGAAATCAAAGTAAAATACAGGATAAGGCTGCCATGCCTCCCCATTGTCCTTCTCCAGCTCCTTGATGGCCAGCCCTTCAAAGAGTTCCTGCCTGCCCTCCCAGTAGGCCGCAAGGGTGGAGAGGAAAAGGCTCTTGCCGAAGCGCCGGGGGCGGCTGAGGAAGTATTGCTTGCTGCTGTGAA
>JAGBLH010000168.1 GCA_017635515.1 Selenomonas sp.
AGTATACTAAGAGGTGAAGCCATTGCGTTTCCTTCTTTCTGTGTTCGTTGTGCAAAACAACAGTTTAAAGGAAACGGGATGGCTTTTTCAAGTCTATACAGTCATCTGCTCATCTACCCAGGGTGCAGATGACTCATATTATCGCATTTTGTACGGCATGGAGCAGAACCAGTTGGCAGAGAAGGTGCATATTAGTCAGAGTACCTTGAGCAGGATTGAGCGGGGCAAGTATGGGGATAATATATCCATATCGTTGCTTTTGGATATTGCGGAGGGGCTGGAGATTGATCCTTCGTTGCTGACGACATTTTCCAGTTTGGAAAAGAGCATGTGGGCGTATAAGACATATTCGGATGGTTGTTAAGTGATGTAAGGATAAATCATGGATGGGATAGACCAAGGAGGTAAGCAAGATGGCGATGACGGTAGTGAACAATCCTTCGGCTATGATGACGCTGGGGGAACTTAACAAGAACATTAACAATCAGAGCAAAAGCCAGAAGAAACTTTCCTCTGGCATGAAGATTAACGGTGCTGGGGACGATGCTTCTGCTTATGCGATTTCTGAGCGCATGCGGTCGCATTTACGGGCTCTTAATCAGGATGTGGACAATGTAAAGAATGGCCGTGCCATGCTCAGTGTTGCTGCTGGTGGCATAGATAACATTGTGCAGGAACTGCGTAGTCTCAAGGAACTGGCCATCAAGTCTGCCAACGACTCGAATACAGATAAGGACAGGGAGACTATCCAGAAAGAATTTGAGCAGAAGATGGCAAATATTGACGATATTGCTACGGAAACAAATTACAATGGGAAACGCCTGCTCAATGGCACTTTTGTAAGACCGCGTTCTATTCCTAATGAGCCAACAGGGGAAGAAGTGGCTGATTTAGCTAAAGTAGGGACTATTAGTGCATCTGATAGTGGTACATATACAATATCTTCAAATGGTCTTTATCAGTTGCAAGCAGGATTTACAGGGAATATTAATATTGCATCTGGTGTTTCAGAGGTTGAACTGGTGGGGGCTGGTAGTACTTTATCTAATGTCTATGTCACCAGTAGTAGTTCAGGAGTGAAATTGATTCTAAAGGATTATGATGTGCTCAACAGTGGTTTAGGTTACAATTTCCCTAATACTCAGCCTAGTAGTATACGTTTTGCAGGTTCGGATAACCAAATTATATTGAAAGGGAATAACTCGATTGCTATAGATAGGTTTGCATCTAATCCGAATAATGCCATAATAAACATGGCAAATGGCTTGACAATTAGTAATGGTGATGCTGATGGGCAAGGTACACTTAAGTTCGATTATATTTACAGAAACGGCGCAGCTATTGGAACAGATAGGGATCAAATCAGTAGTGGTGATATAAATATTTTAGGTGGCAATATTCAAATAAATTCCAAATATCTTGGTACAGGGGCGGCGATTGGTACCGGTTGGAATAGCTACATGGGGGACATTAATATCATTGGTGGGAAAATAACTATTGCCACATCTCAGCCCGGTGGTGAGGAAGGGGCAGGTATAGGCAGTGGTGGAAGTGGTCGAGTGGGAAATATTAATATATCAAAAGCTGTTCTTGATATAACGACAGGTGAAGGAGCTGGCATTGGTAGTGGTGGCGGTATTAGATACAATATGGATAGTAGGGTGGGGAATATTTCCATTGACAATTCGATAATCACAGTAAGGACTGAAAAAGGTGCAGGTGTTGGTAGTGGAGCGGCTGGAATATGGGATGATTCTCATGTCGCAAGTATTGCAGGGAATATTACCATTGATAGTTCTGATATATCGTTCACAACTTCTTCTGACGCTGAAGAGGTTGGCCGTGGGGTTGACGGTACGGTGGGCAGTGTTACAAGAATCCCAGGGGTACCTGATTTGCCTAAGGTGGTAGAAAGATATACAGAGGACAAGCCGTTGGTATTCCAGATTGGCACCAGAGCCAACCAGGCCCTCCATTGCTACATCAACGATATGCACACCGATGCCATGGGACTTTCCGGCACACAGGTGGTCACCCGCGCAGCCGCCCAATGGGCGCTCAGTGACGACAAGAGCAATCCACCCCGCATAGGTGCCATAGACCAGGCCATCAATTACGCTCTAAACGAAGCAACCACAGTAGGAGCCTATATCTCCCGCTTGGAAACCACAGAGGATAATCTTGTCATTTCCAGCGAAAACGCCCAGTCCTCCGAATCCACCATCAGAGATGCAGATATGGCAAAAGAAATGGCCGAGTTCACGAAAAACAACGTACTGGCTCAGGCTTCCCAGTCCATGCTGGCCCAGGCCAATCAGAACAGTAGCAGCGTGCTCTCATTGCTGCAGTGAAATCAAAACACCTCCATCAGATTCCCTTTGTGGGCTGATGGAGGTGTTTGTTATTAAAACCGATGGTTTATGCCACTTTGTCTCATAATGGCATTTGCTGTATGGCGAGATTTTATTTTTGTATCTACGGGAAAATTTTTATTGTTTATAGGGCTGTGCCAGATATCGTGATCACCTTTGCCACGACGTACAAAGGTGCAACCGTTTTCTTTTAAAATTTCTCGCACCTTCTTCTCATATTCTGCCATTATGCAAACACCATCTTTTCAAGTTTTCTCATGTTAAAGCATAGAGATTCACGTTGTGGTAAACTGTTCAGCTTTATAATTTCTGGGGCGGCAGCCCTGACACGGTTAATTAGCTCGTCTAAGGATTCTGACTCTAGAGCCAAAGGAATATCATCGCAGATTGCTACCCAAACACCAGCTTCATCGTCCCACATTAAGCTGACTATATAATTGGAATGGTTATCAAAGTCATTGCTATAAAGTTTCATGATTGCACTCCCCTTAAAAACCGTCGTTCTTGAACCATGGATGCTAGCAGGGCTAGTTCTTCCGATGTAATAAGATGCCCTTCATATACCAATGCTTCCTGAATTATTTTCATATTTTGCCAGCCTTTCTGCCCTGTAGTCCTCCAAACTCATGCCTGTATCTGGCAAAGCTCCTGAAATTGCATTGAGAGCCTGCTCTATCTCGTCATAGTTTTTCCGTTTAGTCAGATGAAGTGGGGCTTTTGCAGAAGTGTGGGGAATTTCTCTATCGCAGGAAATTCTCTTTACGTTTTCCAAAATGGCAAGAACATATGCTATATGTTCTTCCGGCAACTCGCTGATAATGTCTATAGCGCGATTTCTTAGGGCAGTCATTTTAACATCACCGTCCTTTGCAAAAATTCTGATTTCTACCCTCACTATACCACTAAAGGCGGGGCATGGCAACTATTGGAAATATTTATGCTTGTCTTGTGCAAATCTCTTTAATTTCCATGCAGGAAAGGTTATAATGAGTAGAGAATATAAAGAGTGAATCGGATTCGTAATTGACAGCCGTTCACAAGTTTGAAAGTCGAGGCGTTATCATTTTGTTTTATCCTATGAACCTGGACCTGACGGGCAGGCGCTGCATTGTCGTGGGCGGAGGAAAGGTGGCCGAGCGGAAGGTGCTGGGGCTGCTGCAGGCGGCCGGGAAGGTTACCCTGATAGCCCCGAAACTCACGGAGCGGCTTTTGGAACTGGCCCATGCAGGTCTGGTGGATTGGTATGAGCTTCGGTACATGAAGGGCATGCTGAAGGACATGAAGCCTCTTTTGGTCTTCTGCGCTACGGACAACAGAGACGTAAATGAGCAGGCGGCAGAAGAAGCCAGAGAGGAGGGGGCTTTGGTCAATGATGTGACCGAGCCTGAGCAGACGGACTTTACCGTGCCTTCTAGTTTCAGGCGGGGAGATTTGCTGGTGACCTTGTCTACGGAAGGGGTCAGCCCCGCTTTTTCAAGAGCGCTCAGGCGGGAACTTGAGCAGGAGTTCCCGGAGAGTTTTGGCCCTTGGCTGGAGCGTCTGAAAGAATTGCGTGCGGAGATGAAGGTAAAACTTTCAGGCAGCGACGAGCGGCAGGATTTTTGGCGGCAGGCTTTGTCGCCGCGTGTATTGGACTTAGTGAGATGTGGAGAGCTTGAGCAGGCGGAGGCTGAGATAAGAAATGCAATTACTGATGTTGGGGCTGAATCATAAGACCGCTCCTGTGGACGTGCGGGAGCGTTTTTCCCTTTCCAAGGGTGCCGTGCGCCAGGGCCTTATGAACATGTCAGAGTATGAGGGCATAGCCGAGCTGGTGGTGCTCTCGACCTGCAACCGCAGCGAGATTTATGCGGTGGTGGATGACGCTGCCTCAGATGAGGCCACTCTCAAGCAGTTCCTCTTTGACCTGACCGGCAATGAGGAAGACATTGACGAGTACCTTTATGAATATGTGGACGAGGAGTGCATCAGGCACCTCTTTATGGTGGCTTCCAGCCTTGACTCGCTGGTGCTGGGAGAGGGGCAGATCCTCTCCCAGGTGAAGGAGGCCTATGCCCTGGCCAGGGAGGCAGGCACCACCAGTACGGTTATCAATACTCTTTTCCATCGGGCTATTGCCACGGGCAAGCGGGTGCGGACGGAGACACGCATTGCTTACAACTCTGTGTCTGTCAGCTATGCCGCCGTAGAGTTGGCCCGGCAGGAATTGGGGGACCTTGAAGGGGCTGGTGCTCTGATTTTCGGTGCGGGCAAGATGGCGGAGCTTACCGCCCAGCATCTGATGGCTCGTGGGGTGAAAAAAATCATGGTGGCCAACCGCCATCTGGACAAAGCTGAGGCACTGGCCGGTGAGTTTGGCGGGGAGGCGGTGCCTTGGGATCAGGCCATGCGCAGGGCAGTGGAGGCGGATGTGATTGTCACTTCCACCGGTGCTCCCCACTATGTGGTGAAGCCCTGGGAGACACAGCAGCTCATGGCCAAGAGAAAAGGCCGTCCTCTGTTCTTCATTGACATTGCCGTGCCCAGGGACGTTGACCCGGAAGTGGCAAACATCAAGGGAGTTACCCTCTATAATATAGATTCCCTCGAAGCAGTGGTGGATGAGCATGTGGAGGAACGCCGCCAGGAGGCCAAGGCTGCTTACAGTATCGTGGAGGAGGAAGTGGCCTCCATCGAGAAGCGGTTCCGGTATCTTTCCTTCCAGCCCATCATGGCTCTGCTGTCCAGCCGCTGTGAGCGCATCCGCGAGCGTGAGGTGCGCCGGTCTGCTTCCAAGCTGCCGGAGCTCACGGAGGGCGAGTGGCGGCAGGTGGAGCATATGAGCCGCATGATCGTGCGGAAAATCCTCCGCATGCCCATGATGAAGCTGACGGCTTCGGCGGGCACGGAGCAGGAGGAGTTTTACACGGAGGCCATGCGGGCTCTGTTCAAGCTGGATACCATAGGAGAGACCAAGAGTGAGGAAAAAGATAGTTATCGGTACGCGCAGCAGTAAGCTGGCCCTTTGGCAGGCGGGTTTCGTGGCGGACTGTTTGAAAAAAGAATATCCCGGCCTTGAGGTGGAAATGAAGCTCATGACCACCAAGGGCGACAAAATCCTTGATGCCCCCTTGGCCAAAATCGGGGGCAAGGGCCTCTTTACCAAGGAACTGGAGCAGGAAATGCTGGAGGGGGGCATAGACCTGGCTGTGCACAGCCTGAAGGATATGCCCACGGAAGTTCCCGAGGGGCTTGTCATCG
>JAGBLH010000169.1 GCA_017635515.1 Selenomonas sp.
GAAGCCATCAATGACGCGATGGAAGATGATCCCATCATAGAAGCCCTTCTCAGTCAGGTCGATGAAGTTCTTGGTGGTCTTGGGTGCCTTGTCCTCAAAAAGTTCAATCTCAAAAGTTCCCAGATTGGTTTCAAAAACTGCGATGCGGTTTGCCACTTTCTTCGCGCCTCCATTATTGTCTGCCTGGGCCAGGCACCCGCCAGTCAGCAGGAGCATCAGCGCCAGGGCCAAAATCATTATCTTTTTCATTTTACCTTACCTCCTGAGGTTTTTTCAATAGTCAGGCGAGAACTTCCGGGGCAAAATTGCCATTGATGAAAATCTCCACTTCCTCCCCCTCCTGGGTGGTACCCACAATGGAGAGGTCAGCGGTGCCGATCATGAAATCCTCGTGGACCAGGGAATCATTCACGCCATGCTGCAGCAAGGTCACGCTGTCCATCTTCTCCCCTCCCCTGATGCAGGTGGGATAGGCCTTGCCCAGGGCCAGATGGCAGGCGGCGTTCTCGTCAAAGAGGGTGTTGTAAAAGAGGATGCCGCTGTTCGAGATGGGTGAATCATAGGGCACCAAGGCCACTTCGCCAAGGTAATGAGATCCTTCATCCATATTGATAAGTTCCCTCAAGGTCTCTTCCCCAACTTCCGACCCGAAGTCCACCACACGCCCTTCCTTGAAGGTCAGGTGGAAGTTCTCGATGCGGTTGCCGTTGTAAATCAAGGGCTTGGAGGCATAGACTGTGCCGTTCACGCCTTCCCGCAGAGGCAGGGAGTAGACTTCCTCCGTAGGCATATTGGCAGCGAAGGTGACCCCCGTGGCGGATCTTTCTGCACCGCCTGCCCAGATATGTCCCTCCGGCAACGCCACCGTCAGGTCGGTGCCCAGGCTGTTCCTGTAGTGCAGGCTCTTGAAATTCTTCCTGTTCAGGAACTCCGCCGCCCTCTGCAGGGTGGAAATATGCTCCTGCCAGGCCTCGGCGGGGTCTTTCCCCGGTTCAATGCGCACCGTGCGGAAGATTTCCTGCCAGAGCCTGGCCTGGGCCTCCTCCTCGCTGAGATCCGGGAAGACCTTCTTCGCCCAGCCTACCGTGGGCACGGACACCACGCACCAGGTATTCTCGTTATTCATGAGCCTGGCCCTGTATTCCAGCAGAGCTGCCCCTGCCGACTGGGCGGAGAGAGTGAGCTTCTCCGGCTCGATGTCCTTGAATATCTCAGGGTTGCGGGCGGCAATGGACACGAAAGCCGCCCCCTGCTCGGCGTAGTCCTGGTAGAACCTCACCCGCCAGTCGGGGAACTCCGTGAAAATCTGCTTCGCGCCCTTCTCATAGCGGATATGGGCCAGTTCCTCATCACTCCAGCTCACCACCACATCGTGAGCCCCCGCCTCGAAAGCCTCGGCGGCAATCAGGCGGGCAAAGTCCGCGCACTCAAGGGGGGAATTTATCACCAGCAGCTGGTCGCGCTGGAGATTCACCCCCACCTTCACCACTAATCTGGCGTATTTCTGCAACAATTCCTGTTCCATCTACTGCTTCCTTTCCCAGCTGCCCTGTTCATCCACATCATTTTTCTTCAGCAAGTACAAGGGACGGTTCTTTACTTCCGTATAGATGCGTCCCAGGTACTCTCCCATCACCCCCAGCATGATCAGCTGAGTGCCACCGAAAAGGGATAGGCACACCATGATGGTGGTCCAGCCGGATACGGCTTCATCGCAGATATAGGCGTACAAGACGTGCAGGAAAAGCAGGAAACTGAAGAGGGCAAGGATGATCCCTGCCACAAAGGCTGCCCGCAGCGGCACCACCGAATAGCCCACAATGCCGTCAACTGCCAGCTTGGCCATCTTCGAGAAAGAATACTTCGACTTCCCTGCAAAACGAGGCGGCGCCACAAAGGGCACCTCCGCCATTTTGAAGCCCAACAGGGTCACCATGCCCCGCAAGAAGCGGTCATGCTCCCGGTACTTGCGCAAAGCCAGCACCGCCTGCCTGTCCAAAAGGCGGAAATCTGAGCCGCCAGGGCGGATATGGACACTGGACAGATTGTTTATGAGCCTGTAATACAGCTCCGAGGTCTTCCTTTTCAGCCAGCTAACTCCCTGGGTATCCTGACGGATGGTCTGGACAATCTCATAGCCAGCCTCCCAATTCCGCAAAAGCTCGGGAATCAGGGCAGGCGGATGCTGCATGTCACCATCCATGGAAATGACCGCCTCCCCTTGGGCATGGTCAAGGCCACAGGTCAGCGCCATCTGATGGCCGCAATTGCGGGACAGGGCCAAAACCTTGATGTGCTTGTTCTCAGTATGCAGCCGCTCAATGATTTCCAGGCTGTTGTCCCTGGACCCGTCATCAACAAAGATCAGCTCCCACTCGTAGTCGAGTTTTGCCATTTCCTCAGCTACGGCTGCAGCAAAATGCTCAATATTGTCCCCCTCGTTGTATACCGGTACAACTATTGACACACTTTTCAAAGTCCTCTCTCCTCTGCCTCACGATAATAGAGCTGCTGCTTATAGCCCTCACCTATCTGCTGCCAGTTCCCCGGCCATCTTTCCTGCAGCTTCTCTATCCCCTCTTTCGTGGTAATAACCAGAAGGGGCTTGCCTGTATTCACCGAATCCAGATCCTGCTTGGGCACTATATCGGTAACGCTCCAGTCAAGGCTTCTCTCTTCAGGGATATCCTCCTTTTCCACCAGGTCATGGGGATACGCTCCGCTGTAATAAGAGAAGGATATCACACTTCCCCGCCTCTGGTAGCAGTAAAGCTCAGCGCCCTGCTCAAGATAGGGCCTGGCTGCCATAGCCATCGGATATGAGGAATGGAGCTCCATCTTGGGCACCGCCACCCCAAACAGCAGGCACACATAGACCAAGGACATAACAGCTGCCCCATAGAAGAATTTCTTGCCTGTCTGGCAGAAATACCTGGCCATCAGCAGCACCACAGGGAACATATAGGGGAAAGTATAGGTCACATACTTGGTGGCAAAGCACTGGAACACCACAAAGACCGTCACTGCCCAAACCAGCAGGAATTTGGTGGAGGTAGTCAATTCCAGCCGCCAGCCCTTGCGCCATTTCTTTATAGCTGCAGGCACAGCCACCAGGCTCCAAGGGAAGAAACCTGCCAGAAATACTCCTATATAGTAATACCAGACATTATCCCGCGGGTGCTCGGACACGGTGACCCGCATCACATTATGGACACCCAGGAAAACATCTACGAAGTCACGCCCATGATGCAGGAACATGGGCACATACCAAATGCCCGCCACCGCCAGGAACAGCAGGAATCCAAACAAGATTTCTTTTGCCAGCAGCACCCGCAGATCCTTTTGCCACAGCAGGAAGAGCACGATGATAAGCCCTGGCAGGCAGAGGCCGATGGGGCCTTTGTCAAGCACAGCCAAAGCTGCCGCTGCAAAAGCATAGCAAAAATTTATGTTTCTCTTCTCGGTGTAGCCCTTGTAAAAGAAAATGAGCGTAAGGGATATCGTAACCAGCAAGGTCATGTCCGTGATGATGGCATGGCCCACATACCAGGTTTCCAAGGACGTAGCAAACAAAATCGCTGCCACGAAAGCCACCCGGCTGCCATAGAGCTTCCTGCCCCACCAGTAGAGTATGGCCATGGCTGCCGCCACCATCAGGACGGAAGGAAAGCGAGCCGCAAAGTTATTCACCCCAAAGATACTGAAGGAAGCTGCCAGTTCCCAGTAGTATAAAATGGGCTTGTCAAACCAGAAATTCCCCAAGATGCGGGGAAAGAAATAATCGTTATAGATGAGCATTTCCCTGGCGGTTTCCGCATAATTGCATTCCACCGGCTCAGTGACAGTGAGCAGGTTATTGCCCAGTAAATAAAGCAACAGCCATACTGCTCCCAACACCCACAGGTGCTTTTTTTCATCGACCATATTCATTGCCTCCAAATGCAAGGTTGTTCCATCTACTGCTTCCGCTCTGCCTGCCTCATAGCTTCCTTTTCCATCTTCTTTTTCCTGCGCTTAAGCATTTCCTCTATATCGACCCCCGGCGTACTGAAGCCACGGCCCATGACCTCGTTGGCAGAAATCACGATCATGAAGGCCCCAGGGTCGAAGAGGTTGGCAATGAGCTTGATCTTCGACACCTGGGTGAGGTTCACCACCACGAAGACCACATTGCGCTCCTTGCGGGTGAAGGCCCCCTGCCCGTGCAGGAAGGTGACTCCCCGCCCCACCTCGGTGATGATGCCCTCAGCGATATGCTGGGCCTGGTCGGAGATGATGAGCACCGCCTTGCGCCGGTTGAAGCCTGCGATGACCTTGTCAGTCACCGTGCCGTTCATATACATGCAGATGAGGGTGAACATGGCGGGAGCCACACCGAAGAGGAAGGCCGCCGCCGCCATGATCAGGCAGTTGAAGGCGAAGATCACGCCTCCCATGTTCAAGGAGTAATACTTCTTCACAATGGCCCCGATGATGTCGAAGCCGCCAGTGCTGCCGTTCATGCGGAAGACAATGCCGTAGCCAATGCCGTTGAAGACGCCGCCGAAGATGGCGGAGAGCATGATGTCGTTGACAGGGGCATAAGCGTTGAGTGGCCTGGTGAAATCCAGGAAGAAGGAAAAGATGGCCGTGCCGATGATGACATCGAAGGTATAGCCCTTGCCTAGGGTCTTCCAGGCCGCCAGCAGCAGCGGGATGTTATACAGGAAGGTCTGCAAGCCTATGGGCAGATGGCTCAGATAGTAGACGATGATGGCGATGCCCGTGGCGCCGCCAGTCAAGAGGTGCGCCGGCACCAGGAAGAGATTGATGGAGCAGCTGGCGATCAGGCAGCCGAGGGAGATACCAAGATACCGCAAGAGGCGGTGTTCGAGCATCTTCAGCTGTATCATTCAGCCTTTCCTCCCAGCTTGAGACGGGGCAATTCGTTCTTGGGCAGGGCCGAGGTATCAATTTCCTTCGCCCCAAATCTTTCCGACAGAGCCGCATCCTCCAGCCCTTCCGCAACATCCGCCCCCTCGATGGCCATGCGGTCAGCTTCCTCATCAGTGAGGGGCAGGGCTGTGATGCGTGCCTTCACCATATGCCAGTCGTCAGGATCTAGCTGAAAGAGCAAATGTGCGTGAGGGTGGCCGGGGCGCTCATAGATGAAGTATGGCACTCCTCCCTGCCACTGATGCGTGTTCTTGCCGTAAGTGTCCTCCAGCCAGTAGGAAGTGGCTCCCTGCCGCACATTGTGGCGCAGGACATAATCCTTGCCGGACAGATCAAAATCTACCACCTTGCCCGTGGCTTTCACTACCCCCACCTTCACCTCGGGGTATTCAAAAATGATCAGGGGTATTCCCTGCACCGTCTGTTCCTTGTCGTAAAGCGGCTCGCCCAAAATATCCTTCATCTGGGCAATCTCAGCCCCCAGCATCAGTCCCTTGTAGCCAAAGTCGCTGTCACGCAGGCGGGCTTGGGCTGCCTCTGCCGTCACAGGGGCAAGGATGTTGTCTGAACAAGATGGGATTACCATGCCCAGACAGGCCATGGCTGCCAGGCTTGCTGCTATCTTCTTCATTTTCTCTTCCTCATTTCGTCCGTATCAAACAGTAAAGTAACAGGGCCGTCATTGACGGACTCCACCTGCATATCCGCCCCGAAACTGCCGTGCTGGGGTGGGAAGCCCTTCTCCCTCAGCTTATCCAAGAAATAATTGTAAAGCGGCTCTGCCAAAGAGGGCGGTGCCGCATGGGAAAAGCCCGGGCGGCGGCTGCCAAGGTCGGCATAGAGGGTGAACTGGGAAACCACCAGCAACTCTCCCCCCACCTGCCCAAGGTTCAGGTTCATCTTCCCCTGTCCGTCCTCAAAGACCCGCAGGTTTACGATTTTCTCAGCCAGATAATCGGCCTCTGTCTCCGTGTCCTCCGGGCCTACGCCCAAGAGCACCAGATAGCCCTGGCCGATGGTGCCCTGAGCTTCACCCCCGATGGTCACCGAAGCTGATTTCACCCGCGTCACTACTGCTTTCATTTGCTATCCTCCGTCATGTAGGGTTTCACAAAATCCCTGATGGTCTTGAAATACTGCTCCTGCCCCGTCTGGCTGGCCGCCGCATGGACAGCCTCCCCGATGAAGAGGATCTCCTTGCGGGGAGCTACGGCGGCATCATAGAGTTCCTGGGCCATGGCAGGAGGCACCAAGGTGTCCTTCAAGCCGTGGATAAAGAGCATGGGCACCTTTGAGTTCTTCACCGCCTGCAAGGGCACCGCCTTGCTCAGGCTGAAGCCCGCCACTTCCTTGCAGCGCCAGTCCAGGAGGTTCATGGCGGGGAAGGGCGGCAGGCCGAAGGACTCCTTCATCTGATGGGCCAGGAGGTCAAAGGCGCTGGTATAGCCACTGTCCTCCACGCAAGCCACCACCTGGGCAGGCAAGTACTCATCGTCCGAAGCCATCATCACCGTAGCGGCTCCCATGGAAACACCGTGAAGCACGATGCGGGCCTCCGGGTAGTGCATGGCAATCTTCCCCGCCCATCTGGTCACATCATTGCTTTCGTAGAGGCCCATGGTGAGGAACTTGCCCTCGCTCTCCCCCGAAGCCCTGAGATCAGGGGTCAGCACATGATACCCCATCATGAGATAATTTTCGGCTATATAATATGAATTGGTCTGGTTGCAGCCGTAGCCATGGGCCACGATCACCCACTTGTTGGAGGTAACTTTGGGAGAAAAGTGGGTGGCGGTCAGATGCAGCCCATCCCCGGACTGCAGTTCCCATGGTTCGCTGAGATAATCCGGCCTGTCATACTGCCGGCTCTCCGGCGGCATCAGCAGGGCAAAGGCCCGGGGCGGCTCCGTATGCCCCCCGTAGGTACCTCGCTCCAAGCCGAAGGAAACCAGATAGTTGCCAATAAAATAACCTGCCCCCAGTACAAAGCCAACGGTCATGACCACGGCTGTCAGCAGGCAGGAAATCAATATTTTCTTCATCTATCCGCCTCCTTCTACTACTCAATATTGTAATTATAACGCAAATATTGAGGTTACACAAATAGGTCAGCATAAAAAAACCTCCCCTGAAAGAGGAGGTGCCCCGAATGGGAATCATAGTCACTGATTCCTTTGACGTTTGTATAGCTCATCTATGGAGATAAAACGCTCTCAGCAGACTCTCCAAAGCCTTCTGATCTCCTGCATGCATGGTCTCCCGCGCCGAGTGCATGGCCAGCAGGGGCACGCCTATGTCCATGGCGCGCATGGACACGAGGGCAGAAGCCATGGAGCCCAACGTGGAGCCGCCGCGGATATCGTTGCGATTCACGAAGGACTGCCAGGCAATGCCATGAGACTCGCAAAGCCCCCGCACCACCGCCACGGCCTCCGCATCTCCCGCATAGGACTGGGAAGCCGCCTGCTTCAGCACCACGCCGCCCCCCAGCACAGGCTTGTTGGAGGGATCGCACTTATCCATGAAGTTCGGATGCAGGCCGTGGGCCACATCCACCGACAGCATGAAGCCCCCGCTGATATCCGCCCAGAGCGCGTCCTTCCCCCGGCCCAGAGCGATATAGATCCGTTCCAGCACCTGCAGCAGCACGGCAGAATCAGCCCCCTGCTTGGTATTGCTGCCCACTTCCTCATTGTCGAAGAAGGCGGCCACGCTGAGACCGGCAGCAGCTTGCTCCCCTGCCGCCACAATGCCCTCCAGGCAGGCCAGCACGGAGGTCAGATTGTCAAGGCGTGGCGAAGAAATCAAGTCCGGCTTCAGCCCCCAAAGGCAGCCCTCCTCCACCGGATAGGCAGAAAGCTCATAGGAAAGCACCTCCTCGGGAGCCACCTCCAGTTCCCCTGCCAGCCACTCCAGGAAGAAACTTTCAGTCAGCTCCTCCCCGCCGCAGGCAGCCAAGGGCAGCATATCCGTCTGGGGATTCAGTTTGCCCTCGTCATTCACGTCCCTGTCCATGTGGATAGCCAGGCTGGGAATGGTCAGGAGCGGTCGCTGGAAATCCACCAGCCGCACCTCGGGAGAAAAGACCTCCCCGGAGCGCACCACCACCTTGCCCGCCAGAGAAAGGGGCCTGTCCAGCCAGGTGCGCAGCATCATGCCGCCATACTTCTCCACATTGAGCAGGCCATAGCCTTCCTTTTTGATGCCCGCCTGGGGCTTCACCCGAAAGCAGGGAAAGTCCGTATGGGCGGCAGCAATCCGCAGCTGCCCCGCTTCCTTCCCCACCACAAAGGCCAGCAGAGCCGAGCCATAGACAGGCACAAAATACCCCTGGCCCGCTTCCAGCTGCCACACCGCAGCCATGTCCAGTTCCTCAAAGCCCGCTTCCTGCAACTTTTGGGAAGCTGCCGCTACCGTATGGCAAGGCGAAGCGGCCGCCTTGATAAATGACAATAAATCTTTGAGCTCACGTTCCATATGATCTACTCCCTGACTGCTTGCGCGAATATGCCTGCCAAGAGGTCATGCAACGCCCTGCCAGCAGGCACGCTTTTTATGAATATTTACGCCTTCGGCTCCCTGCCTGCCTTGAAGGTCATCATCATCTCATGGGTGAGGCTGAAGTCATCCAGCTGGCCCTCGATTTCCTCCCTGGGCACCCAGCGGCCCTCCTTGAGCTCATTCCGCTCCAGCTGGATGGTGGTATCTCCATCCACATCGCAGTAGAAACCCATGAGCACATCCTGCACGCTGCCCCAGGGCTGGGACTTGTAGTAGCGCAGGTTCTTCACCTTGAGCCCCGCTTCCTCCCTGACCTCCCGGGCCACGCACTCCTCCAGGGTCTCCCCGATTTCCGTGAAGCCTGCTATCAGGGCATAGAAGGACATGGGGCGGTTGGCGTATTTCGTCATGAGGATGCTGTCCCCATTGATGACCCCCACAATCACCGCAGGAATCAGCCGGGGATAGATCACATTGCCGCAATGGGGGCACTTCAGCGCCCGCTCCTTCTCAGAATGCACCGTCCCTCCCCCGCAGCGCCCGCAGAATCTGTTGTCGCGGTACCAGACAGCCAGATGGAACGCCGTGTAAGCCGCATACATCAAAAAGCGCGGCCCTTTCAGCTGATAGCGGATATCCCTGAGGCCCAGATAGCGGTAGCCTGCCGCCTCAGCCACCGGCTCCTCTGCCAGGTAGAAATCCTGCCCGTTTATGGCAAAGAGATAGCGGCAAGAAATATCTCCGGGCAGCTCATCCCTGCGCGGGAAACGAAGCTCGGCATCTCCCTCCCCTACCAGCAGGCTGCCCCCCTGCACGGAAATCACCGTATCCTCAGGGCCGCAAATCTTGTCCGGCAGGTACTGATTGCTGAGTTTATAAGGCGCAATATCCTGTATCATAAGCCACTCTCCTTATCATCCTCATTTCACGCTCCCTTCATTGTAAGGCTTTTGCTCCCTTTAATAAAGATAAATTTCCCATCTAAAGGATTTTTGCCCGGCTGTGACGAATAACGAAGCAGGTTCTCCCATAAGGACATCCTGCTTCATTTTCAATTCTTTTTAGGAGGGATAGACGTGAAAAAACTACTGTTGCTGACAGCCAGTCTCCTGTGGGCAGCCTGCCTTGCCCTGGCCTTAGCTGCCACCGCTGATGCCGCTCCCAGGGCCATCGGCGGCTTTTTCAAGCAAACCCATCAAAAGAATTACATGGCGAGAGACCAGAGGGGAGAATACAACCTGCTCCATAAGAGTGTCTCAGGCATTGGCGTGGATAAGGAACTCCGCGCCAGCTATCCCTTGCTGACCAAGGCTATAAACGAAATCAACCAAGGCGAATTCCAGCGGATCGAGGAGCTCTCCACCCGCATGAAGGACGAGGCCGCCTCCTTCCGTGAGACAGCCCCGGACTACTACCACCCCTTCCAATATGAATTCGACGTGCTTATGCGGAGAGCGGACACTATGGCCGTGAGCTTCCTGCAGTACGAATACACAGGAGGCAGCGGCGTCCATGGCATGTACCACTGGCAGGGCGTGAACCTGAGCACTGTCACCGGCGCCCCCCTGCCCCTGGAAGCGGTGGTCAGAGACAAGAAGGCTCTGGCCGGTGCCATCTGCGAGCGCCTGCGGGCAGACTATCCCGACAGTCCCTTTGAACAGCTGGATGAAAAGATGGTGGAGAAAGCCCTGACTGACCAGCTCAACTGGACGCTTGACCCCAAAGGCCTCACCTTCTACTTCAATCCCTACGAGATTGCCTCCTACGCCGAGGGACTGCTGACGGCTACCATCCTTTTCAAGGAGCGGCCCGACCTTTTCCAAGGCCCCTGCCGGCAACCAGCTGCTGCCTACGCCCAGCCCTTCTCCGCCTACTATCCCCTCACCACCAGCCTCAGGGACAACGGTGAAAGGGATGTGATTTCCGTCTATGAGGCCAAGGGCAGCGTCCATGTGGTGCTGAACGGCTCAGACAATGCCTTTCCCGTGGATCTTGCCGACCTGCAGCCAGTGCTCATCCACATGGAAGACGGCAGGAATTACCTCTATATAGATGGCACCCGCCAGGGCAAGAGCATCAGGAACACGCTGGTGGTGCAGCTGGGCAGCAGGTCAGCCCGCTATGTGGATACCCTGGCCTACTCCTTCCGCCACACCATCGCCGTAGCCCCGAGGGTGCAGGAATACTGGCACTTCCTCACTAATCCCAACGGCTTCTGCATTGACCAGGAATCCCCCTTCATTTCCACCTCCAAGACAGATATCTGCGCCATAGGCGAGAATGGCACCCTGACCTTCGGCTAGGGCGTGTTGATTAATTCACTCAGCCCATCTTCACGGGTCTTGACTGTCCCTGCTGCGTTGACAAATCCTCGACATAGCACCGCTATGCCTCCGGTTTGTCGCCTTGCAATGGACAGCCAATCCCCGCAAATCTGGGCCAAGTTCATTTAATCAACACGCCCTA
>JAGBLH010000170.1 GCA_017635515.1 Selenomonas sp.
GTACTTCATGCCCAGCTCCGTGAGGCGGACAAAATTCCCATCTTCCAGCAGAAGCCCCTTTTCCTTCATCCGTTCCACCACATCCCTGTAGACGGATGCCAAAGAGCAGCCGAATTTCCTTTGGAATGCCTCCCCGTCGATTCCTCGTAGAGTTCGCAGGGCAAGGAAGGCGAATTCCTCCATGGCGTTTTCCCTTGTGCGCTCGCCCTCTTCCCGAGAGGGGAAGATGCCCCGCCTCATGGCGTCGATGTATGCTCCGAGATCCGCCGTGTTCTCCCGGCGCTTGTCCCCGAGGTAGGAATGGGCTGCCGCTCCGAGGCCCAGATAGGGAGTATCCTGCCAGTAGCCGAGGTTGTGGCGGCTCTCCCTCCCCGGCCGGGCAAAGTTTGAAATTTCATAGCGGATGTAGCCGAGGCGGGGAAGCTCCCGCACCATGCAGTCATACATGGCCTCCTCCAGCTCTTCTCCCGGGAGTTCCAGTTCCCCCGCTTCCCGCTGCCGGGCGAAGACCGTTCCTTCCTCCACCTGCAGGCCATAGACGGAAATGTGCTGCACATCAAGAGCCGCCCCCTCTTCCAGGCTTTCTTGCAGATCCCCAAGGGACTGTCCCGGCAATCCGTAGATGAGATCCAGGCTGATGTTGCGAAACCCTGCGGACTTTGTCATCGTTACGGCAGCCCTCGCTTCTTCCCCCGTGTGGATGCGGCCCATGCGCCTCAGCAGCACGTCGCTGAAGCTTTGGACACCAAGGCTCAGGCGGTTCACCCCATGTCGGCGAAAACATTCCAGATACGCGGGATCCACGGTCCCGGGATTCGCCTCCACGGTGAATTCCCCCGGGAGGGAAGCGATGGGCTCCAGTGCCCGAAGAATCTTCTCCATCAGGGGAAGGGGAAGCGCCGTCGGAGTCCCTCCCCCCATGTAGACGGTAGTCGGCGGCCCCCATGCCTTCCGACAGGAAGAGCCCCGGGCCGAGATTTCGCGGCACAGGGCTTCCGTATAGTCCGCCATGTATGGTTCTTTTCCCGCATAGGAGGGAAAATCGCAGTAGAAGCACTTCCGGCGGCAGAAAGGAATGTGAAGATAAATGCCCCAGTTCATCAGTCGATCTTGAGGATGGCCATGAAAGCCTCCTGGGGCACTTCAACGCTTCCCACGGCCTTCATGCGCTTCTTTCCTTCCTTCTGCTTCTCCAAAAGCTTCCTCTTTCGGGTGATGTCACCGCCGTAGCACTTGGCCAGCACGTCCTTCCTCCGGGCACGCACATTCTCCCGGGCGATGATCTTGCTGCCGATGGCCGCCTGGATGGGAATCTCGAACATCTGCTGGGGAATGATTTCCTTCAGCTTGGAGGCCAGCTGGCGGCCACGGCTGGCGGCTCTGTCCTTGTGCACGATGGTAGACAGGGCATCCACAGCATCGCCATTCAAGAGGATATCCACCTTCACCAGCTTGGAAGCCTGGTAGTCTGCCAGCTCATAGTCAAGAGAGGCATAGCCACGGGTGGCGGACTTCAGCCTGTCGAAATAGTCATAGATGATCTCATTCAGGGGGATATGGTAGGTGATGAGCACCCGGTTGGTATCCAGATAGTCCATGGTCTTGAACTCGCCCCGCTTGTCCTGGGAAATCTCCATGACCGCCCCTACGAAGTCATTGGGCACGATGACCGTGGCCTTCACATAGGGTTCCTCCATGTGCTCGATCTCCGTCTGGGGCGGCAGCTCTGCCGGATTGCTGACCTTCACCATTTCCCCATTGGTCTTGTAGACATGGTAGATAACGGAGGGCGCGGTGATGATGAGCTTCAGCTTGTACTCACGCTCCAGACGCTCCTGAATGACATCCATGTGCAGTAGCCCCAAGAAGCCGCAGCGGAAGCCGAAGCCCAGGGCCACGGAAGTCTCAGGCTCGAAGACCAGAGCAGCATCGTTCAGCTGCAGTTTTTCCAGCGCATCCTTGAGGTTGTCGTAGTCGGAGCTTTCCACAGGATAAAGGCCGCAGTACACCATGGGGGTGACGCCGCGGTAGCCCGGCAGGGGCTCCTTGGCCCCTCTTTCTGCGGTGGTGATGGTATCGCCTACCCGCACATCACGCACGTCCTTCAGGGAGCCTGCCACGAAGCCCACTTCCCCGGCATGAAGCTCGCCCAGCTCCACAGGCTGGGGCTTGAAGCAGCCTACATCCGTCACCTCGAAGACCTTGCCGGTGGCCATCATCTTCAGCTTCATGCCCCTCTTGATATGGCCCTGCTTCACCCGGATATGGGCGATGGCACCCTTGTAGGAATCGAAGTAGGAGTCAAAGATCAGGGCCTGCAGGGGAGCAGCCTCCTCCCCCTCGGGAGCAGGGATATGCTCCACTACCGCATCCAGGATTTCCTCAATGCCGATGCCGGCCTTGGCAGAGGCCAGAATGGCATTTTCCGTATCCAGGCCGATGGTGTCCTCGATTTCCTGCTTCACCCGGTCAGGCTCAGCGCTGGGCAGGTCTATCTTGTTGATGACAGGAATGATTTCCAGATCATGCTCCAGAGCCATGTAAACATTGGCCAAGGTCTGGGCCTCTACGCCCTGGGCAGCATCCACCACCAAAAGCGCCCCTTCGCAAGCGGCTAGCGACCGGGAAACTTCGTAGGTGAAGTCCACATGGCCCGGGGTGTCGATGAGGTTCAGCTGGTACATCTCCCCGTCCTTGCCCCGGTAATCCAGCCGCACTGTCTGTGCCTTGATGGTGATGCCGCGCTCACGCTCCAGGTCCATATTGTCCAGCACCTGGGCCTCCATCTCACGCTGGGAGAGAGTACCCGTGTACTCTATGAGGCGGTCGGCAATGGTGGACTTGCCGTGGTCGATATGGGCAATGATAGAAAAGTTGCGGATATGCTTGCTTTCCATTCAAAATTTCCTTTCTATTACAAAAAGCCACCCATGCGTAAAGCACAGGCGGCCTCATTGTATCGTAATCGCGAGATGAGGAGCCAGCAAGAAATAATTTGCACAGATTGCGAAGGATAAATTCGCCTAGACAAGGCGGAGGAGGCATGCGTAGTGGTACTACGCATACCGACGACAACGCAGTATAGGCGGATTTAGTCGAGCAAGATGTGTGAATTATTTCTGAATGGCTCCTCTTACTTTGCCATAGCGTTGACCTTGCGGGCAAGGCGGGACTTCTTGCGGCTGGCAGCGTTCTTGTGATACACATGGTTAGCAGCAGCCTGGTCGATAGTCTTGCAAGCAACCGTAAGGAGGGATTTCGCTTCTTCAGCGTTACCAGCCTCAACAGCGTCGAGCACTTTGCGGGAAGCCGTGCGGACACGGGACTTCTCAGCAGCGTTCTTAGCATGGCGCTTCGCGTCAGTCTTAACACTAAGGATAGATGCTTTGATATTCGGCAAACGATTCACCCCCCTCGAAATTTCAGTACCTTGCTATTTTAGCATGGGAACACGAGAATTGCAAGCTGTTTTTTCAGTTCAGGCTTGACACAGCTTTTTTCAATTTCTTGAAAAAAGCTGCTGCAACTCTCATCCTACATACTGATACAGCAGCACGCCGATGACGCCAGGAACGCCAAAGACACCTGCTACCAGAGCCTTAAAGATGGTAATATTTACCCCGGCTCCGAAGAGGTTCACCCCCCAGAGCATGACCGCACCTATGATGCTGTTGGTGACCAACTTCCATACCAGATGCAAAGGCATAGTAACAATCTTTGCCAGCAGGGCCAGTACGATGATGCCCACAGCAAAAGCTACAATGATTTCCAGCATTAAATTTCCCTCCGATTTTCCATTGCCTTGGACAAGGTCACTTCATCCGCATACTCCAGATCTCCCCCTACAGGCAGGCCGTGGGCTATGCGGGTGACCTTGAGGCCCATAGGCTTCAAGAGCTTGGCTATATACATGGCGGTGGCCTCTCCCTCCACATTGGGATTGGTAGCCATGATGACTTCCTTCACCGTCTCATCCGCCAGGCGTCCCAAAAGCTCCTTGATGCGGATGTCCCCGGGGCCTACCCCTTCCAAGGGAGACAGCGCCCCATGGAGCACATGGTAGACACCCCGGAAGTCCCTCATGCGCTCCATGGCCGCCACATCCTGGGGCTGCTCCACCACACAGATGAGGGAGTGATCCCTTTCCGCAGAGGCGCAGATGGCGCAGGGGTTGCGGTCACTGAGGTTGAAGCAGGTATTGCAGAAGCCAATCTTTTCCTTGGCTTCGATGATGGCTCCCGCTAGCGCCCTTGCCTCGCCTGCATCCATATCCAGCACATGATAAGCAAGGCGCACTGCCGTTTTGGCACCAATGCCCGGCAGTGCGCGAAAATGCTCTATGAGTTTTGCAAGGGGTGCAATCTGCTCCACTTAAAACAACCCCGGAGGCAGGCCCAGGCCAGCCGTCATCTTCTGCATTTCTGAGGCCATCATGTCGTCAACTTTCTTCACAGATTCATTGAAAGCTGCGGAGATGAGATCCTGCAGCATCTCCACATCCTCCGGATCTACAGCTGCCGGAGAAATGGTAAGCGACTGGACGCGCTTCTCACCGTCCATGACCACCTTCACGGCACCGCCGCCAGCAGTCACTTCCACGGTCTTGCGCTTCAGTTCCTCCTGCATCTTCTTCATGTCATTCTGCATCTTCTGGACTTTTTTCATCATGCCGGCCATATTGCCCATATTGCCCATGCCACCAAACATTAGCAGACACCTCTCTTTAAGATCTTGAATCGACTCTACATAGACTACCAAAACCCTTGGCAGTAGTCAACTGTTTTCCTCTTCCACGGCCACGATATTATCACCGAAGACTTCCACAGCCTTAGCCAGGGCAGGGGAGCGCTTTTCGGGAGGTATTTCTACCTTGTGAGGCTCCTCCACTGGGGGCTGCTTGGGGCGAGGCACTGGCGGAGGAGCAACAGGTGCGTCCTCCCCCCTGGCCACTAGCCGCAAGGAACGACCTGCCAGATTGGCCAGGATGCCTTCGCAAAGCCCCCGATAATTGCGGGAAGTCAGCGATGCCATCAGGCTGTTGCCGAAGGCGATGACAAACTGGCTCTGGTTCATGCCCACAAACCGCCCCTGCTGGAGACAGGCCAGCGCAGGAGCCTTATTCTGGGCCTTCAGTTCCTGCAAAAGCCCGTTCCAAAGCTGCACCCCCGACTCGTCTGCCGTAAGGGCACCCACCGGCTCACTGGCAGAGGCAGCCCTTGCCTGCACGGGACGCGGTGCCGGCCTTGCCGCAGGTGCCGCCAC
>JAGBLH010000016.1 GCA_017635515.1 Selenomonas sp.
GCAAATAACCAGAAAGCCGTTGACGACTACAAGGGCGGCAACAAGAAAGCCATCGGCGCCCTGGTGGGCCAGGTCATGAAAGCCTCCAAGGGCAAGGCCAACCCCCAGATGGTGAACCAGCTGCTGGCTCAGAAACTGGACGGCTGAGACAAAATAAAGCCTTCCCCTCTGGGGAAGGTGCCCCGAAGGGGCGGATGAGGTGCGACTTTTTGAGTCAGGCTGACATATTTAGTTCATTTCCACCTCATCCGTCAGCCTTCGGCTGCCACCTTCCCCTCAAGGGGAAGGCTTTTTTCGAACAGAAAGGATTATCATGCAATACTTTAACCGGGTTGCCGTCACTGCCAAGGCTGCGGTCTTTGACCTGGACGGCACCCTGATAGATTCACTTGAGGACCTGGCGGACAGCGTAAATGAAGTGCTGACGGCTCACGGCTATCCTACCTTTGAAGTTGACCTCTACCGCTACAAGGTGGGCAACGGTTCCCGCAAGCTTATCGAGCGTGCCCTGCCGGAGGACAAGGCGGGGGATGAGCAGCTGGTGGATGCACTTCTGGCCGAATACAAGGCCTGCTATGCCAAAAATATCCTCCACAAGACCCGTCCCTATGCGGGCATCTTCAATATGCTGAGGCGCCTGAAGGAAATGGGGGTGCCTATGGCAGTCTGCACCAACAAGCATCAGAGCGCCGCCGAGGAAATCTGCCGGGAGCTTTTTGCCGAGGGGACTTTTGTGGAGGTAATCGGCGACCAGCCGGATCTGCCAAGGAAACCCAATCCCTTGAAGGTGCTGAAGCTGGCAGAGAAGATGGGGGTGAAGCCGGAGGAAGTAGCTTACTTCGGCGACAGCAGCGTGGATATGGAGACAGCCAAGAACGCCGGTGCCATCGCCCTGGGAGTCACCTGGGGCTTCCGCACCAGGGAGGAACTGGAGGAAAGCGGCGCCAGATTCATTCTGGAAATGCCAGCTGACCTCTTTACCAAGGTGGAGTTTGTAGCCGGCAGCGAGGCAAGTGAGGAAGTATGAAAGGCAAGATTCCTGTCCAGCAGGGACAGATTTACGAGATTGAGATAAATACCCTGGGCACCAGCGGCGAAGGGGTGGGGCGCCATGAGGATTTCACCGTCTTCGTGCCTTACGCCCTGCCGGGGGAAAAGGTCAAGGCGCGCATTACGGAAGTCAAGAAAACCTATGCCACGGGCAAATTGCTGGAAATCCTCCGCCAGAGCGGGGACCGGGTGGAGCCTGCCTGCCCCATTTACAAGGAATGCGGCGGCTGCCAGCTTCAGCACCTCAGCTACGAGGCACAGCTGAAGGCCAAACGCCAGCAGGTCATTGATGCGGTGACCCGCATCGGCAAGCAGCCCGACCTGTTCGTGGAGCCGACCCTGGGGGCGGCTACCCCCTGGAACTACCGCAACAAGATGCAGTTCCCCATTGGCAGGGAAAAGGGCAAGACTGTCATCGGTTGCTTTGCCCAGGGGAGCCACAGGATTATCGACACTGGGGACTGCCACATCCAGAAAGAGGGCAACAATGAGGTGGTGAATGCCGTCCGGGAGATCGTCACCAAATTGAACATTCCCGTGTACAACGAGGACAAGCACACCGGCGTCCTGCGCCATGTGGTGGGCCGCGTGGGCAAGAATGGGGATATCATGGTGGTCATAGTCACCGCCAGCAAGACCCTGCCCCGGGAAAAGGAATTCGTAAAGATGCTGCGGGCTAGACTCCCGAAGGTGGTCAGCGTCCATCAGAATATCCAGACTTACCGCAACAATGTCATCATGGGCCGGGATACCAGGCTTATCTGGGGCCGTCCCACCATCCAGGACAGCCTGGGCCGCCTGAATTTCCACATATCTCCACGTTCCTTCTTCCAGGTGAACACTGCCCAGGCGGAAGTCCTCTACAACAAGGCCATGGAATTTGCCAACCTCAAGGGAGAGGAAAC
>JAGBLH010000171.1 GCA_017635515.1 Selenomonas sp.
AATACAGCCATTGATGCCTTGAAGCTGACTGTCCGACCGGACTATCGGAGTGCTTTGCTGGATTGGGCGCAAGGCAGCAGGTTGATTGTGCTTACTGCCCATAGGCGGGAGAATCTGGGGGAGCCTATGCGGCATATGTTCCGCGCCATCAAGCGCATAGTGGATGAAAAGGATGATGTGAAGGTTGTCTATCCTATCCATATGAATCCACAGGTGCGACAGACAGCGGCAGAAGTCTTCGGTGATGACAGCAAATTTCGCATCATCGAGCCACTGGACGTACAGGACTTCCATAACCTGCTGTTCCATAGCTATCTTATCCTCACAGACTCCGGCGGCATACAGGAGGAAGCTCCCTCCCTTGGCAAGCCTGTGCTGGTAATGCGTGATACCACAGAACGCCCGGAGGGCATAGCAGCAGGCACACTGAAGCTTGTTGGCACTCATGAAGCGACAATTTATGAAGCCTTCAAGCAACTGTTGGAGGATAAAAATGCCTATGAGACCATGAGCAAGGCTTCTAATCCTTATGGCGATGGACACGCTTGTGAACGAATTGCGGATATTTTGGAGAATGGTTTCACGAATAGATGATGACGAGGAATGTGCTCCTTGGCTAGTTGCGTGGCAGCGGAGAGCCGGATATTGAGGGCTTTGTCCGTATTGCCGTTTTGGAAAATGTCAGCTTTGCCTGACTACTGGGGGATGAACATCCTATGAGTCAGAACGAATTGCTGTAGAGATGACTGGTCGTGATGAAGGTTTTCGGAACATCAGTTCAGAGCACAAAGAAGACTTGTTGATACTGACCGAGTTGTTCCAGGCGCATGAAGTCGTTAAAGGCATATCAACGGAGAAAATGCGTAGGGAGGAGTATATGGAGAAGTACAAAAGCAGAGCAGGGAGGCATAAAATCACCTACAACTACACCGGCGAATTCGATGCCTGGGTACCTGCCACCATGCAGTTCCTCGGCACTCTGATGCCGCCCACTCTCTCCAAGCGGGCGGCTGCTATGCTGCTACTGGTGGCGGGCATGGGCAATGAGGAGATAGTTTCCTTGACCGGGATGTGCATTCGCAGTGTCCGCGCCTTGCGGAAGACCATGGAGGAACAGGAGCCGACCTCTGAGCTTTTCGCCATCAAGCCCGGCAGCGGACGGAAAAGGAAGACTGCGGGCATAGAGGAGCAGGTGTGGACAGAACTGGATACCGGCAAATACCGCACGCATAAGGCAGTGGCGGATATGCTGAAGGAGAAGTTTGACATTGATGTGTCAGTGAACCTGGCTGCCAGATTGATGAAGCGCTGGAAGTCGGCTAGGGAAAAGAGCGCAGGGTAAGGACGGTAATCTCTATGGTTTGGAAGAATAAGTTCCATGAACGGATAAACGAATTGTGGAAGCGGGCCAAAGGCCGAAATCGCAAATTGACACAGGCTGAGTATGCCGGCTGCTTCGGTGTGACCAGGAATGCTCTGCTGGGCTGGTTGCGAGGCTCCGGGCAGCCTGATACAGACGGCCTGGTCCGTATCGCCAGCACAGAAAACGTCAGCTTGTCCTGGCTGCTGGGAGCTGAGTGCTCCGGTGGCAAGGACGAATCTCCCCGGGATGAGCAGGAGATACTTCATATTTATCGAAGCATCAGCCCGGAGCATAAGGAGATCTTGATGGAGCTGGCAAAAAAATTTCAAATGCATGATAGAAAGCTGTCATAAAAACGGACTTGCATGTGATGATTATTTTCCATGCAAGTCCGTTTTTTGCTATCTGATATGTGAATTATAACACCATTGTTCAAATTTTGCCGTAGGCAAAATCTTCCAATTGGTGTTTTCCCACAGGGACTAGCTTCGCGTCGCACGAGGCGGGAGATATTAGCTCGCCGCCTGTTAGTAGTTTGCCGCCCCCCACTTATAGAAGTGGGGGACATCTTGTACTCGTTATAGTTACCGTCATAAAGAGTGTCAACAGGCCTTCCCCTCTGGGGAAGGTGCCCCGAAGGGGCGGATGAGGTGGGACGTTTCAAGCCACAGCAACTATACGAGTCAGGTCGCACTTCATCCGTCAGTCCTTCGGACTACCACCTCCCCCATAGGGGAAGGCTTTTGTTGGCATTTCCAAAGACTTTTACTATATATCGGCAGATTCGCCTCATTTGTGGTAAAATTTCTTTAAGAGAATTCACATCATGATGGTTAGGTGAGCTGATGGAAAAATCTTTTGTAAAGCGCAACAGGCTGCTTTGGCTGATTATGGCGGCGTCCTTTCTCACGCCTTTCACGGGCAGCGCCCTGTCCCTGTCCCTGCCGGATATCGGGCGGCAGTATGGGCAGGGGCCGGAGGCGCTGACCTGGGTGCTGGGGAGCTTTCTCATCGGTGCTTTGGTGTTCTTGCTGCCCATGGGGCAGCTGGCTGAGAAATGTGGCAAGGCACGGCTCTTTACCTTGGGGGCGGGCATCTTTGCCGTGACTTCCTTTGCCTGCGTCTTTGCCGACTCCCTGGCCTGCCTGATTGGGGTGCGGGTGCTGCAGGGCATGGGTTCGGCTATGAACTTTGCCACCAACAATGCTCTGCTGGTGCTGGCCTACCCCAAGGAAAAGAGGGGCGGGGCCATGGGCTGGATGATTTCCATGGTCTATGTGGGGCTTTCTCTGGGGCCTGTGCTGGGAGGCGGCCTCAACTACTATCTGGGCTGGCAGAGCATCTTTGTCTTTATCGGCTTCATCGCCCTGGGGGTCTGCCTGGCGGCTCCCACAGTGCTGCGGGAGGTGCCGGGGGCCAATGAGAAGGGAGAGCCCAGGGGCTTCATTCCTCTGGAGGCCTTCAAGGAGCGCACCTTTTCCTATTCTTCTTTGGCGGCCTTGCTGAACTATATGGCTACTTTTTCGGTGGGCTTTCTGATGTCCTTTTACCTGCAGTACCTTTTGGGCTATCCTTCCCATGAGTCCGGGCTGTTCCTGCTCCTGCAGCCGGTGGTGATGGCTGCCTTGTCCCCGGTCACAGGGGCACTGTCTGACAGGCATTCCCCGCAGCTCCTGTCGGCCTGGGGCATGGCTTGCATTTCCGTGGGGCTGCTGGGGCTGGCCTTGCTGGTGCATGGGGGAGGTTTCTACGGCCTGTTCCCCTGCCTGCTGCTATTGGGCGTGGGCTTCGCCCTCTTCGCTGCTCCCAACAACAATGCCGTCATGGGCAGTGTGCCCAAGAAATTCTATAGTTTCGCTTCTTCGTGGCTGGG
>JAGBLH010000172.1 GCA_017635515.1 Selenomonas sp.
CCTCCCCGCCGGGCCTGTTAACACTCTCGGTAAATGAGTGCTAAATTGAATCTAATAAGAATATACACCGCATAAAACAAAAAGTCAATAGAAAAATCAAAAAGTCAAAAAACAAAAGCGCTTCCATACAAGTAAAAATGGAAGCGCTTGCTTCTGTTCAACTAAATCGCAATCCATCGGTGCACCTAGCGACGCATGCTCAGCTGCCGGAAGCCCGCCTCTAGTTCCCGCATGTAATTCTGCGTATCCATCAGGGGAGAAGCCAGCATCATCGGCCGCAGATTCTTGTGCAGTGCGTCCAGCAAGTCCGTATCCCTGGCTAAAGCCAGGGCTTTTGCTCCATATGCCCCCGCATCAGCACAGGCAAGTTCCCCCAGTCCAGCATTTTGCAAAATGGAGAGGCCAAAGCGCGAGCCACGCCGCTCTCCGTAAAGTGAGATTACCGGCACCCCCATGTAGAGAGCGTCACAGGTGGTGCCGCCCCCAGTATAGGGGTAGGTGTCCAGGGCTATATCCACATCCAGGTAGCGCGTCATGTAATCGGAGCTGTCAGCCTCCAGTTCCACCCTCCCCAAGGGCAGACCCAACCGGTGCAGACGCTCCTGCACCAATAGCACAGTCTCATCGTCCCGAAAAGAACTGTTTTTTAGCAACAGGCGTGACCTAGGCACTTGACGCAGCAACTCGCGCCACAGTTGCAGCATCTCATCCGTAATCTTGCAGTATTGGTTAAAACAACCAAAGGTTATATAGCCATTGGCAAGGCAGGGTGCTCCCCCCGGTTCAGGCACATCGCTGCGCCCCGTATAGCAAAACTGGCTCGTCAGATACAGAGGCTGCTCCACCAGTTCAGGTTCCCGCTCAGGAGGATCGGCCCACCTGTCTGTCAGGAAGGCATCAACCTGCGTCAGGCCGGTAGTTGCCATATAGCCCAGTCCCGAGACCTGCACAGGTGCAGGACGGAAGGCCAGCACCGGCAGACCGCTGTCTGCGCTGTGTCCTGCCAGGTCTACAAGGATATCAATGCCGTCTGCACGGATCTGAGCCGCAATATCCTGAAGTTCCCGTCCATGCATGTCGCGAAACACGGTCACAGACTGCTCCACCTGTTCCGTATACCAATCATGAACACTCCCCAAGCTGTAAGCGTAAAATTCCCACTTAGCACGGTCATATCCCGCCAGCAGTTGATAATAAAAATAAAACATCACATGCTGACGGAAGTCCGGCGAAATCAGTCCCACCCGCAGGGGGCCTGCCTGCCCCTGGGCCAGACGCGACTCTGGCCACTCTTGGTACTGTTTTATGCCCAGTGCCTCCACCAGGGCCGCGTAATCCCTATGGGCTGCCAGCAAGCTCTCCCGTTCCCAGGGCAGGGCATGCCGGGCCAGCAAGAAAGAGCTATACAGCCCCAGACGGTCTGAGGGGGTTGTCGCACAGGCCGCCGCTGCACGGTAGCCCGACACTGCCTCCTCCGTCAGGCCCAGTCCCACTGCCAGCTGGCTGCCCTTGGCCAGCACATCGGCACGGAAAGCATTGGCCTCAGCAGAGGCTCCTCTCTCTCTATCCAGACAAGCACGAGCCTGGCTCATCGCCTTATAGGCGGACAGATAATGGCTGCGTTCATTTTCTGCCAGAGCACACAGCCGCCAGCATTCCGCATCATGTTCCGCATCGAACCTGGCAGCCTGCCGCAAGTGCCAGGCCGCCCGCCCCCAGTCTCTCAGCTTGTAATAGGCAATGCCTGCCAGCCGCCAGGCATCGGCGGCAGCTGCCTCATCCGCCTTCAGACGTGATGCCAGCCGCGCTGTCTCCGCCCAATCTTCCTTCTGATAGGCCTCATCCAGCTTCTGCAGCCAGTCTCCGCGCCGCGCCGCCAGTTCCTGCTCCGGTAGAAATTCCCGCTCATAAGCCAGATAGATTTTCTGCCATAGCAGCTCCAGCTCCCCGAGATAGGCCGCCGAGTCCATCAACGGTGATACGCGCATACGGCGACGCAAGGTCAGATGCAGCCAGTCCAGTTTTCCCGCATCGCCTGCCAGCGCCACCGCCTTCTCCAGGTACTCCTCTGCATTGGCCGCACAGCCCTCAGCAAAGCCCACATTCATCAGCAGGCTGTAGCCGAAACGGGCATTATGCCGCTCCCCCACCAGCGTCACCACCGGCACCCCCATGTAAAGGGCATCGCAGGTAGTGCCGCCCCCGGGATAGGGCCAGGTATCCAACGCTATATCTATCTCCCTGTAATCCTCCAGATAATGGGGAGACAAAGGATAGGCCTCCACACGCGCCAGCTCAATTCCCGCCGCCTGCAGCCGCTTTTCCATTTCCTGCCGTCCGTAAGCATTGCCAAAAATTTCCGCCCGAAGA
>JAGBLH010000017.1 GCA_017635515.1 Selenomonas sp.
ACACTCGGGCAAAGGCTCCACTGGACGCAGGCAGATATAGTCAGTCTGCCAGGGATGAAAACGGGCAGAGGGACTGAGTAGCTCAGGCAACAGCCAGCGTCTGCTGGCTGGCTCGAAACATATATCCACCGTCGGCTTGCCCATTGCAGCTGCCATATGCATCACACCTGTTTCATTTCCCAGATAAAGATCGGCAAGACCTATAGCCGCAGCCGTCTCCCGCAGAGATGTCTGCCCTGCTATATTAACTGTACTGCCCGGCGGTAGCTGCCCTGCCAGAAAATCTCCCTCTTCCCGTTCCTTCTTCCCTCCCAGCACCACGACCCCCCAATTCTCAACCACCAGCTCGCGAAGTGCCTGCAGATAAAGAAGGATGGGATACCTGCGCCCTGGCCAGCCTGCACCTATGCCCAAGGCCAACACCTTATCACTTCTGCGCACCCCGGCAAGCAGTGCCTCTGCTTTTTGCCAGTCAGCCTCCCCCAGCCATAGTTCCGCCTGCTCCCCGTCGACCGCCAGGCCATGACATCGCAGAAGCTGTATACGGCGCGCCGCTTCATGCACGCACGCCTTAGGCGCTACGGCTGCCTCTGTCAGCAATTCTCCACATGCCGATGGATCCTCCAGCACCTCACCATATACCTTGACCGCTTCATCACCGAAGCCGATTCTCTCCCGGGCTCCGCTCAAGTAGGCCAACAGGCGCAAATCCGTCTTGTCATCACCCCACTGAGGCAAAAAGCACTTATCCAGCCTTAACGCCCATAGATGCTGTTCACAAAAATCTATGAGTCTCTTCCCCTGCTGCAACATATCTTTGCCAAACCCAGGCTGCAATGTAAGCAACTCGTTGATGTAAGGGCAAAGTTCAAAGACATTACGCAGGAATGGCTTCACCACCAAAACAATTCTAGCTTGGGGTGCATTGCGCCTCAATTCTCGCAGAAAAGGGGTGAGCAGCACATTATCCCCCAATTCATCCAAACTGGCCACCAGTATTTGCTCAACTGACCCAGAACACTTCTCCCTGAAGCCTTCTGCCTGAAAAACCGGCTCGAAAGTCCCCAGCAACATCTTTCCATCCAGCCTTCGTGCTATGCGCATCTGCCTGACCACTTTATCCCATGCCGCCATCAGACTGTTACTTTCCCGTTGCATCCTCACCACACCTCCTTCCGAATGTCCCGACAATTTTCCAACCGCTGCCACGCCCTAATCCGCCAGTCAGCGGTAATCTGCCCCGGATCAGCACAATAGGACTGCCACGCCTCCTGCCAGACAGGAGCCATCAGCTGCCCCAGTTTCTCTTGCAAGGTGCTGTCATCCGTTGCCTTCACCTGCCAGGCAGCGAGCAAGGTGAGCAGTGACAATCTCTGGGTCAGTTTCTCCGCTGCCGCCCCCCATTGTCCCGCCAGTGAGTAGCTTACCTCGCTGTCCTGAGGCTCTCCCGTCCGGCGCGCGTAAAAAATGGCCAGCTTCCCTCCCAAAGGACGCAGTGCATCGGCCAGGAAAGACTCATCCTCCTGCTCATAAAGTTTAGAAAGAATCTCTATAATATCGGCCTCACCCAGGCCTGACTTCTGCATGGCCTCAGCTAGCAGACGCACCGTGCCAGCCAGATAGGGATTCATCTGCAAAGCCTCTATGCATCTCTCGGCAGCCTCACCGGCACGCCCCTGCCAGAGAGCCAGTTCTGCCAGCTTGGACAGGGCATGTGGCTGCAGGCGTCGTATATCATGGCCCTCTCCCTGAGCAGGAGCGGCCAGCCCCTCACGCAGCAACGCCTCTGCCTGCAGATAGTCCTTCTGGTTAAAGAGATACAGCCCTTGCATCAGAGTGAACCGGGGCATATCCGGGCAGACCCTGCGGGCCTCCTCAAAAGCAGCCAGCGTACGGTCTGCAGGGTAATTCCCCCGTACCAGGGAGCTGAGATACGTTTCCCATGCTTCCTCACGCAGCAAACAGGATTGCCCGCTATCCTCAATGACCTTCCTTGCCCAGTCAATAGCCTGAGGATAGTCATCCAAGCCGTAATAACAATCCATGTAGTAGTGGTAGTCCTCAGAAGCCACTCTTCCTTTCTTGGCTGCCTGCCGCTGCAGCAGGGCCAGATTGCGCTCCAGCTTCTGACGGACCAGGCTGGAGGAATAGCCCGTATGGTAAAGCAGCAACCGCTCTGCCTGATACAGGCAGCTATCCGGCACCCCCTCCAGTGTCTCATGGATACGGCCCGCATACCTAATATCCGGCAACTTGCGGAAAATACGCACCTTTAATTTCTCCGTCATATAGCGATTGTGGTCATCCCGGTCGATATTCACCATTCTGCAAGCCACGCCCCTAATGCCGCTCTGGCTGTCCAGCCGCTCCAGCAAGGGGCGCACCTCCTGCCGCGAAGACACAGAGAAAGTCTCATCCGCATCCAGAAAGACAATCCAGCGCCCCCCTGCCTTATCTATAGCAAAGTTCTTCGCCGCCCCAAAATCATCCTGCCAGACAAAGTCCAGCACTCTGGCTCCCCCCGCCGCAGCCAGTTCCTTCGTCCTGTCGGAAGATCCCGTATCTACCACGATGATCTCATCCGCAAAGGAACGCACCGACTCCAGCCAGGCTGGCAAATTCTCCTCTTCATCCTTCATGATAGCACAGGCAGAGATAAGTACATCTGACTGCCCCAACAGGGCCATACAAGCCCGTGCCCGTTGCACCATGGCCTCCGCATTAGCGCTAAGACTGTTTAGGTTTGCTGTCCCATCTGCTCTGCTGGCAGACTCATAAAGCTTCAGTCCCTGCTGCAGCTTGCGGAGAGCCGTCTCCTTCTCTCCCTGCTCAGTGTAATATGACCCCAGCATCAAGGGAAAGTCCGGCAGTTCTGGAAATTCACGCTCCGCTCCGGCTATCGCTGCCTCGATCTCCGCTCGAGGGGCGCCCAGTTTCACCAGGGCACTGAAATACTCCCGGTATGCCCCTGCCAAGGCAGAGGGCTGCAAATTATCCCTGCGACCGGGATTGGCAATCAGGGACTCAGCCAGACGGCAGGCTTCCTCCATCTCCCCCAGCCCATAGGCACAGTCCAGCAGATTGGACTGCTCGGCCAGAGTCGGTTCTCTGCTCTCAGTAGCCAACTGCTGCAGGATAAGCCTGCGATTGCGCTCCAGCTTCCCCCTGATGAGGGACTTGGAGTAGCCTGTATGATGAATCTCCACCTCCTCCGTGGCC
>JAGBLH010000173.1 GCA_017635515.1 Selenomonas sp.
CCTTATCTTCTGAGTGAGGAGCAGGCTGGCTCGGCCTTTATGCTGCGCGGCGCGGGTGTGCCGCAGTCAAGTGATGTGGAGGAATTGACCAGTGCACTGGATATTATGCCCTGCCTGGCCAGACTGGTTGGCTTCGAGCCGGAGCCGTACTGGGACGGGCAGTTGCCTGCCGCCTTGGGCGGCAAAGCCAGGGAATACGTCGTCAGCAATTCGCTTTTCCCCGGCCAGACCTATAAATTATGCATTAGGACACAGGCACATGAGTTCAGGCTGGAGACTGCAGAGCCGACGCGAGAGGATGGCACCGTGGATTTGAGCGCATTTGAAACTCACATTTACACACGGGATGCGAAGCATGAAGAAATTGAAGACCCTGCCCTGCAGGAGTTCTTCATGTGCCGTGCTGTCAGGCACATGAAATCCTTTTGCCACGGGTTGGATGAGCATACGGGCTGAAGTACTGGCGTGAGGGGGAAAGGGAATGTATTTTTCATGTGGCAAGGAGCTTCCTGTGCGCAAAGACATGGCACTGGTGCTGACCAATGAAGCTCAGGCTGGGCCTGTCAGGGGTGAGACGGGCATAGAGGGGCTGCGCCTGGATTTCAATGCGGGCTTGCGCTTGGATGTGCCGGAGGGCAATTGGCGTATCCGTGTCGAGGATGGTATTTCCAGGCAAGTCTTTTTCGAGGGTGAACTTTCCGGGGACAGATTGCAGTCCTTTGAGCAGTATTATGTTCCCTGGCAAATATCCGTGTGGCGGGAGGGGGAGCTGATATTCCAGCACAGGCTGGATTGCAGTGAGCAGAAAATCTGTCTCTACATTGATGGCCATGTGCCCGGCATGCTCCCTCCTCTGGGCGAGGCGGTATTGATGGTTTCATGTGCGCGAGCCTTTGTCCGGGAGCATGGGGGCCGCCTGGCGGTACGGACAGGCGCAGCTTTGGCAGATTTGGTCGGGCAGTGCTTCCCAGAGCTGGATATCGTTGAAGACATACCGGAGGATTGCTATGCGACTTACCATTTGGGCATGTACCAGGGGGAGCCATATTCTTCTCCGTATGATTTGAGGGCTGTTCCTTGGGATGTTTACGTATGCGGCCTGATGGGGCTGAGGCAGCTGCCTCAGCTTGAGCGATGGCATTTGCCGGGACAGCATGAGTCATTGGTGCAGGGACGTTATGCCTGCATCGCCGTGCAGGCTTCAGGCGGGCGCAAGTGCTGGCTGTATCCCGGTGGCTGGGATGAGGTGGTCGCTTACTTGCGTGGCTTGGGGTACCGGGTACTGTGCCTGGATAAGGAAGGATTGGTGCAGAGTGACGGCCAGGAGATCAGGCGGCCCTCTGGTGCCGAGGATTTTACAGGAAACAGGCCGCTGAGGGAGCGCTTCGAGATGCTGGCCCGGGCGGATCTGTTCATAGGCCTGCCCAGCGGTCTTTCGTGGCTGGCCCAGGCTGCTGGCTGCCCGGTGGTGATGATAAGCGGCATTACCCTGCCACAGACGGAGTTCTACACGCCTTACCGCGTCAGCAACGATTTTGTCTGCCATGGCTGCTACAATGATCTGCGTGTGAGATGGAATGATCCGGCTCGTCCCTGCGCCCGGCACCAAGGCACGCAGCGTGAGCTTGAATGCTCGAGGGAAATCACTCCTGCCCAGGTCATAGAGGCTATCGAGCGCCTGCGGCGTGACAGGGGACTAGGGCATTATGAGGATTTGACAGTGCAATAGGCGAGGTGTATATGCCCTATGGTCAATCGTATAGCGGCCATCAGCATGGTCAAAAATGAAGCGGATGTCATAGAAAGCTTTGTGCGCCATGCGCTGCTGATAGCTGATTTTTTGTTGGTGACGGATCATGACAGCACGGACGGAACTGGGGAGATACTGGCGCAACTGCGGGAGGAAGGGCTGCCGTTGGCGATTGAAGGCTATACGGGGGCGGGCCATGATCAGGCCGAGGTCATGACAGCCTTGATGTATCGTGCCATAGATGAATATGGGGCGGATATAATCATTCCACTGGACGCAGATGAATTCCTGGTTTCTCTGTCCGGCGGTTCGGCATACATAAGGCATTTTTTGCAGGAGCTGCCAGCAACGGGCATCTATCAGTGCCAATGGTTTCGCTATGAACTTGCAGCACCGGAGGAATCTCAGGGGGACTATCTGCTATCTCGTCCAGCCAGGCACTCAACGATGCCGGATTTGCCGGGCAAGGCAATAGCAGGCAGAATTCCTGTGATAGAGAGAGAATTGAGCCTAATGCAGGGAAATCATGCCCTGCGCCTGCCGGGGCATGAGGGCAGATTCCTTTGTGCAAAAGCAGAGGAATTGCAGGATGTGCATCTGGCACATTTTCCTCTGCGAAGCAGGGAGCAGCTCATTTCCAAGAAACTGTGCTTGTGGCTTTCCAACTGCGCTAAGTTTACGCGCTACAGCTTCTCGGCAAGGGGAAAATATGTTCCAGGACAGGCTCAGGCCGATGGGGACATGAATTTTTTCCGGGCTTTCTGTGCCGGGGATGAAGCGGCCATGCAAATGCCTGTTTTGACTGAATCTGTACCTGCAAAACTTAAAGAGTATGAGACGGAATGTACTTGTCGCTATACCAGGCCTGTCCGGCAGCCGCTGGTCAATGTGCTGAAGCTGGCTGAGAAAATCGCAGACGCTTATGCGTTCCAGAGCCTCTTTATGAAGAA
>JAGBLH010000174.1 GCA_017635515.1 Selenomonas sp.
AACTGTATACATAAATAAATGTGACAAATGACTTGCTATTACTCCCATAAAGAGCGAATATACACATACCGAAAGGGAAAACACCCAGCCAAAAGAAAGGGAGGAAAACAAGATGAAAAAGCAGGAAGGATTGACCCGCAAGGAACTGAACGCCCTTTGGAAGATTGCCCAGAAGACAATCTACGGATTCGAAGGAAGAAAGCCCTTCGAGCGGCGGTGGAACGATGAAGAGGATTTCCCCGACATCGCGATTTGGAGCCTTGAGGCAGCCATGACCGAGGCCTACCGCCTGGGCCAGAAGAACGCCACGAAGGCTTTGAAGGATGCTGCCAAGGCATGAAAGAAGCCAAAAACCGGGACAGCCCTTCGGGGCTGTTTCTCGTTAAAAATAAACCTGCGGAGTCGCTGGCAGTGGCTCCTTTTTTAGTGGGGGTGATTGATTGCGAAAACTTATGAGATACAAGCCCACGGAATTTATGGCAGAGGATTCCCATTACGACAAGGGGGCTGCAGATTTTGCTGTGGCCTTCATCGAAAGCCTGTGCCACACCAAGGGCACCTGGGCGGGCAAGCCCTTTGAACTCATTGATTGGCAGGAGCGGATAATCCGGGATGTTTTCGGAGTCCTTAAGAGAAACGGCTATAGGCAGTTCAACACCGCCTACGTGGAGATCCCGAAGAAACAAGGCAAGAGCGAACTGGCGGCGGCTGTGGCGCTCCTGCTTTGCTGTGGGGATGGGGAGGAGAGGGCGGAGGTTTATGGCTGCGCAGCCGACCGCCAGCAGGCCTCCATCGTGTTCGAGGTGGCGGCAGACATGGTGCGGATGTGCCCTGCACTCAACAAGCGGGTGAAAATCCTCGCATCTCAAAAGCGGATGGTATTTCAGCCAACCAACAGCTTCTACCAGGTGCTGTCTGCTGAGGCCTACTCGAAGCACGGCTTCAACATACACGGCGTGGTCTTTGATGAGCTGCACACCCAGCCCAACCGGAAACTCTTTGATGTAATGACCAAAGGCTCTGGCGATGCGCGAATGCAGCCACTGTATTTTCTCATCACCACGGCAGGAACGGATACCCAGTCCATTTGCTATGAGACACACCAGAAGGCGCTGGACATTCTGGAGGGCAGGAAGATTGACCATACTTTCTATCCGGTTATCTACGGAGCCAGGGAAGATGAAGACTGGACAAGCCCGGAGGTTTGGAAAAAAGCAAATCCCTCCCTGGGCATCACCGTTGGTATAGACAAGGTGCAGGCCGCTTGCGATTCAGCCAAGCAGAATCCTGGCGAGGAGAACTCCTTCCGTCAGCTGCGTCTCAACCAATGGGTGAAGCAGTCCATCCGTTGGATGCCAATGCACAAATGGGATGCCTGCGCCTTTCCTGTCCGGGAAGATGATCTGGAAGGCCGTGTCTGTTATGGTGGGCTTGACCTTTCCAGCACTACGGACATCACGGCTTTCGTGCTGGTGTTTCCCCCGGTTGATGAAACCGACAAGTACAAGGTGCTGCCTTACTTCTGGATTCCAGAGGACAATGTGGATTTGAGGGTGCGCCGCGATCATGTGCCCTACGATGTCTGGCAGCGGCAAGGAAAGCTGGAAACCACCGAAGGCAATGTGGTGCATTACGGATTTATCGAGAAATTCATCGAGCGGCTGGGGGAGCGGTTCAACATCCGTGAGATTGCTTTCGACCGCTGGGGGGCGGTGCAGATGGTGCAGAATCTGGAGGGCATGGGCTTCACCGTGGTGCCCTTCGGACAGGGCTTTGCGTCCATGTCACCGCCAACCAAGGAGTTGATGAAACTGGTGCTGGAGGAGAAAATCGCCCATGGCGGGCACCCGGTGCTGCGGTGGAACATGGACAACATCTTCATACGCACAGACCCCGCTGGCAACATAAAGGCAGACAAGGCCAAGAGCACGGAGAAGATTGACGGAGCTATTGCTCTCATCATGGCTCTTGACCGGGCAGTGCGGTGTGGCAATGTTTCCACTGAAAGCATCTACGACAGACGAGGGATTTTATGGCTTTAAGTATACACAGATAATTGCGATAAATGACTTGCTATACCTCCCATAAAGAGCGAATATACACATACCGAAAGGGAAAACACCTGGACAACCGAAAGGGAGGAAAACAAAATGACCAAGCAGGAAATCGCCGAGATTATCGAGAGCAAGGGCAACGAGTACGGATTCAAGATGCGGGACATGGGAGTGGCTTGGACGAGCGAACAGACCAGCGAAAGCTACATCCGCATCGAGCTTTTCAAGGAAACCGACTACGATAAAAGCAACTGGGAAGACCGCAGGGTCGCGATAAACCTCAAGGTCACCGGATGCATTTGCCGGATGGGCGACCGCAGGGGGGCGGAGGAACTTCAGAAAATCACCGAGGAGATTGCGAGGGGCACCAAGATGGTAGCCGAACTTGAGAAGATAGACCTTTCCTACATCGAAACCTTCTAAGGGGGGGAACGAAACAAGCTGGGCACCGCTCGAAAGGGCGGTGCTTTTGAGTTGAAGGGAGTGATTACACATGAGCATTTTATCCTGGCTTTTCCATTCCAGGGACAAGCCCACCAACAGCACGGCTGGCAGTGCATACAGCTTCTTCTTTGGCGGTTCCACGGCGGGCAAGACGGTCAGCGAGAAATCTGCCATGCAGATGACTGCAGTGTATGCCTGCGTCCGCATCCTGGCAGAGTCCATTGCCGGGCTGCCACTGCATCTGTTCCGCTATGATGGGAATGGGGGCAAGGCGCGGGCGGTAGACCATCCGCTGTATTTCCTCTTGCATGACGAGCCGAATCCTGAGATGACTTCTTTTGCCTTCCGAGAAACGCTGATGACGCACCTGCTTCTTTGGGGCAACGCCTTTGCTCAAGTTATCCGCAACGGCAAGGGGGAGATGGTGGCTCTGTATCCGCTTATGCCCAATCGCATGACGGTGGACAGGGACAAGGCGGGGCGGATTTACTACGAGTACCTGCGCATGGATGATGAAGCCAATACCATGAAAGGGACTACAGTAAGGTTGTCTCCATCAGAAGTGCTGCATGTGCCAGGTCTGGGCTTTGATGGTATTGTGGGTTATTCGCCCATCGCTATGGCTAAGAACGCCATCGGCATGGCCATGGCCTGTGAGGACTACGGCGCATCCTTCTTTGCCAACGGAGCAACGCCGAGTGCTGTCCTGGAATATCCAGGCACTCTCAAGGATCCTGCCAAGGTCAGGGAAAGCTGGGAACTGGCTCATGGAGGGCGGAACTCCCACCGCATAGGAGTGCTGGAGGAGGGCATGAAGTACACGCCCATTGGCATCCCGCCAGAGCAGGCGCAATTCCTAGAGACTAGGAAGTTCCAAATCAATGAGATTGCCCGCATCTTTAGGGTGCCACCTCACATGATAGGCGACCTTGAAAAAGCCACATTCTCAAATATTGAGCATCAGTCTCTGGAGTATGTGAAATACACCCTGGCACCGTGGATTTGTCGTTTCGAGCAGTCCATGGCAAGGGTGTTGCTGTTGCCGGACGAGAAGAAGGATTACACCATCAAGTTCAATGTGGATGGGCTCCTGCGCGGTGATTACCAAGGCCGTATGCAAGGATATGCCATTGGCAGACAGAACGGCTGGATGAGTGCCAACGACATCCGGCAGCTTGAGAGTCTAGACCTTATCCCGGAGGAAAAAGGCGGGGATTTGTATCTGGTGAATGGCAACATGGCTAAACTTGAAGATGCGGGGGCGGTTTATTCCAGCAAGGGAAAGGAGAAAAATACAGATGGGGAAGATGAAGAAATTCTGGGCATGGAAAAAGGACAGCCCGGAAACGGAGGAACGAACGCTGGTGCTAAACGGCGTAATCGCTGAGGACAGCTGGTTTGGTGACGAGGTGACACCTGCGACTTTCCGTGAGGAACTTTATGCGGAAGATGGGAACATCGTAGTGCAGATTTGCTCACCAGGGGGTGACTGCTTTGCGGCGGCGCAGATTTACTCCATGCTGGTGGATTATCCCGGCAAGGTGACTGTCCGCATTGACGGTTTAGCGGCTTCGGCGGCCAGCGTCATTGCCATGGCAGGGGATGAAGTGCAGATGTATCTAACCTCGCTCCTGATGGTGCATAATCCAGCAACCATGGCGGCGGGCGACCACAATGAGATGGAGCGGGCAATTGCCATGCTGGCAGAGGTGAAGGAATCCATAATCAACGCCTATGCTGCTAAGACAGGGCTGGCCAGGGCAAAAATTTCTCACTTGATGGAATCCGAAAGCTATCTCAATGCCAACAAGGCAGTGGAGCTGGGCTTTGCGGATACCATCCTGACCAGGGAGGGAGACTCGGAGGAAGTGGCAAACGCTGTGCTCTTTTCGCCCAGGGAGGTTTCTAATGCCATATTCAACAAGCTGACGAAGATTGAGAATCTGGCAAAAGACACTCTGCCTGCAGAGCAACCAGAATTTGCTGAGGCTGGCATCGACACAACCAATAACTCCGAAGATGGTGGGCAGGAGACATTTGCCCCCAATTCGGATTCACATATACCGCAGGAGCGTTCCGTGGATTCACTCATGGAGCGTCTTTCCCTTATAAAAAACCATATCTGATATTTTTTGAGGAGGAATTTTTTATGGCTACAACTATCAACGAACTTCGTGTAAAGCGCGCCCAGGCGTGGGAGGGAGCCAAGGCTTTCTTGGAATCCCACCGCAATGAGAAGGGATTCCTCTCGGCAGAAGATGATGCTGCCTATACCCGCATGGAGCAGGATATCGATGCACTGGGCAAGGAAATCAAGCGGCTGGAACGCCAGCAGGAAATCGATGCGGAACTGAACCGTCCCACCAGCCAGCCCATCACGGAAAAGCCTGCTGCCGCTGCAGGTATTGCTGATACCAAGCAGGGCAGGAAATCCGATGAGTATAAGACAGCTTTCTGGAACATGATGCGCTCCAAGGCCGTAACGCCGGATGTATTGAACGTCCTGCAGATTGGCACCGATGCCGATGGCGGCTATCTGGCGCCGGATGAATTCGAGCATACCCTCATCACTGCATTGGAAGAGGAGAACATCTTCCGCAAGTTTGCCCGTACGCTCCAGACCAACAGCGGCGACCGCCTTATCCCTGTGGTGTCCAGCCATGGCAAGGCTGAGTGGATGGACGAGAATGCGCTGGTGCCAGAAAGCGATGACAAGTTCGCCCAGATGAGTGTCAGTGCCTACAAGCTGGGAACCTTCATCAAGGTATCCGACGAGCTCTTAAGCGATGCCGCCTTTGATATCCCCAATTACATCGCCACGGAGTTTGCCCGCCGCATGGGCGCAAGGGAAGAGGAGGCTTTCTTCGTAGGTGACGGCGTGAAGAAGCCCACTGGCATTTTTGCCGATGAGGGCGGTGCTGATGTAGGTGTTACCCTGGGCAGCGCGGCCATTACCGCAGATTCTCTCATTGACCTGTTCTACAGCCTCCGCGCTCCTTACCGCAGGAACGCTGTGTGGATCATGAACGATTCCACTGTAAAGGCCATCCGCAAGCTGAAAGACAAAAATGACCAGTACCTCTGGCAGACGGCTCTCACGGCTGGAACCCCGGATACCATCCTCAATCGTCCTATCTACACCTCGCCTTATGTGCCGGAGATTGCCAACGGCAATAAGGTGATGATGTTTGGCGATTTGAAATACTATTGGGTGGTAGACCGTCAGGGCAGGAGTTTCAAGCGCCTGAACGAGCTTTTCGCCACCACGGGGCAGGTAGGATTTATGACTACCCAGTGTGTGGATGGCAAGCTGACACTTAGTGAGGCTATCAAGGTCATGCAGGTGAAGGGCAGTTCTTCTGGCAACAGCAATAAGGGCTGATTAAGATTTTGACTGGTTCAGGGAGGAGCTCCAGGTGGTGCTTCTCCTTTTATTATGTTAGGGGGCGGTTCAATTGATTGTTACTTTGCCAAAGGCAAAAGAGTATCTCCGTATAGACACGGATGATGAGAATGCTGTCGTCAGAAAACTGCTAAGGTCAGCGGAGCGAATTTGCATGGATGTGGCAAGGCTCAATACAGATGAGTTCAAGGCTTGTGGGCCTATTGCAAAGACGGCAGTGCTGTATACGGTGGGATATCTTTACGAGCATCGTGACAATGCTGATCACAAGGCATTAATGATGACGCTCCGTTCTCTGCTGATGGGGATTCGCCGGGAGGGGTTCTAATGTATGTATCTTTGAGCGAACTGAGGCATAGGGTGAAAATCCTGCGGCCAATTACTACGGTGGATGAGGAAGGAAATCTCATCGAGGATGGCTGGACGGTCATCGGTGTGGTATGGGCCAAGGTGCTGCCCTATGCAGCCAGAATCTCTAATGGCTATGCGGAGAAGGTGGAAGAAGTGAACTATAGGGTGGTAATTCGGTACAGGGAGGATATACAGATGACGGATATCCTGGAGTGGCGGGGAAAAGCCTTGGCCATGTCAGCACCGCCTTACCCGTTGGACGGTCTGCGGAAATACCTCGTCATGGAGGCCAGGGAGCTGGTGGAGGATGGCTAAAGGCTGGCAATCCTCGAAGGAGATTCTGCGTGAGCTGGGCGAAAATGCCACCGAGGCCGCCAAGTCTGCTTTGGCAGAGGGAGCAGAGTTGGTCATGAAAGAAGCCAAGGAACGGTGCCCTGTCTACACCGGCAACGACAGGCGAGTGGTCAAAGGGGCTCTGAAGGAATCAATCCATGCTGTGAAACAGAAGGGCGGTACTAAGTATAAAATCATTGCCGATGCTGTATCCCATGATGGCATTTTCTATGGCAAGCTGGTAGAGTTCAGCCCTGCCATAAACAAGCCCTTCATGTATCCGGCATTAGATGCCCAGCGGGAGACGGTCAAGAAGCTGATAGTTGAAGCAGTGAGAGAGGCGGTGCGGAAAAGGTGAACATCAAGGAAAAAGTGTATAAAGCCCTATCGACCAATAGAGAATTGACTTCCCTGCTGGTGAAGGACAGGCGGTGCCGGTGTATATATCCGAGCATCAGTCCCAATGCAGGCAGCTATCCCATCCTTGTCTATAATCTAATCTCTGATGTCCCTGCCCTGGTGGCAGATGGCGAGGAGATGGAGCGGCGGGTGACCGTGAGGATTCATATTCTCACCAAGGATGGGCGGTACGAGCAGATTTACGATGCCCTCCGCAAAGTTATGCTGAGGCTGGGCTTTATGCGCAAGCAGTCGCTGGAGACAGCGGAGAAGGATGTTTTTGTTTATTGTGTGGATTTTGTAGCAGGAATAGGAGTGAATGAATAATGGCAGAAGTGAAACCGGCCAGCAGAATGGTCAGCGGTCAGTTTATCAATGTACAGAGACTTCATGTGGCAAAGCTGCTGACGGATGAAGCCGGAGGTGAAGCAGCCTATGATACCCCTGTGGACTTGGGCAAGGTACTCCGCAGCATCGACATCAAGCCATCCAACAGCAGTGCCGAACTTTATGCCGATGGCCAGTCCATTGATACCGCCAATAATACGGCTTCTTATGAACTGACCTTCGACACAGCGGCTCTACCCCTGGAGTATGTGGCATATCTCCTGGGGCACAAATGTGAGAACGGCGTGATGGTAGCCAACAAGGACGATGTGGCTCCGTACTTCGCGGTGATGTTCCAGAGCGACAAGCGGAACGGCAGCAAGAGGTTGATGAAGTTCTTCAAAGTCATGTTCCAGGAGCCCTCTGTCAAAGGCTCCACCAAGGAGGCAAACATTTCCTACCAGACACCGACACTGACAGCCAAGGCCATCTATCGCCTGTCTGATGGTAATAGCTACACCTACGCCGATACGGAAAGTGCTGGCTTGGAAGCAGAAACTGCTGCCAGCTGGTATGCAAGCGTCTGAGGGGGGCTGTTTAGATGGATGCACCACAACTCAAAATCAACGGAAAAATCATCCAGCCAGCACCTCCCAAGATGAAGGTGTGGCGGGAGTTCCTGGCATTCTTCGACAAGGACAAGGGCAAGATGACTGTGGAGGATTTCCTCTCGGCTCATGTTGCCCTTATTGTTTTGGCGTTCAATCAGCCGGAGGTTACCACAGAATCTCTTGAAGAGAACTTAGAAATTGCTGATGTGGTTCCGATGGCGCGAGAACTCTTTCAATGGTTGCAGGCTCAGACTTTCGCCAAGCTGGTGAATCTCCCAAACGGGGAAACGGAGGCGGGGGAGTAGACCTGTCTCCATACCAGAATCTGCTGCTGTATTATGAGCGGCTGCAGCAGTCCTACGGCTGGACGATGCAGGAGGTGGATGAGCATGACATAGATTTTTTGCTTGATCAGCTGATGGTATTGAGTCTGACGGATGGCAGACGCAATCAGAAATACATTGACGATGTCCTGTAGGAGGTGGGCAGATGGCAAAGCGTGGACAGCAGATAGATGAACTGTATATCAGCCTTGGCCTGGATATTGCCCGGCTCCAGCTGGACTTCGACACGGCGGGGAAGACTGTATCCCAGGCAGTGTCAAGACTCAATACCAGGACTAATCAGATAAAGCTGAAGATGGATGTTGACCTGGCAAAACTTGAGGGCGTTGGCTCGGAGCTGGACAAGCTGAAGGTCAAGCATGAAGCCATCAACAGGCAGCTGGACATACAGCGGCAGAAAGAAGAAATTCTCGCTGCCGTTCTTCGTGATGCCCAAAAGACCAACGGCAATGACAGCGAGGTGGCTCAGCGTGCTCAGACCAATCTGCTGAGACAGCAAAAAATAGTTGCTCAGACCGAGGCAGAAGTCCGCAAGCTCAATGCGGAGATGAATAAGCTGGGTGGCACCATCACGCAGACTTCGGGGAAGGCAGGAACTTTTGGCTCGGCTATGACGGCGGGGCTTGCCAGAGCGCAGGGCGGTATTACCAGCCTGTCCAATGGTTTTACCATGCTGTCTTCCAAAGCAGCTGCGGTGCTGGCCATATTTTCAACGGGTGCCGGCCTGTTCAGTTTGACCAAAGGTGCCATGGAGTCAGGCGAGAATCTTTACCGACTGACCAAAAGGCTTCATACCACGGCTGCTGAGGCGGGCAAGCTGAATCGTACCTTCCAACTGGCAGGGACGGATGTGTCAGCTATCATCCCGCTTATTGCTAGGTTGGACAAGCAGGTAGAAACTGCTGGCGAGACAGGCAATGCCACCACGCAGGCCATGGAGCGGTTTGGGATGTCAATCCTCGACCAGTCCGGGAATCTGCTGCCGCTGAATGAGCAGTTGGAGCAGCTGGCCAAGGGCTACAAAAATGCCATGGAGGCTGGACAGGAAGAAGCCTTCACAGCAGAAGTCCTCGGTGCCAGAGGTGCCGCCTTGATTCCTCTTCTTGAACAGTATGACGAGCTGATGGAAGTGGCGGGGAAAGTGAAGACCACAGGTCTTCTCAATCCAGAGGAAAGCCACAAGACCTGGCTCCAATGGAAAGCCATGGAGATGGAGGTCGGTCAGCTTAAATCTGCCATCGGTACGGCACTGTTGCCACTGTCTACGGAATTGTTGCCTGAAGTCACTGAGGGCTTCAAGGGACTGGTAGAGGAGATTCAATCCAACAAGGACATCATCAAGGAGGCAATTTCAGGCTGGGCATGGGCTTTGAAGACTGTAGCAGAAGCCCTGGTCTTCGTTGGTGAACAGTTCCATAAGGTTTCTGAGCACATCAAGGCCAACAAGTGGCTGATAGAGAATCACACCGCAGCCGCGCCATTAGCTGGTGTACCCTTCATCGGCGGTGCCATCCTCGACCAAATCTATGGCGATGAGTACAAGGCATACTTGGAAGAGCAGAAGGCTTTGCAGGGAAAAGCCCAAGCTGAGAAACAGGCAACTGCAGAAGCTGAGAAAAACAAGGATGCCCAGGATAAGAACACCAAGGCCAGCCTTTCCCGCGCCTCTGCAGAGAAGAAGGCTGCAAAGGCTACGGAAGAAGCTGCCAAGGCCAATGCCCAGTTGACGGAGAGTTTATACGAACTCACCCATAACGAACTGGAAAACTCGTTGCATTCCGTCAATCGTGAGATTAAGGAATTGCAGGAGAAGGGTGCTGATGCCAAGCTGCTGGATGAGTACAAGATGGCTAAACAGGCCAAGGTTTACGAGGATTTCCAGCGGAATGTAGTGGACAGCACCCAGGCAGTATACCGCACTGAGTTGCAGAATCAGCTGGCGAACATTGACCGTGAGGCGGCGGCGTATCGGCAGAAGGGGCTAGACGAGGTTAGTGCGGCTGAGTGGGCAGAGGCCAGCAAGGCCAAGGTTAGGGAGCAGTGGGAAAATGAAATTTCTTCAAAAATCAACTCCGTATGGAAGACGGAGCTACAAAATCGCCTTGACGATATCGAGCGGGAGAAACAGGCTTGGATACAAAAAGGGCTGGATGAAGTCAAGGCGACGCAATGGGCTGAAAAAGAAAAGCTTGATGCCAAAAGGAATGCGGCACTACAGGTACTGCAGGCGCAGAAAGAGAAATTTAAGGCGTATCTGGAGGGCGGTCAGCAAGGTTTAGCTGAGTATTACAAACGAGCACACGGCTTTACCATGGAAGATTTGCAGATGACACCACAGCAACTTGAGGGTTTTCAAAAAGCCCGTCAGTCCATGCTGGAAAATCTTCTGCCGAACTTCCGTGACCCGTCTGCTATTGCTACCGAACAGGAGCAGATGCGGCAGAGTTTTCATATGAGCATGGGAGGTCAAGATTATTCATACGATGAGGTTATGGGCAATATGCAGACAGAAATACAGGGCATGCGGGAGCAGATGGACAAGCTCGGTTCATCGCCTGCCCTTCAGAATGAAGCTGGGCAGGCTCCCCAGCAGACTGTCACGAATTCGCCGCATTTGGAAATTCAAGTGAATATAGATACTGCCGTCACTCAAGACAGCGAGAGCATGAGCCGTCTGGCAGATACTGTAGCAGACAGGATAACACCTGTGGTGGAGCAGGCATTGGGGAGTGGTGAACTTGCATATTGAGATTGACGGCCACCGTTCGCTATCCGTAGAGAGTTGGAGCGTGCTCCCGGATGACCGCCAGCAGACTGTTGAGGTCGTGGGCGGTACGGTGGTGCAGGACTTTGGGCACTTAGAAAGCGGTGACAAATACAGCTGTACGGCAGATTTTCTTAAAGATGAATGGGAGTCTGTAAAAAAGCTATGGAATGACCGTACTCTCGTCAGCGTCAAGGACGAGGCAGGTATCATTCATACGAAGATGCGAGTGGTGGTGAAGGGTTACAGCTATGTGAATCACTTCCCACGCTGCTATAAAGTGAATCTTGAGTTTTGGAGGTGCTAGAACATGGCAAATCAGCTGCATATCTATACGAACAATCCCACGGCAGGGAAAACAGATGGTACGGAGGCTTCAAGCGGCACGGGACTTACGCCTATCTCCGTCACACTCGATGCCAGCAAGGCAGAATCGGCGGCGGTGAAATGCGCTGTCAGATGTGACGAGGGCTACAAGATTGACGGCGATGTGGCGGTCAGCCTCAAGGGCACAAGTTCAGCCAAGTGGAAATTGGCAAAGGACGCTGGCTTCGCCGATAGCAAAGCGGCTTTAGACGGTGCTACCTGGCAGGATAAAATCACCCTGGCAGATGTAACTGCGGGCAACGTTATTTTCTGGGCAAAGGCCATGAGTTCGAAGGACGAACCGCCGCAGAAAGATACCAGCGTCAGCATAGAGGCCGTAGGGAAGGTTGTGGTGGCATAAGGGGGGCGGACTGATGAGATACATGAATCCGGGCTACGCATCCTGGCTGGAGAGGAATACCTCATTGGCTGTACAGGAAAAAACAGGCAATCCTTATGCCGATGCTTCTTTTTACATAACGAAGGAGAAGACATGCGTTTACCGATTGACATTCTCCAAGGAACTGTACATTAAAGCATCCCTTTGGCTTTACAGAACTTCACAGACATATACGAACTGTTATATAGGTGCAGGGACAGGATATTTTACGGGAGCAGTTTTCAGCAACAATGATTCCAACACGTGGAAGGCTGGCTATGCTGACGGCGCATGGAATATCTCATGCTACGTAAACAAGGAGGCGATGGCAAAAGCCAATGCCTTGAATGAAGTCCTGCTCCATTTTGATGGCAAAACTTATGAAGCCATCATCAATGGCACAAGTGTCCTTAAAACTGGCTGGACTAACAAGACCATAGATTTGGTTATCTATTCAGATGACGGCAAGGGGCACTGGTCGAACCTGATTATATCCGATGAGCCGATAGATATCCGTGAACACGTTATCGAACTTCCTGTGACGCTGGCAGACGCGACCATGGCAGAGCAGGAGGACGGTGGCTACTCGGCAAGCAAGGCGGGGCAGGTTTTGCAGTATGATCTGGATGCGGAAGCTCTTATAAAAAAATATGGTGGAGATACGCTGGTTACAGGCATCGGCTTTCAGGCAGAAAAGGCATATACGAATGGCGATTTGTTGACAAAACTCGAGGAGTATCTGCAAGCTGAAGACGGCACGGAGCAGAATATTGGCAGCATAGCCTTGCCTACAGCTGGCGGTCAGGCCGTTTTGGGGTTACCTACAGAGGAGATTACGTTGGCAGACATGGCAGGGAAAAAGCTGGGGTATAGGTCATCATGAGCATTGAACTGAAAGGTATACGTCCTGTTGCCTCGGCCATCATTTCCGGCAGCATAGCGTTTAAGCCGCAAAAGATTATTTTAGGCATTGTACAGCCCGAACATATAGTTGCTGCGTCGGCAGATACGGAAAGGAAACTGGCCGCTGAAGATAAATCCCAAGCTGATGGCAAGCGGAATGTCATCAGAAATAATTGTGTCACGGCAGACACAATGCGCTGGGAAGGCAGTTGTGAGACGGCTAATGCGGAACTGTGCCGTTGCCTTGGTGTGACGGTTCATGGCGTAGCGGACTTATCGAGAGAGACGATGCGTAGCAATGAGGTGCTTGCAGATGCCTGTCGGCAGGTTGAATCAAGCCTTCAGGGGGCAAGCACCGACACACTCCGGGAAATCTATGCCAATGAGCAAGTAGCTACCAGTGCTATCCGCAATCTGTCGAGAGGAAATTCTCTGGCGGCAGATACAGAGCGAAAATTGCAAGTACCTCAAGCAGCAAGGGCAAAAGTGGAGAGATGTGTCTCCAAAATCGAATCGGACATGCTGAATGCTGCAAGGCAGGTATCTAGGACTGAATCTGCCCTTGCAGCGACTGAGCGTACAGTAAATTCGCCGCTACAGGCAGCAACCGCAGATACAGCAAGGCAGGTCGCCTGCATATCCCAAGCTGAAGCCAAAGCCGAGCGTGACATGTCCAAGTGGGAAGTGGTTCATGGAGACACCGCAATCATCTTACCTTACTATTTCGCCATAGATGCTAATAAGGGGACAGGGGGCGGTGGCGGCATAGACGATATTCCCCAGCAGAATATTTCCGGCATCCAATCCGTCACGCTTTCGCTCAACGAGCGGACACTTGCTGACACATTCCAAATGGAGGCAACCAGTCCCTTAGAGATTGAATCAGCAGTGCAGGGGCGGTTGCTAGACTTTGACTGCGATTTCCAGGTAGAGGAAACCAGTCAGCAAGGCATATCGCAGACGGTGAAGGGGATGTACCCCTTGGATCGCCTGCTCTATATGCCCATCAATATCGAGGTGACGGAGGCTGAGTGCTCCTGCTATGCCAGGAATATTGCCGAAGCACTGGGGCTGAACCTTGACATGCGCATAGAGGATTTCACGCCCTCACAGAACTACAGCCTGTCTGGCATGACCTATCAGGATTTTATCTCCTCGCTCTTTTCCTGGACGAGTCGACTGCCCCAACGCCAAATCAACGTGTTTATCCGTGGCAAGACGCTGCATATTATCCAGCGCGGCTATGAGGGACAAGTGACGGACATCAGTAATTGGCCGCATACTATGCCTGCCATCAATCGCAAGATTATCCGCTCGGTGTGGGACAGCGCTACTTCCGAAGGCTGGGACAGGGCAAAAAGCGATAAGGACTATGAGCCGTTGCCCTTTACTGGCACCATTGGCATCGAGGGCATTACCCGCCACTACCTGAACGGACTGCTCACGGAGGAAGAAACCAATGGCAGTTTTACGGAATATTCCTATGACGACCAGTACCTTATGGAAAAGCGGACACATAACCCGGACGGCTCTACGGTGCAGACAACATACACCTATGCCAGGACGGCCAATGATATCTATCTGTTCAAAGAGACAGAGAAAACCACAGAAGCCACGCAAAAAGAAGGTGAAGCGCCCCATGACCGCAATGATTGGACGGACTGGCTCAACCAGAATTTCACCACGCGGGTAACCTATCACGCCCCTATAGGCTACGGCTGGTATTCCACTACGGTGTATGAGGACAAAGAGTTTCAGGGGAGCAGCATTTCCCAAGGCAAGCCTGGTGGCAAGTCCAGCCAGTTTACCATCAATGAATGGAACAGGAGCCTTGGCAGCGATTATGACTTTGATGATGATGACGAGGATGACAAATTTAAGGGGCAGGCGCTTTTCGATACAGAATTTCCCGTGAAGGGGGATGACTTCCTGCGGAAGCTCACCCATGAGATTGAGTGGCTGAACCGCAAGCGGCAGGAAGAAGTAAGTATGGATATTGTCAGCCCCGTGGTAAAGGGGCAGGCAACGATACGGCATATCTTGGATTTCACGGAGCGCGTCAGGCTGGATGGCAACGAGTATTTCCTGGTGAGCAATCAGGTGAAGCTCACGCCCAGGAGCCTGCGGCAGGGCATAAGACTGGTAAGGTGGTACGGATGAACGGTGTAGATGGGTTGGCAAGAGTGGTCAGCCGGGTGGCAAAAGCCAATAAGGGCATGGGGCAGGCTCAGCGAGGCATTATTCAGGGGGACAAGGTGAGTATAGGCAATCGCGCCTATCCCTTCACGGCGGCAGTGGAATGCCACACTGAATCTGGCAGTGCCGTCTGGGTGCAGCTGACGAAAACAGGCCGCGCCGTTATCGTGGGAGCGTGATGGAGTGCAACGGGCAATAGTATCGGCAGTGCAAGGCAGTCGTATCTGCGCTAATGGCAGGTGGCTGACAGCAATAGGGAACAAGGCTGTTCACCCTGGTGATGTAGTATGGACGGATGGCAGGTGTGTTTATGGCAATTTCGCTGAGGGCGGTGGGGCAGCTCCTATCGTAAATAGCAGTGAGCCCTATGTGCCGCTCTTAATGAGTGATGGCACCAGAGCAGTTTATCACAAGGGCAAAATAACAAAGCATGAGAAGGGAGCGCGACATCAGCTGATGGCCAGTCGTGGAAATTCTTTTGCCTTTGCCGATGGCAAGGTGCTGGATGTGTATCTCGATGAGCAAGGCAATCAGTATGCGCTACAGTGGGGTGAATATAGCTTTACCGACCACGGAGAAGGTGATACCTATGAGAATCTGGAAGGCCAGCCTGGTATCGTCAGAAACGGGCACATGGAGCATCCGCTAGACCTTAGCGAGTACAGCCATTATTGTTATGACTACGCCTACGAGGAGGCAGCAGCCATTGAAACGCCCCTCTCTGGCATCGGCGAGATACTGAGGATTTACTGGAACTACTGTACGCTGGCAAATGGCTGGTATGAGTCGGCAGACTCATATTGCTATCTGCTGGAATGCTATGCTCATGGTTGCCACATGAACGGCATAAACTGGCTGGAAGACAGTGAGGCCGACATAGGTTACTTGGTGGAATTTTCTTCTTATATGTGGGTGATGGTCACGCCGGAGGGCAGCCAGCCGTTATGGGCCATGACGGTGAGGGATTTGAACATTGACTTTGTCTCAGAACATTATCGCTATCGCATATACGCAGACGAGTTTACCCTTCCCTTGCCTGATGGATATTACATTGAGGGCACTAAGGTCGTGCCAAAGGTCAACAAAACGCGAGATGAATGGATGTATCCATTTTCAGGCAAGCTGTATTCTCCGAAAAAGAAGCTGATTTATGAGTCAGATTTTTACATAAGTCAGCATTACAGTCTGGGAGACATCAAGAAGGGGCAATGGCTGATGTCCGCAGGAGATTACCTATATTCACTGAAAGGTGGCAAGAAGAAATTCCTGTCGTACGATGTACATAACAGCCGTCTGCATGCCATGAAGAACAGAGCTAGGTGGACAAAGGGGGAAGAACCAGATGGAACATATTAGATGCTGGGCAGCGGGCGTTGGTGCTGTCCTGGGAGATTTTGTCGGCAATATGGATGGTCTGGTGACCGTCCTCATCACCTTCGTGGTGGTGGATTACGTCACAGGAGTGCTCTGCGCCATAGTAGAAAAGCGCCTCTCCAGCTCCATAGGCTTCAAGGGCATCTGCCAGAAGGTGATGATATTCTGCCTGGTGGGCATAGCCAATCTGCTGGATGCCAATGTGCTGGACGCAGGCAGTATGCTGAGAACAGCAGTTATCTTCTTCTACTGCGCCAATGAGGGTATCTCTATAGTGGAGAATGCAGCAAGGATTGGTCTGCCGGTGCCGGAGAAACTGACGGAGGTTATGAGGCAGTTGAAGAGCAAGTGAATATGAAGATTTATCGCCCATCGCGGGTTTTCGGCGGTGAGCGTTATTTTTTTTGAGGAGTAAGCCGAAACTGGCTTACTCATAAAGAGTTCCGCGAAGGGAGGGTACTTTTTCGGCTTACATAAGGGGAGAAATTTTCGGCAAAATGCCGTGTTGCTCTCTTTAAGAAAGTAGGTGGGCAAGGTGACCAGGATGACACTTTTTGTCCTCTTACTATTGAGGGAGGTAGAAATCTATGACGGATAAAGAAAAAGAAGCCGTGGTCAAGTTACGGGCAGGCGGCCTGGGCTATGGAAAGATAGCGGAGCGTATGTCGCTTTCCATCAGTACGGTCAAATCTTACTGCATCAGGCATAAGCTGATGGCGGGAGACGCTCAGCAGAGGTGCCTTGAGTGCGGCAAGCCGATAGACCAGCCAGCTGGATGCAAAGGGAAGAAGTTCTGCTCTGATGCCTGCCGCATCAGGTGGTGGAACCATCACACCAATCTGATGAAGGCCAACGCAGTCTGTACCCATTGCGGGAAGTCCTTCCATGGCAGGGCGGGGCGGAAGTATTGCTCCCATACCTGCTACATCGCAGAAAGGTTTGGTGAAGCCCATGTCTCATGAACTTCTTCTGCGGGAGGCAAAGTACCAGTCCTCCATGAGAATGTTCCGCTCTCTGCTGGATAAGGGCATCATCAGCCAAGGGGATTATGTCGAAGCCGAGCATTTGATGCGTGAGAAATATCATCCGCTGCTGGGCACATTGTTCGTTGACTTAGGGCTGAAGTAGAGTGATATATAGTAGGGAAAGGAGGTGCGCCAATGAAGAAGATAGAGCGGCTAGAGCCAAAGGTTCCGCAGATTAAGCGGAAGAAGCGGGTGGCTGCTTATGCAAGGGTATCTGCTGAATCAGACAGGCTTAACCATTCCTTGTCTGCACAAGTTAGCTACTACAGCCAGCTTATACAGAAGAATCCCGAGTGGGAGTACGCCGGGGTGTATGCTGACAGCTTCATTTCCGGCACCAGCATTGACAAGCGCAATGAGTTTCAGCGCCTGCTTGCCGACTGCGAGACTGGGAAGGTGGAAATCATCCTTACAAAGTCTATCAGCCGCTTTGCCAGAAACACAGTTGACCTGCTTTCCGTAGTGCGGCATCTGAAAGCT
>JAGBLH010000175.1 GCA_017635515.1 Selenomonas sp.
CCCAGGTCTGGGTGGTGGAGGACGGGCAGGTCCACTTGAAAGATATCAAGGTGAAGCAGTTCGGCAAGACCTCCGTGATCGTGGAGGGGCTTTCGGCTAGTGATCTGGTGGTCACTGCCGGTGTCAACAAGCTCCGGGAGGGGCAGGAAGTGCGCACGGAGGCGGAGCCATGAGGAATCTCAGTGAAATCTCCCTGAAGAACTCTGTGCTGGTCTGGTATTTCATCATCATCACGGCCATAGGCGGCATTTTTGCCTATCAGAAGCTGGGCCGCATGGAAGACCCGGCCTTCACCATCCGCATGATGGTGATTTCCGCTTCCTGGCCCGGGGCCTCGGCAGAGGAAATGCAGGATCAGGTGACGGACAAATTGGAGCGCAAGATCCAGGATGTGCCGGGGATGCACCGCATCACCAGCAGCACCCGCTCCGGCGTCACCACCATCTACGCCGAGCTTGATGCCACAGTGCCCAAGGAGGATATCCGCCCCACCTGGCGGGATCTCAGGAATCTCTGCGATGATTTGAAGGAGCAGGGGCAGCTGCCCCAGGGGGTCTACGGCCCCTTCTTCAATGACCGCTTTGACGATGTTTACGGCTCAATCTACGCCATCACGGGCGAGGGCTATTCCCATGAGGAAATGAGGAAGCGGGCGGAGGATATCCGCCGGCTGCTCATGGCTGCCGACCCTGCCATCCAGAAGATAGAGTTGCTGGGGGTGCAGCAGGAAAAGGTCTATGTGGAGGTGGAGAAGGAGAAGCTCTCCCAGCTGGGCATTCCCCCCACTGCCATCAGCGAGGCCCTTGCCGGGGCTGCCTCCATGACCCCCTCGGGCACGGTGGAGACAGAATCTGACAACGTGAGCCTGCGGGTGACCGGGGCCTTCGAGGATGTGGAGGCCATCAGGGAATTGCCTGTGAAGGCAGGGGCTCGTGTCTTCCGCCTGGGTGACATTGCCGCTATCGAGCGCAGCTACAGCGACCCCAAGAATCCCGCCATGTACTTCAATGGGGAGCCTGCCATCGGCATTGCCATCTCCATGAAGGCCGGGAGCAATATCCTTGACCTGGGCAAGAGCCTGAAATCGCAGATGGCGGAGATTGCCGAAGATCTTCCTGTGGGGCTGGAAATCCATCAGGTTTCCAATCAGCCCCAGGTGGTGGAGGAATCCATCCACGAATTCATGAAGACCCTCACCGAGGCCATCTTCATTGTGCTGCTGGTGAGCTTCGCCTCCCTGGGCTGGCGTACGGGCCTGGTGGTGGCCTGCTGCATCCCGCTGGTGCTCACAGGTGTCTTTGTGGGCATGTATGTGCTGGGCATTGATCTGCACAAGGTTTCCCTGGGTGCTTTGATTATCGCATTGGGCCTGCTGGTAGATGATGCCATCATTGCCATCGAGATGATGAGCGTCCAGCTGGAGCGGGGACACAGCCGCTTCGATGCGGCCTGCTTTGCCTTCAAGGCCACCGCCAAGCCCATGCTCACAGGCACGCTCATTACCTGCGCGGGCTTTATCCCCGTGGCTTTCTCCCAGGGCATGGCCGCAGAGTTCTGCGGTGCCCTGTTCCCCGTGATCCTGCTGGCGCTGGTGCTGTCCTGGATTGTCTCCGTCATGGCGGCGCCGCTGTTCGGCAGTTACCTGATCCGGGTGAAAGTCCAGACGGATGAGAACGGGGAAATCGATCCCTATCAGAGCAAGTTCTACAAGATTTTCCGGCAGGTTCTGGAAAGCTGCCTCCTGCACAGGAGGCTGGTGCTCATAGCCACGGTTGTCATGTTTGCCCTTTCCCTCTGGGGACTGGGGCATGTGAAGGAAGAATTCTTCCCCGGCTCCCTGCGGCCTGAGCTGATCATGGAAATGCGGCTGCCGGAGGGCTCCTCTATGGCTGCCACAGAGCAAGAAATGGCCCGCATGGCGCAGTTCCTCGATGAGCGCAAGGACACGCTGGAAAATTATTCCTACTATGTGGGACGATACGCCCCCCGCTTCGTGCTGACGGTGAATCCCCAGGAAAGCTCCGACAATGTGGGGCAGTTCATCATCGTGACCAAGAGCACGAAAGAGAGGGAGCAGCTGCACCAGGAACTGACGGAGGAACTGGCAGAAAGATTCCCCCAGGTGCAGGCCAATATCCAGACCATCCAGACAGGGCCGCCCGCCGACTATCCCGTGATGCTCCGTGTCACGGGCCGCACAGTGGAGGAGACCAAGCACCTGGCGGAAGAAGTGGTGCAGCGGGTGGCGAAGGACCCCAACGTCTACAACCTCAACCAGAACTGGGGCTTCAAGGCCAAGGCCCTCCGGGTAGCGCTGGATCAGGATAAGCTGCGGGCGTTGGGCATTTCCAGCCAGGATGCCGCCAGGATGCTCTACACGGAAATCACGGGAGCCAAGGCTGCCGAGTTCTACACTGGCGACCGCACCATCGACATTGACCTGCGCATCGCGGACAAAGACCGCCAAAGCCTTGACCGCCTGCAGGAGCTGCCCATTTTCCTGGGGCAGGCAGGCTATGTGCCCCTGGGCCAGATTGCCCGCCTCTCTTATGAGGGCGAGGAAGGGTTGGTGCGGCGGCAGGATCTGAAGCCCACCATCACGGTGCAGGGGAGTATCCACAGCGGTACGGCAGTGGATGCCACCCAGAAGGCCTTAGCGGCCACCGCCGACCTCAGGGAAAACCTGCCCTTGGGGGCTGTCATTGCCCCCGCTGGCTCCATGGAGAAAAGCGCGGAATCACTGGGCTACCTGCTGACGCCTGTGCCCGCCATGCTCTTCATCATCATGACCCTGCTGATGTTCCAGCTGCGGAATGTGACGCAGATGCTCCTGACTTTGCTGACCGCTCCCTTGGGCCTCATAGGCGTGACCTGGGGCATGCTGCTCACAGGCAAGGCCATGGGCTTCGTGGCCTATTTGGGGGTGCTGGCCCTTTTCGGCATGATCATCCGCAACTCCGTCATCCTCATCGACCAGATACAGAAGCACATCGCCGAGGGCGAGACCCCCTGGGCGGCCCTCATCGACTCCGCCATCCTGCGCTTCCGCCCCATCATGCTCACGGCAGCCGCCGCCATCTTGGGCATGCTGCCCCTGATGCCCAGCGACTTCTGGGGCCCCATGGCCGTAGCCATCGCCAGCGGTCTGCTGGTGGCGACAGTGCTGACGCTGTTGGTGCTGCCAGCTATGTATGCGGCTGTTTATAAGGTGAAAAAGGAATAGGGATAACAAGCAAGCTGAATCGCCCCGCTGCAGCGGGGCTGTTTCTGTTCCCGCAAGTTGCTGGCTTTCGGAGAGTTTTTAAGGTCTCTTTCTTGACTTTAGACTTGCTTTAGGCTACAATAGGCGGGTAATCGGGAGAATCCCGAGGGAAATCCGGTGTGGATTTGCCTGCTGTACCGGTGTATTGAAAAGCAGAAATGTTTAGCGCAGGCTCTCAGCTGGTTCGTGAAAGGCTGAGAGGACGAGGAGAAGGTTGTCGAAAAATCAGCGGATGCCTTCCGGCCGGTCCGGTCGAGAGAAGCTCTTCAAAGCCCTTCCGTGAGGAGGGGGACAAAGGGGGCGGAGGACACAGCAGGTGTACTGTGATAGGGATACTATATCCTTTTAGGCTTTGGTTAAGTTCGTTTGTGAAGGGAATCTTTGCATTCTAATCTATGTTTCGACTGTTCATTTTCTTTGACGCAAAGAAAACGAACCAAAAGAAACAGCGGCCTTGCCTTTCATCCGTGAAAGCCAACGGCCGCGGAACGCCCATCCATGGGCTGAAGTACGCGAAGTCTTTTGGGGTAGTGTATCCGTTTATAGGAGGTACACATTATGTGCGGTATCGTTGGTTACATTGGCAAACACAAGGCAGACAAGGCTACGAATGTCTTGCTGGACGGTCTTGGGAAGCTGGAGTATCGCGGTTATGACTCTGCTGGCATTGCTGTGCTGGAGAATGGGAAGATCCGCGTGGAGAAGAGCGTGGGCCGTCTCGCTGCTCTGCGTGATAAGATCAAGGGCAAGCTGCCCCAGGGATTCTTGGGCATCGGCCATACCCGCTGGGCTACCCATGGCCGTCCGTCTGACAAGAACTCCCATCCCCATACGGACTGCTCCGGGGATTTTGTCATTGTCCACAACGGCATCATCGAGAACTACCTGACTTTGAAGGAAGAGCTGATTGAGGCTGGCCATGAGTTCAAGAGTGAGACTGATACTGAGGTGGTAGCACACCTCCTGGAGGAAGTCTACAACGGCGACTTCGTGGCTTCTGTCCGTACGGTGCTCTCCCGGGTTGAGGGCAGCTATGCGCTGGTGTTCATGAGCGCCAAGCATCCTGATATGCTCATCTGCGCCAAGCAGGATAACCCCTTGATCATCGGCCTCGGTGAAGGGGAGAACTACATTGCCTCCGATGTGCCTGCCATCATCGCCCACACCCGCAAGAACTACGTGCTGGCTGACGGTGAGCTGGCTGTGGTCACCGCTGACAGCGTGGAAGTTACCAACCGCAAGGGCGAGAAGGTGAACAAGAAGATTTTCGAGGTCACCTGGAACGCCGAAGCTGCCGAGAAGGGCGGCTATGAGCACTTCATGCTGAAGGAAATCAACGAGCAGCCCAAGGCTGTCCGCGATACCATGAGCCAGCGCATCACCGCTGACGGCAAGGCCATTCAGATGGAGGAGCTGAAGTGGGACAAGGAGTACCTGGAGAAGTTCAACCGCGTCTACATCGTGGCTTGCGGTACCGCTTACCATGCAGGTCTGGTGGGCAAGTACTACATCGAGAAGCTGGCCCGCATCCCCGTCATGACGGATGTGGCTTCTGAGTTCCGCTATCGTGACCCCATCATTGATGACAAGACTCTGTTCATCACCGTATCCCAGTCCGGTGAGACCCTGGATACCCTGGCTGCCATGAAGGAAGCAAAGCGCCTGGGCGCCACCACCCTGGCTTTCACCAATGTGGTGGGCAGCTCCATTGCCCGTGAGGCAGACAAGGTGCTCTACACCTGGGCTGGCCCTGAGATTGCCGTGGCCTCCACCAAGGCTTACACCACCCAGATTGTGCTGTTCTTCATGCTGGCTCTCTATATGGCAGAAATGAAGGGCACCGTGAGCAAGGAACGCGCCGCCGAGCTGGTGGGCCTCCTGCAGAAGGTTCCCGCCCAGATTTCCGAGACTTTGTCTGACGTTGATCCCCTCAAGACCTTTGCCAAGGCCTATGGCTTCAATGAGGATGTGTTCTACATTGGCCGCGGCCTTGACTACAGCGTGTCCCTGGAGGGCGCCCTGAAGCTGAAGGAGATTTCCTACATCCACGCCGAGGCCTATGCCGCAGGCGAGCTGAAGCATGGTACCCTGGCTCTCATCACCGAGGGCATTCCCGTCATCGCCCTGGCTACCCAGAAGAGCGTCTATGAAAAGACCCTCTCCAACATCAAAGAAGTCAAGGCCCGTGACGCCGTGGTTATCGGCATTGCTTCCGAGGGCGACGAGGAACTGGAGAAGTATGTGGACCATGTGATGAAGGTGCCCGCCACAGACGAGCTCCTTTCCCCCATCCTCTCCGTAGTGCCCCTGCAGCTGCTGGCCTACTACGCCGCCATCACCCGCGGCACCGATGTGGATAAGCCCAGGAACCTGGCCAAGTCCGTGACGGTGGAGTAAGACATTACAGATACAAGCAAAGCCATGAAGCCTTTCTGAGGTTTCATGGCTTTTTGATTTAAGTTTTGGTTAGGGAAATACGATATATACTGTATGGGGTGAAATATGGCAAAGTCTTGCAGCATTGATGCTGGCAGAAAATTTGTGCTACAATCAAATCAGGCAGGTGATACATATGACATGCGTGGAAGAAATCAGGCAAGCGGTTTTGCAGACTGTGACGCGTTACCCTGTAGTGAAGGTTACGCTGTTTGGCTCACAGGCAACAGGCAAGGTAAGGCCTGATAGTGATGTTGACCTGATCGTGGAGTTTTCCGAGCCAATCTCCCTGTTGACGCTTTCTGGCATGAAATGTGATTTGGAAGATATATTGCACAGGAAGGTAGATTTGATACATGGGCCATTGAAGGATACTGATATAATTGAAGTTGAGGCGGAGGTTGTGCTTTATGCAGCATAGGGACAAGGTGCTGCTGGAAAAGATAATCTCAGAAATAGACATCGCGGCACGAATTATGGGGACTAAGGGTCAGGCTGAATTTCTGGCAGATGAGATTTTGAAACGTGCCATAGGCATGACTGTAATCAATATAGGTGAATTGGTAAAGAATGTAACAGACGAACTTCGCGAAGAACATAAAGAAGTGCCATGGAAGCAAGTAGCGGGGTTCCGTGATATAACAGCGCATAAATATCAGACTTTGAGAATGGAAGACGTTTATATGACGGTAAGGAAAGATTTTCCAAAATTAAGAGAAAATCTGGCTATGATATTGGGTGAGGGTTAATGTTTAGTGCAGGGAGGTATAAGCATGGTTAGGAAAACATTGGCAGCGTTGACAGCGATAGTAGGCATTTGTGCATTAGGGGGGGGCAGACGTCCGATTGTTTAGTTGAGTTATCCACAAGTGTGGTGGAGGCAAAAGCTACATTATCGACGGCTGACCGGGAGATGAAACGGTACAAGGATCACAAGCGTACAGATATTTACAATAGGGCACACCATATCATATATCCGGATGGCAGGGTACCGAGAGACCAGAGAACACGCATTGCTGTGGTGATTAACGGCGATGAGCAGATAGTGGTTGAAGACAGGGTAAAGAATCAAATCTATAGTCAGCTTAGGCATAAGTTTCCCATAGAGGAATTTGCATTGATGAAGGGGACGGATGTTAAGACCTATCTCTTGCAGTTGGAAGAAGATGGATTTTATGACAGCCGCCCGAATGCCACCATATCTACCAACAGGCAGCCGTATCGTTCCGCAAGTGGCTTCAGCGTAGGTTCTGTGGCCGGAACTGTGGCGGGGACAATTGCAGGCGCGAATATAGGGAGCCATAGTTCCTTTGGCAAGGGGGCTGGAGCCTGGGCTGGAGCTTTGGTAGGAAGTATGGTTGATGAGGCGCTTGCTCCTGGAGCAGTGCAGGAAAACAGTACCAGCACGACTGTAACAGCCAAGACCGATGTTGACCATATGCCGATTGGCATACAGCCGAGGGGCTTTGCAGACCTTCGCCGCGAAGATTTTGTCAATGCAGGGCGCGAGCTGGGTTATGACTATTTGTTTGTGGTCACCATGAATGTCGGACTGCTGAAACATGAGAAGCATGGCTATGTGTTTTTTGACAGCACTACCAACAAGGGCAATATCTGGGTGCGCGTGCGTTTGGTAGATGTAGCTAGTGGCAATTACGCATACAGGAATGATATTGTGACAGCAGGAGAAACTCACGGTGCTCGTTTCTCTGGCGGCGGCGTAAATGGGCGCTTGATGGAAAAAGCTGTTTACCAAGCCATGCTGGAAGCTATGGATGATATTGAAATAACGAAAAATTAAGCAGGTGTGAGATATGCTGGGACCTATTGCGCCGGGGGAAATTCTGAAGGAGGAATTCCTTGAGCCTATGGGAATTTCTGCCTATCGGTTAGCCAAGAGCGTGAACATTCCCCAGTCCAGAATCAGTGGCATTATAAATGGCACAAGGAGAATCACGGCAGATACTGCCATGCGCTTTGCCAGAGCATTTGGCACGACCCCGCAGTTTTGGCTTAACTTGCAGATGAGGTATGATCTGGATATGATTCTGCAAGGGGGCAGGAATTATGAGCAGATAGAGCCGTTGCGGGCAGAAGCGTGAGGAGAGGTTTAGTGAATTGGGGGTCTTACTATGCTTTTAGGAGCCATTGCCGTACCCCATCCGCCCCTTATCATCCCCGAAGTGGGCCAGGGGCAGGAGAAGGGAATCCAGTCTACTATTGATGCTTACCGCGAGGCTGCCAGGTGGGTGGTTGATAAATCTCCGGAAACTGTGGTTATCACCAGCCCCCACAGCGTCATGTATGGCGACTACTTCCATATCTCGCCAGGAGAAGGAGCCAGAGGGGATTTTGGCAATTTCCGCGCCCCGGAGGTTAAAGTCACAGCAGAATATGATGTGGCCTTCCGCAAGCAGCTCTGCGCTCTGGCGGATAAAGAGGACTTTCCTGCAGGGGTCATGGGGGAGAAGAATCCTGCCCTTGACCATGCCACGCTTATACCCCTGCACTTCCTGCAGGAAGCGGGCTTCAAGGGGAAGGTTATCCGCATTGGCCTTTCGGGGCTTTCCCGCCGCCATCACTACCATCTGGGGGAGATGATTGCCCAGACGGCGAGGCTGCTCAAGCGGCCCACGGTGCTGGTGGCCAGCGGGGATCTGTCCCACAAGCTGCTGGCCGAGGGGCCTTATGGCTTTGATTCTGCCGGGCCTGTCTTTGATGAACGCATGCAGGAATGCTTCCGTGACGGTGACTTCCTGAAGCTGCTCTCTACGCCCAATGCCCTGGCAGACAGCGCGGCAGAGTGCGGGCTGCGTTCCTTCTGGATCATGGCGGGGGCTATGGACAGGCGGAAGGTCAGCTCTCGTCTGCTGGCCTATGAAGGACCCTTCGGCGTGGGCTATGGCACAGCCATCTTCGAGCCGGGTGAGCGGGACGAGGGCCGCGCTGTCCTTGACCTCTATGAGCAGGAGCAGCGGGAGAAAATAGCGGAACTAAGGGCCAGGGAGGATGCCCACCTGGCTTTGGCCCGTGCTTCGTTGGAGCATTTTGTGAAGCGCCATGAGTACCTGCCTGTGCCCGCGGATTTGCCCGCAGCATTGCAGGGCCGCCACGGGGCCTTTGTGTCCATCAAGAAGGATGGGGCATTGCGGGGCTGCATCGGCACTTTCCTGCCCACCCGGGACAATCTGGCTCAGGAGATTATCTACAACGCTGTCAGCGCCGGACTAAATGACCCGCGCTTTTCACAGGTGACGGAGGCAGAACTTTCGGAGCTGGTCTATGATGTAGATGTGCTGACGGAGCCAGAGCCTATTGACAGCCCCAAAAAGCTCGATGTGCGCCGATATGGCGTCATCGTGCAGGCAGGCAATCGCCGGGGACTCTTGCTGCCGGACCTTGACGGGGTGGATACGGTGGAGCAGCAAGTCTCCATCGCCCGCCGCAAGGGAAATATCGGGGAAAAAGAAAAGGTGCAGCTCTACCGCTTTGAAGTGGAAAGGCATATCTGAGGCAAGGCAATGCGGAGGCCCAGTGCGGGCCTCTTTTTTTGCTTTCATAGTAAACGTTTAACAAATTATTGACAAAGCAATCAGGAAGGAGTAAAGTTGAATTGTATGAAATGGTAGAGAATTGACTAAAATAGAGGTCGATTCATAGCAAATAAGTTCTTTCCCGGAGGGATTACTATGGCAGAAATCAAAAAAGAATCTTTCGGCAAGCTTTCGGATGGGCGTGAGGTGTTCCTTTTCACCCTGCGCAATACCAAGGGGACGGAGGTGAAGGTCACTTCTTACGGCGCACGCTTGGTGAGCTATATCGTGCGGGACAAGGACTTCAAGAAGCGGGATATCGTCCTGGGCTATGACAGTGCCGAAGCCTATGAGAAGGACACCACCAGCATGGGTGGCGTGGTGGGCCGCCATGCCAACCGCATTGCCGGGGGCAAGGCAGTCATAGGTGGCAAGGAGTACCAGCTGGAGCTGAACACCGGTTCCCAGAAGCAGAACCATATCCATGGCGGCTTCAAGGGCTTCCATCTGCACCTCTGGGACTATGAGGTGGTCTTTGAGGGCGTGAAGTTCACCTACCATGCCAAGGACGGCGAAGGCGGCTATCCCGGCAATATGACCGTGACGGCTCTTTATTCCCTGTCCAATGACAATGAGCTTTCCATCAGGTATGAGGCAGAGAGCGATGCAGATACTATCTGCAACCTCACCAACCATGCTTACTTCAATCTGGACGGCTATGAGGCAGGCACCGAGGCTGCCATGAAGCAGAAGATGCAGATTTTTGCCGACAGCTACACCTGGGCTGATGCCGAGTCCTTGCCTGATGGCCGCATCCTGCCGGTGGAGGGCACGCCCATGGATCTCAGGCAGCCTACGCCCATCGGCGAGCACATCGACGATGATTTCGACGAGCTGCAGATGGGCCATGGCTATGACCACAACTGGGTGCTGCGGGATGTGCCGGTGGAAATCGAAATGAAGCCCGGCATGTTCGGCTACGACCCCACCTGCCCCATCGACTACAATGCAGGCGGTCTCAAGAAGGCTGCCTATGTGGAGTCTGAGGCAAGCGGCCTGGCCATGACCTGCTACACCACTCTGCCAGGCATGCAGTTCTACAGCGGCAACTTCCTCAAGGGGGATCTGGCGGGCAAGAACGGCGTCACCTTCCCCCGCCGCAGCGGCTTCTGCCTGGAGACCCAGTACTTCCCCAACGCCCTGGCCAATCCTTCCTTCCCCCAGCCGATTCTGAAGAAGGGGGAGAAATATCAGGCGCAGACTATCTATGCGGTGAGCCTGAAGGACAGATAAAATCGTTGTCTTTGGGTGCTGCTAGTGGTATAATAAAGGCACAAAATCTTCGAGGCGAAATACTTCGCAACAAAAAAGCCCCCCAGAGAGTTGCCGCTCTCTGTCATGGGGGGCTTTTTTGTTTGCAGAGGCTAGGTTACCGCTTGCCTAACCATTTGCGCACCAACTCAGCGATTGCCGTCGCGAGCAAGCTTGCCAAAACCGATAACAAAAAATCTTCGAGGGTCATATACTTCACCTCATCCCTTTTGAGGCGGGGCGGCAGATATATTATAGCATGATATATTGTGTTTGTTGCCACTTGAAATGCTTATGGCCTATATTTACCATAAATAAATGAAATGATATTATTGCGCGAAAATAGTGGACAAATTACTTGCAAAGGGGTAAAATTTAACCATGAATTGGGATAAGCTAAGATAAAATCCCAGCCTGGAGTTACCCATAAGGGAGGCAGTGCTACATGAATATCCATGAGTATCAGAGCAAGCAGATTCTGAAATCCTACGGCGTGAAAGTGCCGGAAGGATTCCCGGCTTTTTCCGTGGAAGAGGCGGTGGAGAATGCCAAGAAGCTGGGCACCCCCGTGTGCGTGGTGAAAGCCCAGATCCATGCTGGCGGCCGCGGCAAGGCTGGCGGCGTGAAAGTGGCCAAGTCCCTGGACGAGGTCAAGGCCTACGCTTCTGAAATCCTTGGCAAGGTGCTGGTGACCCACCAGACCGGCCCCGAAGGCAAGAAGGTTAACCGTCTTCTCATCGAAGCCGGTGCAGATATCAAGAAGGAATATTACCTCTCCTTCGTCATTGACAGAAATACAGCCCGCGTGGTGATGATGGCTTCTACCGAGGGCGGCATGGAAATCGAGAAGGTGGCCGCCGAGACCCCGGAGAAAATCTTCAAGGAGACCATCGACCCGGCTGTGGGCCTGCTGCCCTTCCAGACCAGCCGCATGGCTTACAAGCTGGGCCTGCCCAAAGAGGCTGTGCGCCCGGCACAGAAACTCATGGGCTGCCTTTACAATGCCTTTGTAGGCAAGGATTGCTCCCTGGCTGAAATCAACCCCATGGTGCTTACCGGGGATAATGATGTCATGGCCCTTGATGCCAAGCTGAACTTCGATGACAGCGCCCTTTTCCGTCACCCGGACATAGTAGAGCTGCGGGACGAGACCGAGGAAGATCCCAAGGAACTGGAGGCAGCAGCTGCCGACCTCAACTATGTCAACCTGGGTGGCGACGTGGCCTGCATGGTCAATGGCGCCGGCCTGGCCATGGCTACCGTGGACATCATCAAATACTTCGGCGGTGAGCCTGCCAACTTCCTGGATGTGGGCGGCGATTCCAACCCCGAGAAGATTGCCAAGGCCTTCAACATCATGCTGGAGGGCGGCCAGTCCAAGGGCATTTTCGTCAACATCTTCGGCGGCATCAACCGCTGTGACCAGGTGGCCAAGGGCATCCTGGAAGCAGCCAAGCTCATATCTACAGATGGCAAGAGCCTGCCGGTGCCGGTAGTGGTGCGCCTGGAGGGCACCAATGCCGAGGAGGGCAGGGAAATTCTCAAGAATACGCCCATCAAGAACGTCATCATGGCACCCACCATGGAGGGCGGCGCAGAAACCATCGTGAAGCTGGTCAAAGAAGCACAGGCGTAAGGGGGCCATATCATGGGAGTTTTAGTAAATAAAGATACCAAAGTCATCGTTCAGGGCATCACCGGCAAGCAGGCCGCTTTCCATACCCGCCAGATGCTGGACTACGGCACGAAAATCGTGGGCGGCGTCACTCCGGGCAAGGCTGGCCAGGAAGTAGAGGGCGTGCCCGTCTTCAACACGGTGCAGGAGGCCGTGGAGGCTACGGGGGCAACCGCTTCCGTCATCTATGTGCCTGCTCGCTTCGCTGCCGACTCCATCATGGAGGGCGTGGATGCAGGTCTGGAACTGGTGGTCTGCATCACCGAGCACATCCCCGTGGAGGACATGGTGAAGGTGCGCCGCTACATGGAAGGCAAGAAGACCCGCCTCATCGGCCCCAACTGCCCCGGCATCCTCACCACGGACGAGGCCAAGCTGGGCATCATCCCCGGCAACATTCAGAAGAAGGGCCATGTGGGGCTGGTGTCCCGCTCCGGGACCCTCACCTATGAGGCTGCCTTCCAGCTGATGAACGCCGGCATCGGCGTCACCACCGCCATCGGCATTGGCGGCGACCCGGTGAAGGGCACGGACTTCATTGACGCACTGGCTCTCTTCAAGGATGATCCTGAGACCAAGGCTGTGCTGATGATTGGCGAAATCGGCGGCAACGCCGAGGAAACCGCTGCCCAGTGGATCAAGGAGAATATGCCCAACAAGCCCGTCACGGCCTTCATCTCCGGCCGCCAGGCGCCTCCGGGCAAGCGCATGGGTCACGCCGGTGCCATCATCTCCGGCGGCAAGGGCACTGCTGCCGACAAGATCAAGGCCCTCAATGAAGTGGGCATCGAGGTGGCAGATACCGTGGCCCATATCGGGGATACGGTAGTGAAGACCTTGAAAAAGGCTGGCATCTACGACGAGTGCCATACCTGCTGATTGCATAAAAATGGGAGCCGCTGCGAGTGCAGCGGCTCTTTGAGTGTGGGGGCGTAGTCCTCGAATATATCTTTGACAGCTATTTCCAAATCATCGCAAAGGCTGATTTTTTGGAGAGGCGATACCTAAAAGCACCAGTCTTGCGAAGAAAACTGGTGCTTACATTGCAAATGGTGACCCAGGAGGGACTCGAACCCCCGACCCTTTGATTCGTAGTCAAATACTCTAATCCAGCTGAGCTACTGAGTCATGATGGTGATATGGAGTTGTTTGATGCCTGTTCCCTTGAGAACAAAGATAATTATAGCCTATGCTTGGGAGTGTGTCAATAATTTTTTCTATAGGCCCCAAAAAATTCTGCTTGACTTTTATATTCAAAAATTGTAATATACAAATATAGGCGGCGAGTATGCTTGGGGGAGGTGGAGCAGGAAAGATGATTGAGGATAAAGAGCGGCTGTGTGAACTGGCAGAGAAGCTGAAGGTCATCGCCCACCCGGTGCGGCTTTGCATTGTACGGGGGCTTTGGCGGAAGGGCTGTTGCAATGTGACTTTCATGCAGGAGTGCCTGGAGGTGCCACAGTCTACTGTGTCACAGCACTTGGGCAAGCTCAGGCAGGCCGGAATCATCCAGGGAGAGAGGAATGGCCTGGAGATCTGCTATTCACTGAAGGACCCGCTGATAGAAGAGGTAATGAAGCTGATGTTTGAAGAAGATAAAGTTTGAGGAGGATTTGCATATGAGCACGAAGGCTATCACGAGCGAGAATTTTGCTGAGGAAGTATTGCAGGCCAAGGGTACGGTGCTGCTGGATTTCTGGGCTGAATGGTGCGGCCCCTGCCGCGCTCTCGGCCCCATCATCGAAGAGGTGGCCGCTGACCACCCTGAGGTGAAGGTGGGCAAGGTGAATGTGGACGAGCAGCAGGCACTGGCCCAGCAGTTCGGCATCATGTCCATTCCCACCCTGGTGGTGTTCAAGGACGGCAAGAAGGTCAATGAGGCTCTGGGCCTGATGCCCAAGGCGCAGGTGGAAAGCCTGCTGGCCTGACAGGAGGTGCCCTATGGGAAAAGTGCTGGTTTTAGGTGCAGGACCGGCGGGCATTTCCGCTGCCCTTTACGCCCGCCGGGGCGGGGCCGAGGTGACTGTCCTGCATAAGGGGCTGGGCACCTCGGCTCTCTCGAGGGCGGAGAAGATAGAGAATTATTACGGCCTGGCAGAGCCTGTCACCGGCGCGGAGCTTGAGCGCCGTGGCATGGAGGGTGCCAGGGCACTGAGCATTGAGTTTGTCGAGGACGAACTGGTGGAACTTGACTACCGGGCGGATTTCAAGGGCTATAAGGCCCGCTCTGCCAAGGCTGAGTACGAAGCTGATGCCCTGATCATTGCCGCCGGTGCTTCCCGCAAGACACTTTCTCTGCCGGGCATCAGGGAATTGGAGGGCCATGGGGTGAGCTACTGCGCCACCTGCGATGCCTTCTTCTACCGGGGCAAGACGGTGGCTGTGCTGGGGGCGGGAGGCTATGCCCTGCACGAGGCGGAAGCCTTGCTGCCCCACGCCGCCAAGGTTTACCTCTTGGCAAACGGCGGGAAAGTGGACAGGGAAAAGCTTCCCCAAGGTCTGGAAGTGCGGCCTGAAAAGCTGGCTTCCTTGCAGGGGGCGGGCAGAGTGGAGAAGGCAGTCTTTGAGGATGGCAGCGAGCTGCCCCTGGATGGCCTTTTCATCGCCCTGGGCACTGCAGGCAGCACGGAACTGGCCCGCAAGCTGGGCGTGATGCTGGAGGGCGGCAATATCAAGGTGGACGGCCAGATGGCCACCAATGTCCCCGGCATCTTTGCCGCCGGAGACTGCACCGGCGGACTGCTGCAGATTGCCAAGGCGGTCTATCAGGGAGCCGAGGCAGGGCTGGCTGCCGTGAAATATCTGAGGTCTAAAAAGTAAGATAGCATAAGAAAAGCCGCTGTCCGTGTGGATAGCGGCTTTTTCGATTATCAAGTTATCTTTTAGGCGCTGGCGCTGACCTGCTGCTTGCGGCCCGTGCCTGCCAGCAAGGCTCTGGTGTGGGCGGCTACGTCCGTGGGGGTCATGTCGTGGCTGCGGGCTACGCCGGTCTCGATGGCGGCCTTGGCCACAGCCTTGGCTACGGCGGGGGCTACCCGCGGGTCGAAGGGGCTGGTGATGACGTGGTCAGGAGCCAGTTCCTTCTCGGAGATCAGGCCGGCGATGGCATGGGCTGCTGCCAGCTTCATTTCCTCGTTGATTTCCTTGGCGCGGACGTCCAGGGCACCGCGGAAGATGCCGGGGAAGGCCAGCAGGTTGTTCACCTGGTTGGGATAGTCGGAGCGGCCCGTGCAAACGATGCGGGCACCGGCCTTGTGGGCCAGCTCGGGCATGATTTCGGGCGTGGGGTTGGCCATGGCCATGATGATGGGATCATCTGCCATGGAGTGCACCATATCTTCGGTGACGCAACCTGCCACGGAGACGCCTACGAACACATCTGCGCCCTTGAGCACCTCGGCAAGGCTGCCCTTGTGCATCTGGCGGTTGGTGATTTTGGCGATATCGTCCTTGAAGGGGTTCATGCCCTCAGGACGGCCCTCGTAGATGGCGCCCTTGGTGTCGCAGAGCAGGATGTCCTGCACGCCCAGGGAGACCAGCAGGCGGGTGATGGCCTGGCCGGCAGCGCCTGCGCCGTTCACCACCACGCGGATGGCGCCCATGTCCTTCTTCACCACCCTGAGGGCGTTGATGAGGGCGGAGGCCACGACACTGGCGGTGCCGTGCTGGTCATCGTGGAAGACGGGGATGTCCAGCCTCTTCTTGAGTTCGTTCTCAATGACGAAGCACTCGGGAGCCTTGATGTCCTCAAGGTTGATGCCGCCGAAGGTGGGAGCCATCATCTCCACGGCGCGGATGATTTCCTGCGGGTCCTTGGAGTCGAGGGCGATGGGCACGGAGTCAACTCCTGCGAAGCCCTTGAAGAGGATGGCCTTGCCCTCCATGACGGGGAGGCCTGCGCCAGCGCCGATGGAGCCGAGGCCCAGGACGGCGGTGCCGTTGGTGACTACCGCCACCAGATTGCTCTTGGAAGTATAGTCATAAATCTTCTCCGGCTCGTCCTTGATGGCGAGGCAGGGTGCTGCTACGCCGGGGCTGTAGGCCAGGGTCAGGTCGCGCTGGGTGCGGAGGGGCACCTTGCTCATGATTTCGATTTTGCCCTGACTTTCCTGATGGAGCTGGAGAGAAGCGTTGTTCACATTTTCCTTTTTCATGGTGTAACATCCTTTCCGTGTGGCCGGTCTATAGTTTACTTGCTGCGTTGACCGGCAAAATGCTGTGATATATGTTACCGGTATATCAGCTACGTGAAATAGTGATGTTATTCATTATATCCATTTTTGACAGGAAAGCCAATATTTCTTGAGAATGGAATGATAACTGTAAACTATAGTTCTTGTAATATAGACAAAAGTAACAGAAAATAATGAGTGCATTGACAGGGGGAGAACTGCCCTCTATACTGATTCCAGAAGGATGGGCGGGCAGGGAGAGCCTTGAGGGGAATGCTTGCCTATAGGAATAAAAGTGCGCAAGGAGTAGACGGAAATGTTTCAAAAGTTCATGGCAGAGGCAGCGGAAGCAGCAGGATTACAGTTGAATGATAACCAGCTGCAGCAGTTCACCCGCTACTATGAAATGCTGATCGAGTGGAATGAGAAGATGAACCTCACCGCCATCACCGAGGCCCAGGAGGTGGCGGTGAAGCATATGGTGGACAGCCTGACGGCCCTGGAGACGGGACTGTTCACGGCAGGCTGCACTGTCATAGATGTAGGCACCGGGGCGGGTTTCCCTGGGCTGCCTCTCAAAATCTATCGGCCTGACCTCAAGCTGACTTTGATGGATTCCTTGCAGAAGCGGGTGGGCTTCCTGGAAGCGGTAGTGGAAGAATTGGGGCTGCAAGAGGTGGCCTGTGTCCATGCCCGGGCGGAGGAAGGGGCGCGGAACAAGACCTATCGGGAGAAGTTCGATCTCGCCGTCAGCCGCGCGGTGGCGGCCTTGCCGGTGCTGGCGGAGTACACCCTGCCCTTTGTGAAGAAAGGCGGCTTTTTGGTGGCCCTCAAGGGTGCCAAATATGCCGAGGAGGCCGAGGCGGCTGAGCGTGCCCTGTCGCTTTTGGGCGGCTCTGCTCCCAGGTGCCGGGAAGTGACCCTGCCGGGACTCACGGACAAGCGGGCCATCGTGACGGTGAAGAAGGCCAGGCCCACCTCCAAGGCCTATCCCCGCAAGGCTGGCACGCCCACCAAAAAACCTTTGTGATTTTTTGTAATGGTTCCCTTCCTTGAGTGTATATACGATTGGATGGAGTTCAAGCTGCTGCAGGAAAAAGATTGGCAGCCGGTGCAGGAATTATGATAGCCATATGGAATGAATCTGATATTGGAAGAGTTGCTTATAGGGAGGAATGGCTATGAAAAAGAAGGCAGTTGCCCTGATGGCAGGTCTGATGATGACGGCTTCGGCTATATGTTTTGCCAGCGTTCCCAGTGGCAGCATTGCCCTTGAGGGGGTAGCTCCTGGCTCCAGCGTGGAAGCGGCCAAGGCGAAGCTGGGCACGCCCAACTATGCCGGGGACAAGCTCTATTTCCCCAACGGCATCATGATTGATGTGGCTGACTACAACCCCAACCTGGTGGAGGAGATTGAGACCTACAGCGCTGGTGCCACGCCCGGCGGGGTCAAGGTGGGCATGAACGAATCGGTGCTGTCAGATGTTTATGGCAGGGCTGACAAGGTAGACCGCGACTATGACGACACGGAATACATCTATTTCAGCAGCGACTACAGGCTGAAGATGGAATTCAAGGTGGTGGGCGGCACCATCGTGAAGATCAAGTGCGAGATGCGCGACTGAGCTTTGCTCCTGCATACAGAAAACCCGAAGGCGGTTCGATGGCCTTCGGGTTTTCTTATGAAGTTCTTTCTTAGAAATAGCAGCGGATTTCGCCCAGGAAGCCCTTGGCGGATTCCAGTTGTTCGCCAATGCCTGTTTCATCGGGCATTTCCTTGCCGGTGAAGAACCTGAGCGCTCCCAGCATATGGCGGATGGGCACGTATTCCACACCGATTTCCAGGCCCCTCATGCCGTGGGGCACAATGTCGTAGGTGGGGGCGATGACGGCATAGTGGCCCAGCTGCCGGTAGGCGGCAAAGACGCCGTAGGTGCCTGCATTTTCGGGATTGGCGCCCTTGTAGTTGAGCTGGATGCTGAAGGCTTTCTTTAATATCTGCCTGTAGCAAATTCCTTTTAGATATTGAATTTAGCAAAAAAGGCACCTGCCTTTTGGGCAAGTGCCTGGGGTGTCATCTGGTGATTTTCTTGTTCAGGTCGTCGAAGAAAGACTTGCAGATGCGGCCGAAGATGCCTTTCTGGCCGTGGTGGGAGCTATCCCTGAGCCGCAGTTCGTCCCTGGCCATGACCTTCTGGCCGGTCTTGCTGTCAAAGACCTCGAAGCGCAGGCGCACGGTGGAGGTGTAGACAGTCTGGGGCGGATGGTAGACGGGGACGGTGATATCGTAAGTTTCCTCGATTTTTTCTCCATTGGGGAGCTTCTTGGTGCGGCGGCTCTGCTTGGTCTCCCAGGAGGTGTAGCCGGGCTTCTCATAGGAATCGTCATGCCACTTGAGCAGTTCCGCCTTGATGTAGACATCGGCTGCCAGCTGAGGGTTCTCCGGGGACAGCACGGCGGCTTTCTTGGCATCGAGGGGACGATACTTGGGGCGGGTGGCGTTCTTCCAGTAGTCCTCCTGCAAAGTCTGCTCCAAAAGGTCGCTCTCGAATTCCTCGGTGTCCGTCAGCTCTATTTCGTAAATCAGGGCTTTCTGGATTTTGTGGAAATCGTAGTTGCTGTCCACCCAGTTGGTCTTTTCAGCCGAGGCGGTCAGGGGGGCGGCAAAGAGCAGGCACAGGGCCAGCAGGAGAAGCTGCCAGCGGAAGGCTTGGCGGATTGCTTGCATATAAAAACCTCCTTCGTACGTATGAACTTGCAGATGCTTTCTCAGTGTGAAAGTTCGACGGAAGGAGGCTTAAATCCTGTTATTTATTTTTCTGGAATTCTTCCAAAATCATGCGCTTGGCAATCTTGCCTGTGGAAGTGCGCGGCAGATGCGGCAGTTCATGGAACTCCCGGGGAATCTTGTAAAGGGCCAGGTTCTCCTGCAGGAACTTCTTCAGCTCCCGGATGTTCACGCTGGCACCTTCGTGGAGACTGTAGAAGCAAGCTCCTGCCTGGCCGCGGAGCTTGTCCTCGATGCCGATGACAGCGGCCTCGGCAATGCCGGGGAACTGGTAGACTACTTCCTCCACCTCGCGGGGGTAGATGTTTTCGCCCATGGAGATGATCATGTCCTTGATGCGGTCCACGATGTAGACATAGCCGTCTTCATCGATGCGGGCCACATCGGCGGTGTGGAACCAGCCGCCCCGCAGGGCGTCGCCGGAGGCTTCGGGCAGGTTCCAGTAGCCCAGCATGACATTCTCGCCCCGGCAGATGAGCTCGCCCGGCTCGCCCTGGGGCACGTCCCTGCTCTGGGGGTCCACGATGCGGATTTCGATATTATGCACCGGCACGCCGCTGGAACCGACCTTGGCAGCGCCGGGGGGATTCATGGTCACAACGGGGGAAGTCTCGGACAGGCCGTAGCCCTCGCAGATTTCCAGGCCGAACTTCTCCATGAAGTCCTCGGCAATCTTCAGGGGCAGGGTAGTGCCGCCGGATACCACCAGGCGCATGGAGGCCATGTCCTCCTTGGTGGCCAGCTTGGTCAGCAGGGAGCAGATGGAGGGCACCACATACATATCCGTGACTTTTTCTTCGCGGATGGTCTTGATGGTCTCCTTCGGGGTGAAGGAATCAAGGATGACCACGGTGGCTCCGCACCACATGGGGTAGAGCACGGCGCAGGTCCAGCCGAAGCAGTGGTACATGGGCAGCACGCAGAGCACATTGCATTCGGGCTTGCAGCCCATGTAGACAATCTGCTCGCAGTTGGCTACCAGATTGCGGTGGGACAGCACTGCCCCCTTGGGATTGCCCGTGGTGCCGGAGGTGTAGATGATGACGCAGGGAGCGTGCTCGTCCAGATGGGAGGGGAAGCTGGGGGCCTCCTCCAGCCCCGCCTTGGCACAGCCGATGTTCTTGGTCTCAATCTGCTTGAGGCGGATATCGCAGCGGAGCGTTGCGAGAGCATCCACCAGATTCAGCAGCTCGTACGTCACGAGGAACCTTGCCCCTGCATCCTTGATGATGTAGGCAATCTCACGGTTGGAGAGCTGGAAGTTGATGGGGATGGAAATGGCGCCCAAGGAGGCTACCGCCATGTAGACAAAGACAAACTCCGAGCTGTTGCGGGAGAAGATGGCTACCCGGTCACCGGGCTTGACGCCCTCGGCGTAAAGCCGGTTGCGGCAGTTTTTCACAGCTTCCTTGAGCTCGTCATAGGTGAAACGGCGCTCATGGTCAACGATGGCGATATCGCTGCCTGCACCCTGATTGATAAGTTCATGTACCAACATAGTTGCTCATCCTTTTCTATAGAAGTGGCTTCCGAAAACCTACAAATAACTTAACTTGAATTTTACTACGAAATCTTAGCGAGCACAAGCCAAAGGCGCAGTGGGAGCTTAGATTTCGTGTAAGGGCGTGTGGACACCGGCAGGTGTCCGGTAAGTTTACTACGAAATCTCAGCGAGCACAAGCCAAAGGCGCAGTGGGAGCTTAGAAAGTCAATTTAATTCTGTCTTTATCCCCGTTCTTTTGCAGAACCGTGTGTTGCATTGTAACATGCCCTATGCTATAATGTCCCTAGCAAAAATCAATAGTCGTACTGATTCGGTCGTGCTCGTGGTGCTTAGGGCATGATTTTTTATATGCTTTCAGATGTACACTCGGAGCGAACATTGTACGACTTGATACGTTAGGAGAGACGCAAATGAACAGCCTTAGTAAAGGTGAGCTCCTGGGCGTGGGGCTCATGATGTTTTCCATCTTTTTCGGCGCAGGCAACCTCATCTTCCCGCCCGCCTTGGGGCAGGCCGCAGGTGAGAATGTGGTGCCGGCCATGGCAGGATTTTTGATTACCGGCGTGGGCCTGCCCCTCATGGGCATTGCTGCCATTGCCATGCAGGGTGGCAAGTACATCGAGTTCATCTCCCGCATGACCCGTCCGGCTTTTGCCACGGCTCTCCTGGTGATTCTCTATCTCACCATCGGGCCCATGTTCGCCGTGCCCCGCACCGGCGCTGTTTCTTTCGAGATTGGCATCCGCCCCTTCCTGACCGAGGACACTATGACTATCGGCCAGGCCATCTATACGGCCATCTTCTTCAGTGCCACCTACTGGCTGGCCCTGAATCCCAACAAGCTCATCGACCGGGTGGGCAAGATGCTGACCCCGGTGCTGCTGGTCTTCCTGGTCATCATGTTCCTGCGGGCCTTCGGTGCGCCGCTGGGAGACATCATGCCCGCTACCGGCCCCTATGTGGAGACGGCTTTTGCCCAGGGCTTCCAGGATGGCTACCAGACCATGGATCTTTTGGCTTCCATCGCCATCGGCACTTTGGTGGTCAATGCCGTGCGCCAGCGCGGCGTGGAGGGTTCCAAGGCCCTTGGCCGCGTCTGCCTGCTGGCAGGGCTGATTGCGCTGTTCCTGATGTCTTTGGTCTACGGCTCTCTGGCCTACCTGGGCGCTACCAGCGCCAGTGTGCTGGGCCATTCTGCCAACGGCGGCCAGCTCTTGGCCAATGCCGTGGGCATCTTCTTCGGCCCCGCAGGCAACCTGCTGCTGGCGGTCATCATCGGCCTGGCTTGCCTCACTACCAGCTGCGGCGTCATTTCCGGCACCGCCTGGTTCTTCAACAAGCTCTGCAAGAACAGGGTGTCTTATAGGAGTCTCCTGCAGTTCGGTGTGGCCTTCAGCTTCGTGGTATCCAACATCGGCCTGACCCAGATCATTTCCCTGGCTGTGCCCTTCCTGGTGGGCATCTATCCGCTGGTCATCGTGCTGGTGGTGCTGTCCCTGTTCCACAGCTTCATCGGCGAGCGCCGTGCCGTATACCGCTGGGCTATGGATTTCACCTTGGCCTTTGCCGTGGTTGATGCCCTGAACGCCGCCGGTTTCCAGCTGCCGGTGCTCAACGGCATCCTTGCCCAGTATGTGCCTTTCTACAGCCTGATGCTGGGCTGGCTCATTCCCGCCATCATCGGTGCTGTCATCGGCCTGAGCCTTTCTCTTGCACGGGGGGAAGCCCACGCCCTTGAGGGCGACACTCAGGCGGCGGATATGAACTGAATAATGAAATAAAAAACGCCCGGTGGCACACTTGATGTGCGCGCACCGGGCGTTTGTGATATGGACATGAGTTTTTGTGCAAAGAAAAAGTCCCTCCTGTACGATCCAGGAGGGACAAACGCTTGGAAGGGATGATAAAGCGTTCGAGAAATTGGATAACAAGGAGGGTGGGATAAACCCCCTTGCAGGGAAATCAACAAGAGTTCCGAATACCTAGGGGATTGACAAGGCATCCCTCTCGCTGACAGGTACATATTAGCAAAGAAATATGAAAAAAATATGTAATCGAACACCAAAATGAGAGAAAAGTTTGGTATTATAAAAGAGAAATAAGCAGGCATTTGCCAAGGAGGAGAAAAACTGATGAATTTGCTGCTGATTGGTGTGCTCGTCGCGCTGTGCACACTTTTCTTTTTTGAGATGAAACACTCATTGCACCGCTCGTCTGTGACCAACGAACTGATAAACGAGTACGCAGGTGAGCTGACAGGCCCCAAAAGGCAGGAGCTCATTGCCAGGATCTATGCCTACTGTGCCCGTGACCGAAAGCTGAAAAAAATCATCAATAAATATCAGGCCACGGAGGAAGATTTCATGAAGGCTTACAAGAAGCTCTTCCGGGAGGCGGATATGGTGAAGGGAAGACGCTATGTGCCCATTTCTTCCTTCTTTTATGTATACACGCTGGAGCATATTTTGGCACACCCGGAGGAGGACAGCAGGAAGCTGGCAATGAAGTGCCTTAATTTCTTCCATTTCTAATTTCACTCCTATATGCTACAATGGGGGCACGGAGGTGATGCTATGAAAAGTCAACTTTCTTTAATCAAACATAAACTGGCTTCCCTGTGCCTGGCCGTGTCTTTGGGGCTGGGGATGTTTCTTCCTGTGCCTGTGGCGGAGGCGGCCAGGGTAGACCCCTGGGCGGCGGCAGCCCAGGCTCTGGGTGTCTACGCAGCTTACAAGTTCAGCCTCAGCAGCGTGCTGGCGATAGGCAATGACCCCTGGGCCCAGATCAGCGGGCGGCTGCAGGATCTGCGGGCCAATGGCAGGGACAGGAATGAGCATGACTGGGCGGTGGTGAGTGAGGTCATGGAGCAGCTGGTCAGCAAGGGGGATTATGTCCTGAAGGTCAATTCCCTGCCCTTTATGTGGGGCGTCAACGACAGCAATGATTTCAACGCCGGCTGCTATCCCACCAATTATATCAGCGTCAATCGCGCTTTGGTGCGGGGGCTGCAGTGCGACAGGGACGAGCTGGCGGCAGTGCTGAGCCATGAGATGACCCATGGCCTCAGGCAGCATAGCGCCCATAATTTTGCCAAGGCTATGACCCAGTATTACGGCATGGCTTTCATCAATGTGGACACAGGAAGCTTGGACTGGAATAGGCTCAACGCCTTGGCGGGCTATTCCATCGCCAAGAATGTGACCTTGCCCACGGAGTATGAGGCGGACGAGGGCGGCTTCTACCTGATGTGCTCGGCGGGCTTCAATCCCGGGGGCGGGGCAGCGGCCATGTACCGCATGGGGTATTACCTTACCTATGAGACTCAGAACGTGATGGAGTATCAAAATCTTGAACCCAGCCTCAGGGAGCAGCAGGAGGACTACAGCGACCACCCCGATACAGGGCTGCGCGAGCTGAAGCTCTCGCAACTCATGAGCGATTACGGCGTTGGGCATGTGACCGTGCAGGGGCGCAAGGATATCTATATAGATGGAGAAAAGTTCCTGTCCGTGGACTGGACCAGCGACGAGTTCGACAATACGGCGGAGAATGCCTACTATGTGGCGGGGGCACTTTCCAAGGCTTTCCATGATTATGATACGGTGGAAGAGTGGCAGTTCCGCGATGATGGCAGGGGTGGCGTGACTTGCCTGTCGCCTGACAGGGTCAACGGGACGCTCCATGCATTCTTGCAGAAAAATGGCAACGGCGCCCGCCTGCAGCAAATGGTGACCAAGGCTTATCGGGTGGAGAAAGCCACGGGCTTCCGGGAAAAGATGAAACTGGCAGAGGGAAAGCGGCTTGCTGAACTTCAGCAGGCGCGGGCAGAGGCTCTTGCTGTCGGGACCAAGGCTATGAAGAAGATGCGGGAGAATGCTGATACTTACAGCGACTTCGGTTTTGGCAAAGAGGCACTTTTCCAGATGGAGCGCACCTTTGCGGCAGAAAAGCAGGACAATGAAGCGGAAAACTACGCCATCATGGGCCGTGCCAAGGCAGTGGCTGGCGATTACGAAGGGGCGCTTCTTGACGCCGACAGGGCTGTGTCCCTGGATAACAGGAATATCTACAACTTCCTCAACCGCGCCGATGTCCGCCATATGAGAGGAGAGCGGGAGGCGGCCCTGGCGGACTGCGAAAGCGCCAAGGCCCTGGATGGCAAGAATCCAGTCACTTATTTGCTGGCGGCCCAAATCTATGAGGAAATGGGCAACGCAGAGCAGGCACTGGCCCATTACAAAGAACTTCACCGCCTCGCCCCCAGGGCCTTCAGAAAGATTCCCGAGGAATATCTGCAGGAGATTTCCGAGAAGGATTACAAAGAGCTGCAGAAGGAGAAGGAAGAGGCGAAGAAGGCCAGGGAGGAGAAGGAAAAGCGAGGTTGATTATTTTGGCAAAAGAGCTTTTATAGAGTTATAATATCTAGGTGGTTTATCTTTGGGGAAGGGACGGATTTTGGCAATGGATGACAAGACCAGGGGACGCCTGCAGGCGCGGATTGATGAATTGACGAAGCGCATGCGGGTGGATTCCAACGATTTGGACTATGAGAGCCACCTGCGGCAGAGGCGGGAGCTCCAGAGCATACTGGATCATCTGACTGTGGCAGAGACGCGGAAGTAGGCTTTCAGCTATTTTCCAAGCAGCTTTGTTAGAATTGAAAACATCAAAAAGTCAAATGAAAGGATGAATACTATGTCCCAGCGCATGACAATGGATGAGGTGCTCAAAGAATACGGCGTGCCCCAGATCAAGCTGGATATCCACGCAACCCGTACGGAACTCCTGAAGCTCCGGGAAAAGCTCATGGCTATCCGGGATCTTTCCGGCGGCAGGGAGCAGGGGTATCTGGATATCGACTGCAAGCTCTATATAGATGTAGATGATATCGACAGGTATCTTGCGGGTGAACTTGATACCGTGGGTGAGATTTACGCCTTTGAGGACGACATCAAATCTTATGAAGGTTAATTGAAGGAGAATTTTCTATGGTTAATGCTAAAAAAATCCTTGCTTCCTTAATGGTTGGTACTTTTTTTGCTGTTGCGGCCCCTGTGGGTGTTTCGCTTGACGGTGCAACTGCTTATTCCGTGGCTTCTGCGGCCAAGGGCGGGGCCAAGTTCTCCGCGCCGAAACCGGCGCCGAAGCCTGCGCAAAAGTCCAATGCGGCGCCTGATACCAAGGCTTCCAATTCCAAGTCCGTGTCCGGCAATGGCAAGGACTACAAGCCTTCCAAGGATGCCAAGAGCCTTGAGAAGGACGCGCCGGGTACCGGTGCTGCTGCCAAGAACAGCCCGGCAGCTGCCGCAGGCACTGCGGCCAGCCAGAGTTCCAGCGGCTGGGGCTCCGCCTTGAGACAGGTGGGCATCCTGGCCGGTGGCATGTTCCTGGGGCACATGCTGGCCAGCCTCATTGGCTCCGGCGGCATCATTGGCGATGTGCTGGGTGTGGTGGCCAATATCATCCTCTTTGGGGCGGTGATCATGCTGATTCGCTGGGCCTGGAACAGGTTCCGTGGCAACAGGGGGGCAAGCTACTCCCGTAATGACAGCTGGCAGTCCCGTCCCTCCGAGCCGGTGGATGTGACGCCCAGGGATAGTGGGAATCGCCCTGTCTATCAGGATATCAGCAGGATCAGCAGCGGCGAGTACGAGGCCAAGTCCATGGCAGACCGCTACAGGAACAGGTAAGGAGACTTCTTAAATGTCTGTAAAAGCAAGCACACTCAAAGCAGTTGATGATTTGATTGGGCGTTACCCTGCCCTGTCCGTCTGCAAGTATGACCTGGTGGCAGCTGTGGAGGCTATCTGCGAGAGCTACCGCACAGGCCACAAGCTCATTGCCTGCGGCAATGGCGGCAGCGCCTCCGATGCAGAGCACATCGTGGGCGAGCTTATGAAGGGCTTCCTCTTGCCCCGCAAGCTGGATAAGAAGCTGGAAGAGCGTTTCCGTCAGGTCTGCCCGGATTCGGCAGACTACTTCATGGAGAATCTGCAAGGGGCACTCCCCGCTCTCTCTATGGTGAACCAGGTGGCTCTGAATACCGCTTTTGCCAACGACCAGGCCCCTGACCTTTCCTTTGCCCAGCAGCTGCTGGGCATGGGGGACGAGGGAGATGTGCTCCTGGCCATCTCCACTTCCGGCAACTCCACCAATGTGATCTATGCCCTGGATATGGCCCGTGCCAAGGGCGTGAAGTCCATTGCCCTCACCGGCAAATCCGGCGGCAAGATCAAGGCCAAAGACATGGCAGATATCATTATCTGCGTGCCGGAGGACGAGACTTTCAAGATTCAGGAGTATCACCTGCCGGTGTATCATATGCTCTGCATTGCGGCAGAGAACGAATTCTTTGGAGAATAAAATAATCTAAGCAGGATAAAGCCCCCTCCGTGTGGAATTAGGTAAGCTGTACTGAGTTGCAGTAATTCGCAAAGACACGGTAGGGGGCTTTTACTATGCTAGTATCTGAAAAAATACTCAAGAAACTTGCCAACGGCAGTGACGTGCGCGGCGTGGCCGTGGAGGGCGTGCCTGACGAGCCGGTGACTCTTTCCGTAGAGGCGGCCAATGTCATTGCCGGGGGCTTCCTGGAATTCTTGGCGGAAAAGACCGGCAAGGAGAAGAAGAAATTGCGGGTGGCAGTGGGCCATGATTCCCGCATTTCCGCAGCTTCTCTCAAGAAGGCCGTGCTGGAGGCCCTGACTGCCGCAGGTTGTGTCACGGTAGATTGCGGCATGGCTTCCACCCCTTCCATGTTCATGTCCACGGTGTTCCCGGAGACCAGCATGGACGGCTCCATCATGATCACTGCCAGCCACCTGCCCTATAACCGCAACGGCCTGAAATTCTTCACCAAGAAGGGCGGCGTGGAGCATGAGGACATCGAAGCTATCCTCTCCGCCGCTGCCCGCCAGCCCGTGAGCGCAGGCGACCTGGCCAAAGTTCAGAAATATGACCTCATGGAGCGTTACTGCCATCATCTGCGGAAGAAAATCCGCCAGGCCTTGGGCGGGGAGAACGAGCCTTTGAAGGGCATGCATGTGGTGGTGGATGCAGGCAACGGCGCCGGCGGCTTCTTTGCCAGCCAGATTCTGGGCCGCCTGGGGGCAGATACCAGCGGCAGCATCTACCTGGAGCCGGACGGGCATTTCCCCAACCATATTCCCAACCCCGAGAACAAGCAGGCCATGGCCGCCATCAAGGAGGCCGTGCTGAAGAGCAAGGCAGACCTGGGCCTGATTTTCGATACTGACGTTGACCGCATGAGCGCTGTGCTGAAGAACGGCAAGGAAATCAGCCGCAATGCCCTCATTGCCATGATGGCTGCCATCCTGGCCCCTGATTATCCCGGCAGCACCATTGTCACCGATTCCGTGACCTCTGACGAGCTCACCACCTTCCTCAAGGAGGAACTGGGCCTCAAGCATCATCGCTATATGCGCGGCTACAAGAATGTCATTGACGAGTGCGTCCGCCTGAACGACAGCGGCATTGTTTCCCCGCTGGCTATCGAGACTTCCGGCCACGGGGCGCTGTCCGAGAACTACTACCTCGATGATGGTGCCTATCTGGCGGTGAAGCTCCTGATTGCTGCCGCCAAGGCCAGGGCCAAGGGCAAGAAGCTGGAGAGCCTGGTGGCAGCCCTGGGCGAGCCTGCCGAGGCGGTGGAATATCGCATGAAGATTGGCACCGAGGATTTCAAGGAATATGGCCAGAAGGTGCTGCAGGCCTTTGAAGCCCGTGCCGCCGAGAAAGGCATCAAATCTGCCAAGCCTTCCTTCGAGGGTGTGCGCCTGGTGTTCCCCGAGGGCTGGGCACTTCTCCGCCTCTCCCTCCATGACCCACAGATGCCCCTCAACATCGAGAGCCGCAAGAAGGGCGGCGCCAAGGAAATCGCCCAGCAGGTGCAGGAGCTTCTGTCAGGCTTCGACGCCCTGGATTTTTCCGTATTCAATAAGTGAGAGTTTCCTACCGACCGTCACGGGCAACCGTGGCGGTTTTTGGGATTTAGGTGTATTCGTCCACCAGCACCACGCAGCGGCGGCCGGTCTTTTCGGCGGCTGCTTTCAGCAGATATTGAAATCTTCCTTCCAAAGAGGTTCCTTTACTGTGGCCGTAGATGGCTTCCCATTCGCACAGGTGCTTGTCCAGTACAACTTCTAGTGCGGTGTCTTGCTGATAGTTTTTCCCGTTGAAATCAAAGTAGAACACGGGATACGGCTGCCATGCCTCCCCATTGTCCTTCTCCAGCTCCCTGATGGCCAGCCCCTCAAAGAGTTCCTGCCTGCCCTCCCAGTAGGCCGCAAGGGTGGAGAGGAAAAGGCTCTTGCCGAAGCGCCGGGGGCGGCTGAGGAAGTATTGCCCTGCATCGTGAAGCAGCTGATAGAGGTAACGGGTCTTATCCACATAGAGATAGCCCCCTTGGCGCAGTTTCTCAAAACTCTGCACGCCGATGGGCAGCCGTCGGTTGATCTCTGCCATCATCATCACTCCTTTTGGTGGGAATTTTCTCTCTTTGCTCCAATTCTAGCAGAAACCTGCTGTATGTCAAACCTTCTCAAGATATGCCGGTGAAGTTTTTCAACATATGGAGGAAGTATGTTGTTTTTGTCGAACTTCACTACAACGCAGACGGCACCTTCACCCTCAACGGCATTGGCTTTGCCGCAAGCGAAGCTGTGCAGTTGACCGACATAAGCGGCACAGAAAGTGGCACCCTGACCGTAGACAAGTCCATCACCACCAAGACGAAAGACAAGAAAACGGCAGGGCCGGAGAATTCACCCTCTCCGACGGCAGCACCTGGACAGCCGACTACAGCACCAAGACCTGGAACCGGGTGAAGTAACACTAAGGGCACAGGCAGACAACTGAACAAAGAGAAAGCCGCCTTTCCAAAAGAAGAGCGGCGGCTTTTGACATTTGTCCTTTCCTTGACACCGGCCCCCCATTTGCTACAATTGAAACAAAGAGAATGTTCCACCATGACAGGAGGAGTGAGGGACATGGCAGAAGCAATCAGGAAGCTGCCCATTGGGGTGCAGAGTTTTGAGGTTATGCGCCAGGAGCAGTTCCTGTATGTGGACAAG
>JAGBLH010000176.1 GCA_017635515.1 Selenomonas sp.
CATGTGGAGGATTTCCCTCATGTGGGTCTGTTTTATTCAGAAGCGCCTTCCTTGGCTTCCTGACAGCGCTTCATCAGTCTGGCCGCCAGATTCACTGAGGCATAGATGCCGAACTTTTCCTTCAGCATAGCCGCCGTCCGCTTGGAAAGAGTGGGCGGCATCATGTACCTGGAATCTCTTGGCCAGCATCAGCAGATCTTCCCTGTGCTCTGCGCTTAGGCTTCGAAAAAGCTGCAGCAGCTGTTGCTCATCCTGCACCAATTCTCCCTTGTCAGCAGGACGCTCATCCCCCAGCAACCAGGCCAGGCTGACATTTTCTTTGGTGGCAATGCGGACAATGCCCTCCGTATCCGGCTGCCCGGTGCCGCGCAGCCACCCCAGGAGCGCATTTCTCGTCACACCAAACCTGGCGGCATACTCAGTTTGCGTCATTTTGTGGTTTTCGTCTTTGGCCCGTTTCCAAAGCTCGTTTATACGTTCGTGAAACTTGTTTTTCCAGATCATAGCTTAGTCTCTTGAGAGTCAAAAGTTCTCGAGATTTTATATTATCGAGTTTTCTAGTTCACACATCATAGCTTGGAACCAGCCATTTCATGGAGAGCATCCAGCCTCTCAAAATAGTGCCTATAGAACTCATCACGGAAATATGATGTACCATCCCAGCGCATCTTGTCGGCGGGAATGCCCATACGCACCAACTGATTACGTATTTCACTGGCAGTTTCCCTGCCGTGTACAGAAATCAGCACAGCATCATAGTCCAACTGCTTCAAAGCTCCCACTGGTGCCACTGGTATAGACGGAACATCTATGTCCCCTGGATTTCTATCAACAATAGCCACCACCTTGAGATAATCGAACTCCTGTGACTGGCGATAGAATTCCCGACCAATGTCGCCAGCACCATAGATGACCACCCGCTCTCCCCGACTGAATAGATGATATGGGAAAATATGACGTACGCTACCCTTCATGCGAGTCCAATACCACTCCAAGAATTTCCAATGTGGCTGGCATTCGGGGTTCAGCATGGGCAGGAGCTTCCAGTAGTAATTTTTGTAAAAAGCATCCCTGGTATAGACACCGCCATCCCAACGGATAGCAAGATTCTTCACACCATGCTCTACCAAAAGCCTACGAATCTTTTCAGATTCCTTCTGCCTATAGTCGCTGATAAGGACATAATCATAGTCCATGCCCTTCAGTTCAGAGACAGCCCCTACCGTCACGCCATCCAGGCACTCGCCCTCGTTCTGAAGATCGACCAAGCCCACTATCTTCACAAAGCCATCGTGAAGAGCCTGCCGATAAAATGTCAGACCTTCCTCACCGGCACCATAGATAACCACCTTGTCACCCTCACGGAAAAGGTGATAGGGGAAAACGTAGGCCATTCCTAGGGAATTCTTCTTAGCATAAAGCTCTGCGCTGACCTTGCGCGGGTCGGACAGAAGTTTCGCCAAGAAACTGTGCTCTTCGCGAGAAAGCATGTAGTAGTCAATCATCCCATCATCGTGCAGTTCTCGGAAATATTCCGCCATGGCCAGCAGGAATTTCTCCCCGGTCACCAGATTCAAGCTGGGGATAATGGCTCTACAATCATAGTAGCAGGCCATAGCATAGGCAAAGCGGAATCTGTCATACAGCCCTGCTTCCCTGCGCAGTTCGCGCCCTATCGCATCATACTCCTTGAAGATAGAAAGCGCATCAGCAGACCGCATGTCCTCCAATACGCAGAGGGACTCTCTCAGCAGATATCCCTTCGCCGCCTTCATGCAAACCTGAAACCAGAAACCACTCTCAGGCCAGGCCGCACCTGCTAATTCCAAGAAGCTGATTCCCTGTGCCATCAGAAAAGACCTGCGATAGATGCCATTGGCAACACGATGGGAAAAAGCCGCGATACCTTTTTCCTCCGCCGGGCAAAAAACACGGCCATAGTGGGAAGCATGGCTGCTGACCCTGAGTGTACCGCCTTTCCCGGACATGTTCTCGCCATCACACTGGATGAAATCCAAGCCTTCTTCATCTGCCAAGGCAGACAAAGTCTCATACATCCTGGGCAATACGCTGTCCCCCGGGTGCAGGAAAGCCACATATTCCCCCTTGGCTGCTTCCAGGCCAGCATTCAAAGCATGGCCCGCACTCTCACGCTCCACAGCTATGAAGCGTAC
>JAGBLH010000177.1 GCA_017635515.1 Selenomonas sp.
CTGCTTCAGCAATGCCTTCTCATCTGTCTCTCCAGCCACATCATTGACTACGACAATCAGGGGATAAGCCTTGGCAGAATCATACCAGCGCGGCAGACAAAGCTGATAAGGGATTTTTCCTCCAAAACTTACAAAACGCTGAGAAGCAGGCATCTTATCCTCGGCCGAATCCTGACCAGGGGGCACTTTCACCCCGGTATGGGTCTCAAGGGCTTCCTGAGTAGCAGGACGGAACTCCGCATGGGCCATGGACCCAAAGCCAAAGCCGAAGCTGAATGCAGCAATGGCAACAGCAGCCACGATTTTTTTCTTTTGCATGATAATGACCTCCTTAGTCTTTTCCTTTGATTTATTTGCTTACATAACTACGCATTTCTTCGGGCATCTCTTCCCACTTGATTTCGCTCACCGGAATCCCTTTGGAAAGCCCCCAGGCTGCAGCAATGCCTGCAGCCTCGCCCATGCTCATGCAGGTGGGCTGGATGCGGAAGGAAGCCTGGGCAGCGAAGCTGCCGCTGGCACAGCGCCCCACCACCAGCAGGTTGGAGATTTCGTTGGTCACCAAGGCACGGTAGGGGATTTCGTAATACTGTCCCTTTTCCAGCTTCTTGAAGAGATCCAGCTTCACATCATGGATATCAATGGGATATGCCGTACGGCAGACAGCATCGGGGAAATGATGTGCCTTCAAGTAATCCTCAGCATCCATATAGTATTTACCATGAATACGCCAGGACTCCCGTACACCCACCATGCTTGCTTCGCGGCTGATGTAGGCTTTCTCAAAGCCGGGGATGTTCTTGATGAAGAATCCGGCCAGGCGGCGCATCATCTTCCGGCCGAAGGTCACAGACTTGCTGTAGGATATTGCATCTGTAGAGCTGAAGCTCAGCGGTGGCATCTCCGGGCAGTTCATGGACATTACAGTGGGCTTGCCCGGGATCGCAAAAGCCTGGATGTACAGGATATCATCATCTGTCAACTCGCCCCGGGCCACACCATCCTTGAAGAATGTCTCATTCTTTTTCCACTTCGCAAACTCAAAGAATGGTGCTCTTTTCTCCTTCAAGGCCTTATCGAAAATCTCCTTCAGATCCTTTGAATAGTCATCCTTCAAAGCTTTAGTAAAGAATTTGTGAACCTTGTCCACATCAATACCGCCCATTTCAAAACGCAGGCTCATTGGCTGATTCCGTCCCGTCGTTTCTGAGCCTTTTTCCGCAGGAACCCCCGCGAACCGTGAAAGCAATGCATCTCCCGTGCCATCTATGAATGTCCTTGCCTGTATGCTGGCCAGCCCCTCCGGGGTCTGGACTACACAAGAGACAATCTTCCCCCCGCTGGTCACGGTGCCTGCCAAGGAAGCATTGTAGAGGATCTCTACCCCAGCCTCTTCGCACATTTCATCGTAGACATAGGAAAGATATTCCGGCACATATTGTGACCTGCCGCCGCCATAATAGGTATTAGTAGTTATGCCAAGGGAGGTCGAGGCCCCCTGTTTTTCCATGCGCTGGTTCAAATCCGTGATATAGGGCGTATCACTGCCATCCACAAAGGTAGGCATGCAAGGGAAGACACAGCCCTGGGTGGCCAGTCCGCCCAAGGAAATGCCACGCTCCACAAGGACAACTTTCACCCCTTTGCGGGCGGCGCTGACAGCAGCCGCCGTGCCAGCCGCACCGCCGCCGACTACGCAGACATCCGCATTGAAAAGCACGGGAAGCTCTGCATTGCTGAAATCCATCGTCTGTATCATGGAAGAAGCAGCCGCTGCTTTTGCCCCATTATCATTGAGCCCCAGCACCGTTCCAGCTGCGGCCAGGCCCATCAGCTTCATGAAATTGCGCCTGGATATTGGGATTGCAAATGATTTCTCCATAAACGTACCTCCATCATACCAACTTCTTACAAAGACATTATTCTATCAGCAGGCTTATTTCACGGTATCGTCCGAACTTCAACACTACAAAAGGAGCCTGTGGAGCAACATGCACTCCAACCAGCCCGCCCTGCGGTCATCATGAACTTCTATTATATTTGATATGTCCACATCAAAAGGACAACCTAAAAGCATTGCCCCCCGTAGGGGACAATATAATCCTCATGTCCATCGGATATCCCTTCCTCATAACCTGCCCGTTTCTTTTTGCGCGGAAATTTTTTCTCATTATATCAGAAAACAAACAAATTTTCAATACTTTCTTAATACACTCAATTGATGCAGGCTGCTGAACATTTACCGCAGAATTATTTTATTCCGCTGTGCTGCTTTTACAGCCAGATCCGCCCATGACCAGTCACGCAGTCTGATAAGCGGCTGTTTGCCCTGCAAAGCTGCCGAGAGCATATAGCCGTGAAAAATATGGCTGCAAATGCCATAGGTTTTTCCCGCATAAGCTATGAGCCGCGCTTCATCCACAGGCATCGTGCTGATTTCCCCAGGGGATAGAGAAAAGCCATGACCCTCGCATTTTACCAGGCTTTCCTTCCTGGTCCATAAACGATAAAAGCGTTCCTGCCGCTCCCTTTCATCTTTCCCACGCAGCATCCATTCGTATTCCCAGGCAGTCAACGCCTCCCGTACCCAATCGCCATACGGCGACATTTTCTCGATATCCACGCCCACAGGGCAGTCAGCTTCGATCAGCACGGCATAATCCCCGCTATGGGACAGATTGAAGAAAAGCCCCTCTGTCAGGGGCTTTCCTGCTTCATTATAGGAGATGCTGCGGCCTTGGGCTGCTTTTTGCAGCAGCAGGGAGGAGGCAAAGCACCTGAGCCTGTCCTCCTCCTGCCGATAGCGCACCAACTTTTCATAGCGCTCCGCCGGCAAAAGCCTGGCAGCCTCTCCCAAGTGAGGACGCAGGCAGTCCACCGGCAAGAGCGTCAGCCTCACTTCGCACATGCACCTTCCCCACCATCTTCGCCTGTTTCTGCAGCCGCTGACCTTTGCTACGCTTCATCAAAATATCCCAGACCGTTCAGCGCGCCCATGAACTTCCGCAGATAATCCCAGGAAGTAACCGGCCAAGCCAGCCCCAGGCGATAGAGAACCTGCAGCGTATACTCCCGGCTCATATTCAGAAGAACCCTCTCCCTTTCCCCTGCCCCATGGGCATAGGCCATGAGACTGGTCAGCCTGGATGACTTTTGCGGGTCCCGCTGCGCCTTGGCAAAGGCTTCGGCAAAGTCCTCCGGCTCCACAAAAGCCACCGGATGGCCCATATTTCCCATCTCACGGAAAATCTGTATCATGGGTATATACTGGTCGGTAATGACATGGAAAATCCGGCAAGCCTCCGGTGTTTGCGCCAGCGCTACCGTCGCCTTGGCCACCACATCGATCGGCGAGAATTCCATGGTGTCATCCAGTCGGTCATAGGCAGCGCACCCCAGGGAAGCATAGCCCTTCAGCACCCCCATAGCCGCATTGGAGGTGAAGTTGATTTGGAACTCGCCATCTTCGGCCCGGGCAGAAAGATTGCCATAACGCATGATTTTCGCTGACAGGCCCTGCTGCAGCACCGCTTCCAGCACAGCCCGCTCCGCCAGGAATTTGGAATGGACATATTTATTGGTCAAATCCTGCCCAAAGTACAGCATCTGCTCCGTGGGCTGATAGTTTGCCGGCAGGCTGTCTTTGTAGCCCATTTCCACTACGCTCATCGTGGAGGTTTGAATCATGCGAGCTTTATGCTCCAGGCAGAAGGAAATCACATTCTTGGCTCCGCCTATATTGATATCCTCGATGCGGCTGTCAAAAGCGAAATGCTTGACGCTGGCAGCGCAGTTGATGACAGTATCAATCTGGCAGTCCTTGAGTGCAGCAAAATCTTCGTAATCGGTCACATCCCCTTCTACCACGAAGAGCCGTTTCCCCAGCAATTCACGATAGACGCTTTGGAAATAATAGTAGCCAAGCGCTTGCAGCCTGCTGACGACACTCCTTCTCCCTTTGGCCCGCAGCATGCAATAGACCTTGCAAGAGGTGTTTTCCAGCAGCTCATGCAGGATATGCATGCCCAGATAGCCTGTAGCGCCTGTCAGCAGCACATTGCCCAGGGGCAGGGCCTCGCCCTTTTTGAAGGCTTCCAGGGTATTTTGCTGCAAGAGCTCATTGATTGCCGTATAATCGTAATCCTCAACCAACCGGTCTTCCTGCAGTTCCTCGGCGCCGCCTTCGCAAAGCGCTGCCAGAGCGCGGGGGGTAGGATGCTGGAAGACATCGCCGAAGACGATAGCATACCCCAGCTTGCCGGCTTCGATAACCACCTTCGTCACCAAAAGGGAAGTGCCGCCCAGGTCGAAGAAGCTTTCCGTAGCCAGCACATCAGGCACATTCAGGAGCGCTGAGAAGATGGCGCAGAAATCCCTTTCGGCTTTGGTCCCGGCAGCCTCTCCACCTGCGCGGAAGACCTCCGGCACGGGCAGATGCTTGAGGTCCAGTTTGCCGTTGGGAGTAAAGGGCATCTCAGCCAGCTGCATATACGCAGTTGGCACCATGTAGGCGGTCAAGGTCTGTCCCAAAGCCTCTTTGAGGGCCGGAATATCCACCTCTTCATCATTGGTGAACCAGGCGCAAAGATGCTCGATGCCATTGATCTTCTCAATCTTCACAGCTGCATGACGCATGCCCGGCTGCTTGGCCAGCACAGTTTCCACCTCATCCAGCTCAATGCGCAGCCCCCGCAGCTTTATCTGGTTGTCCTTCCGTCCGATGATTTCCAGATAGCCATTTTTCTGCCAGCGGCCATAGTCGCCGGACTTGTAGACCCGCTCACCA
>JAGBLH010000018.1 GCA_017635515.1 Selenomonas sp.
CAGGTATTGATAAACCCCGGCTGGTCAGTCTTGCCCCAGGGGGCGGTCTCATAGAAGGGCGCCACCTGCAGGAGCTTCACTCCTTCAGTCAGAGCCAGGCGCCGCAATGCCTCCCGTATGGACTCGCCCCTATGCCCCAGGTTCGCTCCCAGGCTGAGGTAAACCTTGCTCATGCCCTGGCCCTTTCAATAGACACAGCCGCATCCTTGAACAAGCCCTTGACGGGGGCCTCAGGCTTATGCAAGGTGACTTCCACCCTTTCCACCAGGGCAAAATCCTGCAATATGGCAGCAGCAATGCGCTCCGCCACTGTCTCAATGAGACTGCAGGGCTCTCCCTCCACAATCTCCTGCACCTTGGCAAAAACCTCGGCGTAATTCACCGTCTTGCCCAGATCATCGCTTTTCCCTGCCTCAGCCAGAGAAAGGTACATGACCGCATCCACAATAAAAGGCTGCCCCGTCTGCCGTTCCTCCGGCAGGCAGCCATGATAGCCGATGAATTCCATGCCAGTAAGTACAATCTTATCCATTTGCAATCGCCTCCGCCATTCTCACAGCCCGCAGATTTTCCTTTACATTGTGAACTCTTATAATGTCTGCTCCCTTGAGAGCACCTATTACCGAGGTTGCCAGGGTTCCTTCCAGGCGTTCCTCAACTGGCAAGTCAAGGGTCCTGCCTATGACACTCTTGCGGCTGGCACCCAATAGCAGGGGATAGCGGCAGCCGTCCAGCTCAAGCAGTTCCTCCTGTCGGTTCATAACCATGAGATTATCTGCCACCGTCTTGCCAAATCCCACTCCGGGGTCGAAGATGAGCATCTCCCTCGGCAGGCCGGCCCTTTCTGCCAGCTCAACAGTACGCCGGAAAAACTCCCGCTCTGCCGCCACTACATCACCGTCGTACCTGCTGTAATCTGTGCCTTCCTGATTGTGCATGACAATGACCGGCACCTGATGCCATGCCGCCACCTGCGCCATGGCTCCCGGTTCTTCCTTGTACTGGAGGCCCCAGATATCATTGAGGATATCTGCCCCCAGCTTCAAGGCCGCCTCAGCAGTTTCTGACTTGAAGGTGTCTACGGAAATTGGCAGGCGGCACTCAGCTACCAGAGCCTTCAGATAGGGAATGAGCCTTGCTATTTCTTCCTCGGCAGGCATGGGCACAAACCCCGGACGGCTGGACTCGGCACCAATATCAATGATGTCTGCGCCTTCTGCCGCCATCTGCCGGGCATGGGCCAGGGCAGTTTCCACCGCTGTCCATCTGCCGCCATCAGAGAAGGAATCCGGGGTCACGTTCAGTATGCCCATGATGAGGGTGCGCTCCCCCAAGTCCAAAGACTTCCCGCTGGGCAGGTCATAGTGTCTCTTGGCCAAACTTCTCCCTTTCATCAGGAAGCCCCCTTACTTCTTCTCCCCGCCCAGCAGCAGCCAGGCCTGCTGATAAAGCCCCTTGTCCTGCAGGAAATTGCCGGTGCATTCTGTGGTGACGGTACGGGCGCGAGGGGCCAGATCCCCCCGCATCATCATGCAGAGCTGCTGGGCCTCCACCGTCACCAGCACCCCCTCGGCCCTCACCCCCTCAGCCACGGCTCCGGCAATCTGGCGGGTGAAGCGCTCCTGCAGTTGGGGGCGGCGGGACAGGTGCTCCACCACCTTGGTGAATTTGCTGAAACCGGCCACCATGCCCCCCTGGGGCTGGTAGACTATATCCACCTCCCCAAAGAAGGGCACCAGATGATGCTCGCACATGGAATAGAATGGAATATGCCGCACTGCCACCAGCCCCGTGGCATCAGACTCAAAGAGCTCCCCCCATTCCTCCTGTGTCACCGGCCCCAGGCCGCTGAACAGCTGGCCGTACATCTTGGCCACCCGCTCCGGGGTCTTTTCCATGCCCAAGGCAACCAGATCAATTCCCACGCTACCCAAAAAATTTTCCATGGCTTTAGCTGCTGGATAATTATTTTCCATTGGCCAATCTCTCCATTTCACTACAAAAAAGCCTTCCCCCTATGGGGAAGGGCTTGCATATTCACGCCTTTTCCGTATCGGAGGGAATCTTTCCCTGCTCTGCCAGCTGCTGACGCACAGACTCCTGAGTGGGAGCCTGATAAGCGGGCTGGGCAGGTTCCTCCGCCGCCTTGGTCTCTGCTGTCTGGGCAGCAGGGGCAGGTGCGCTCTGAGGGGCACTCTGCTGAACAGGCTGAGCTGTCTGCTGGGGTGCAGGCTCGGCGTTCAGTGCCTGGGTCAGGGCATTGGAAGCCTTCTTGAATTCGCGCAGGCCCTTGCCCAGGGCACGTCCTGCCTCGGGCAGCTTGCCGGGGCCAAAGACAATCAGGCCCACTATCAATATGAGGATAAGTTCTGGTACGCCAATACCAAACATCTGCTTTCACTCCCTTGGGGCAACGAATCAATAATCACGGTCACCGATGAAATCCGCCACCATGACATAGGCTTCCTTCACTTCTTCCGGCAGGGAAGCAGGCAAGGTCGCCTTGGCCCGCTCCAGATACTCATCAGCCTTTTCCTTGGCCACATCGATGCCATCGGTGGCCTTGACGATAGCCAAAGCCCGCTCCACATCTGCGGCAGTCATTTCGGGATTGGTGACGATATCCCGCAGGACCTCAGCCTCGGGACTGACCTCCAAAGCGCGGATCACCGGCAGGGTCACAATGCCCTGACGGATATCGTTGCCCGCAGGCTTGCCCATGGTTTCCTCGGTCTGGAGAATATCCAATAAATCGTCCGTGATCTGGAAAGCCATGCCGATGCAGTGGCCGTACTCGGCCAGTTGCTTCCCTTCCTCAGGGGCCAGCCCCCCCACTTCCGCCCCCAGATCGCAGCAGATTTCCAGGAAATCCGCCGTCTTTTTCTGTATGCGGCAGTAGTAGTCCTCATAGCCCTTGGAAGCCTGATAGACCGCATTGTCCTGGATGATCTCGCCCACGCTGAGATTGCAGACCAGCTCTGCCAGCCGCAAGGAGACGCGGTTGCTGTAGCCCGCAGAAGCAATGAGGCTGAAGGCCCTGGCAAAGATATAGTCGCCGGAAAGGATAGCCACCTGATTGCCCCACTTGGCATTGGCAGTAGCCTCGCCCCGGCGGGTGCCGGACTCGTCAATCACATCATCATGCACCAGCGAAGCGGTATGGATAAGCTCCAAAGACACCGCCAGCGGCAAAATGCGCTGCAGATCAAAGTCCTTGCCCCCACGGGCAGCCAACAGGCAAAGAGCCGGACGCAGACGCTTGCCCCCGGAGGTCACGATATGGGTGCCCACCTCGTTCACCAGCTCATGCTCAGAAGCCACCGCCTTCCGCAGCTCCTGTTCCAGTACCTCCAAATCCTTTTTTATCACATCAAACATAGAGTTTGGCAAATCCATCACCTACAACAATCATAATTGCTTGACACATTTTATTATTGTACTACATTGCGTTGCTTCAGTCCAGCAAAATAAAAAGCCTTCCCCTCCAGGGGAAGGCAAACTATTCACTTGCGAAAGTGACCATTCTTATGAGCCTTGGGCTGGCCCAAGATCTCAGCCCAGGCCAGAGCAGATACGGCCTGCTCCGGTGTCAGCCCCAGACCCGAAGGACGGGACTGGACGGGAGCAATCGCTTGCTCAGGCTCAGGGGCTCTTTTCGCCGGAGAAGGCTTTCTCAGCACAGGCTGCCTCAGCACAGGCACCTCAGGTTCTGCATAAAGCTCAGGTTCCTGAGGCTCTGCAGGGACAGGCGGCCTGATATCCGGCCAGGGCAGAGGCATTTTCTGCCTGCCCGGCCCTTCTGCAGGCTTAGGCAGAGGTCTGGGGGGGACTTTTTTCTTCTTGCCCCCCAACTGGTCAGAGATAACCACGATGGCTATCACTATCAGGATAGACCAAAAGGAATCCATGCGAATCCCTCCTTACGCATCTCCCTTGGGTGCCTGCGGAGCCTTGGGCGCGGTCAGCTGCCCTGCCTCCCCGGCCGTGCTGATGGCCTTGCGCATCTCCGTATCGGCCTGGACATTGTTGAGGTTGTAGTAGTCCATGACCCCCAGGCGGCCCTGGCGCAGGGCATCTGCCATGGCGTGGGGCACCTCAGCCTGAGCCTCCACCACCTTGGCCTCCATCTCCTGGGTATAGGCCTTCATTTCCTGCTCTTTCGCCACAGCCATGGCGCGGCGTTCCTCGGCCTTGGCCTGGGCAATGCGCTTGTCAGCCTCGGCCTGGTCGGTCTGCAATTCTGCGCCGATATTGCGCCCCACATCTACGTCCGCAATGTCAATGGAGAGAATCTCAAAGGCAGTGCCTGCATCCAGGCCCTTGCCCAGCACAGTCTTGGAAATATCATCCGGGTTGGCCAGCACATCATTGTGGCTCTCGGAGGAACCCACGGTGGTGACAATGCCCTCGCCTACGCGGGCAATGATGGTGGGCTCGCCGGCACCGCCCACCAGGCGGTCGATATTGGCGCGCACGGTGACCCGGGCCTTGATCTTCAGCTCAATGCCATTCTTGGCCACAGCGGAAACCACGGGGGTCTCGATGACCTTGGGGTTGACGCTCATCTGCACAGCTTCCAGCACATTGCGGCCTGCCAGGTCGATGGCAGCGGAACGCTCGAAGGACAGGGGAATCTGGGCGCGGTGGGCGGCGATGAGGGCATCCACCACCTTGTCCACATTGCCGCCAGCCAGATAATGAGCCTCCAGCTGATTGACATTCACATCAAGCCCCGCCTTGTTGGCCTTGATGAGCGGCAGGACAATCTTGGAGGGCGTCACCCGGCGCATGCCCATGCCCACCATGGTGATGATGCTCACCCGCACATCTGCCGCCATAGCGGAAATCCACAGTCCGATAGGCACGAAGTGCAGGAAAACCGCTGCAAAAATCAGCACAACCAGAAACAGGATGCCAGAACCTAATAGTGTTGCCATAAAAATACCTCCTCACTCATCTTCTACCCTGCGAACCACCACTCGCATGCCCTCCACGGCAATGACCCTGACCATTTCCCCTTTTTTCAGGAAAACGCCCTCAGCCACCACATCCACAGGCCGCCCCTCTATCCAGGCAGTGCCTGCGGGCCTGAGATCCGTCACAGTCTTGCCCATCTTGCCCACCAGCCCATCCTGGGGAGTTGCGCTTACATATCCCTGGTTGGTGGTGAGCTGGTCCTTGAGTATCATCTTGTCCCACAGGGAATCAAGATAGTCCTCTTCCTCATTCCTCAGGGGATCTTTGGGACGCTGGCCCATGCCTGTCGCCTCCTTCCCATATCTAAAGCCCCAAGGGGCTGAGTGAATTAATCAACACGCCCTAAGGAAAAAGGCGCCCGTGAATCCATAGACTCACAGACGCCTCGCTCATTCATTATCTGAACTTGCGCTTACGAGCTGCCTCAGACTTCTTCTTGCGGCGAACGCTCGGTTTCTCGTAATGTTCACGTTTCCTTACTTCAGCCAGAGTACCAGCCTTCTGGGACATACGCTTGAAGCGGCGGAGAGCACTATCGATTGATTCGTTTTTACCAACTTTGATTTCGTTTGCCATCTATTCTTCCCCCCCTCCACTTGACTTGGGAGTTTCGTACTGTATAATCGTGACTTTCACAATCACACCATGATATTATAACGCCATTGGTCAGATTTTGTCAACAGACAAAATCTCCTTTCAGCGTTTCGCGAGGCCAGGGCCTCGACATAGCTCAGCGACACCCCCATGTCAATATGACATCTTGGGAAAGATGAGAACTTTCATGCCCCATCAAGGGAAATGGCGGCCAAGTCAGCCCGGCGGCCACTGCATGGAACGCCCGCCCAACAGATGGAAATGCAGGTGCTTCACTGACTGCCCACCTTCATCACCTGTATTGGTGACAACTCTGAACCCCTTCTCGGCCACGCCGAGTTCCCTGGCCAGCTGCGGGATCACCTCCACCAGGATATGAGCCGCCAGTTCCTTGTCCTCAGCCTTGAGAGCTGCCACGCTCTCCACATGCTTCTTGGGAATCACCAGCACATGCACCGGCGCCTGAGGCTCCAAGTCCTTGAAAGCCACCACCTGCTCATCCTCGTAAACCACAGTGGCGGGAATTTCCTTCTTGGCTATCTTGCAGAAAATACAATCTGACATTCTTGCACCCCCTTTATTCCTGTATTTACATTATACACCACAAAAGTAAAAAATCCTGCTATCTGACGGCATCTCACAATCTTTTTTGCACTGAAACGGTCATATACATGAAAAGGCCAGCCGTCAGGCTGACCTTCTCTATGCAGGCTATATATACTCTCACCATCACGGCTGGAAATGCACGGTAATCTCCGTGCCTGCATCCACCAGGGTGTTCGGTTCTATGCTCTGGTAAGCCGCCACCCCAGAGCCTTCGCTCTCGAAGGTGAGGCCGCTGTCCGCTGCCTTGCGGGCTGCTTCGCGCAGGCTCAGGCCGATGAAGTCAGGCATGACCACCTTGCCGTTTGGCACTTCGCCCTGGAAAACCTTCTGGGGTTTGTGCTTGGGCTGCTCTGCAGGAACGATATCCATGCCCGCCAGCGGGTCGCTGCTGGGCTCGATATGCAGATAGCGCATGAGCTGGGAGAAAATCCTCCCTGCCACCGGCGCCGCAATCTGGCCGCCGTAGTAACTGCCCAAGGTGGGATCGTCGATAATCACCAGCACCGTCACCCGTGGGTCTTCCACGGGGGCAAAGCCGCAGAAAGAGGCGATGTAGCGCCCGTCCATATAGCCTGCCCCGTCCTCCCGGATTTTCTGGGCGGTGCCCGTCTTGCCCGCAATGCGGTAGCCCTTCACAGCCGCCTTGTGGCCGCCGCCGGTGGCCACCACCTGCTCCAGGAGGCCCATCAGGGTCTTGTCCGTGGAGGACTCGATCACCCGCCGCACCTCCGTGCGCTGGTTCTCCAGATACAGGGAGCCATCGGCGTTGCGGATTTCCTTCACGATATGGGGCTTCAGGAGCACTCCGTCATTGGCCACTGCCGACATGGCAGTCACCAGTTGCAAGGGCGTCACGGCAATGCTCTGGCCGATGGACATGGTGGCGATATCCGAATCCCTCATGTCATCAGGATTGAAGAGGATGCCGTACTCCTCGCCGGGCAGGTCGATGCCCGTCTGCTCCCCGAAGCCAAAGCGCTTGGCATAGTCCGTGAGCTTTTCCGCTCCCAAGGACAGCCCCACCTGGGCAAAGCCAGTGTTCAGGGACTGCTTCACCACGTCCGTGAACGTTACGGTGCCGAAGCTCTCGCCGCTCCAGTTCTGGATGCGCCGCCCTGACACCATGACATAGCCCGGGTCCACGAAGACCTGATTGGGGCTGACCACGTTCTCCTGCAGGGCCGCCCCTGCCACCATGGCCTTGAAGGTGGAGCCTGGCTCATAGATGAAGGACACGGCCCGATTCTTCCAGCTCTCCGGGGAATAATCCCAGAACTTGTTGGGATTGTAAGAAGGGCGCCCCGCCATAGCCAGCACTTCCCCGTTCTTGGGATCCATGACTATGCAGGTGATGGCCTTGGGCCCGTTTTCCGCCATGGCACGGTCAAGCTCCTGCTCCACCATGAACTGGATGGAGCTGTCAATGGTCAGGGTGACAGTCTTGCAATAGTCCCCCTTGTAGCGTTTCTGGCGGCTGAAGATAGAACTGAGTATGGGGCGTGAGCTGCGGTCAGTCTGAAGGTATTCTTCCTCTACTTCACCTTTGAGCAGCCCATCCAGGGCCTGCTCCACCCCGTCCAGGCCCTTGTCTTCAGTGCCGACAAAGCCCAGCACGTTGGCTGCCAGCACATCATTGGGATAATAGCGCTTGGCTTCATCGACAAAGTTCAGGCAATCCGTATACTCTTTTTCCTTCATCAGCTGGCGCACTGCCTCGTACTCATCCTGGGCCAGATGGTGCTTCACCCACTGGAAGCCGCCCCCTTCGGCGATGTCATCCAGCACCTGCTGCTCAGTCAGGCCAATCAGGGGAGCCAGTTCCCCTGCCAGCACATCCGGCTCCTTGACATGGTTGGGGTCAACATAGAGTGACTTGGTCATGGTGCTGACCGCCATCTCCCTGCCGCTCCGGTCAAGGATGGCCCCGCGGGTAGACTGAGCCAGATAGTTTCCCCCCACCTGGGCCCGCATGCGCGCGGCCAGTTCGCTTCCCTGCACCAACTGCAGCCAGGCGTAGCGGAACACCACCAGAGCCAGCACCGCCAGCATGGCAAGGCCCAGTTTGCCTATATTCCTTTGGGCCTTCTGCCGATCCATCTTCATTCTTTCAATGCCCCCAAATTACTCCGTGCGTCCGCTGTGCTTCAGCAAAGTATCCCTCAAGCGGCCCTCGATCTGCACCAGTTCCTGCTCGGCGGCGGCGCGCTTCTGACGGCCCTCCTGCTGGATGCGCAGGGTCTCCTCGATGGTGGAGATGAGCTTGTCGTTCACCTCGCGCACGGTTTCAATATCCACGATGCTGCGCTCATTCTCCTTGGCCACTTCCACCGTATTCTGCTTCAGCATCTCTGCATTGCGCTTCAAAAGCTCATTGGTGGTATTGGTCACCGCCTGCTGCAGCCGCAGGGTGTCCTGCTGGGCCTTGAGGCCCAGGGCAATGACCATCTGGTTCTTCCAGAGGGGAATAGTGTTGTAAATGGCTGTCTGCACCCTGTCCACCAAAGCCTTGTCGTTATTCTGGATCAGGCGAATCTGAGGCGCGGTCTGGATGGCGATGGTCTTGCTGACCTTCAGGTCATGCACCTTCTTCTCAAAGCGCTGGACGCTGCCCTCGAAGTCTGCCACCACCTGCACAGCCATGGGGTCGCCGCTGGCCTGGGCCTGGGCGCGGAGCTTGGGCAGGGTCACTTCCTGCATTTCCTTGAGCTTTTCCTCACCGGCCTGGATATAAAGCTGGAGATTCTTGAAATACTCCAGATTCTGCTCGTAAAGGTTGTCAAACAGGGCAATATCCTTCATCATCTTGAGCTTGGCCTGCTCAAGGCCCCCCTGGATGCGGTCAACCTGCACGGACAGCTTGGTGTATCCCTCCTTCACATCCTCAGCCTTCTCCACCAGGCTGCCCACGATGGGTATTTTCTTCAGGAAGCTGCTGCCAGAGGAGCCACCCTCAGGATTGTAGCCCTTGACCTGGGTCACCAAACCCTGCAGGAGCTCACCCACCTGACCGCTGTCCTTGGTGCGAACCTGGGACAGCACGTTGTTGGAGAACTCCGCAATGCGCTTCTGGGCGGGAGCACCGTAGGAAAGCACCGCCGTAGAATCCGTGAGGTCAAGCTCATCCTTGATCTTTACGATTTGAGCCTTTTCCTCGGGAGTCAGCGTCTCCACCGCTGCGCTCACCTGCTCCACAGTCACAACTTCCTTGCCAGTCTCGGCAGCGGCTGCCCCTTCCTGTGCCCTTTTAGCCTTCAGCAAATCGTCAAGATTGATATCTGCCATGATAAAGCCTCCTGTCACCCTGAATCCTTATTTATCCTCAATCCCTGTAATACTGCTTGTAAAAATCATCCATGGGCATCACCGCATAGCGGATGGCCTCCACCCAGCTGATCAGCGTGGGCAGAGCTGTCCAGCAGAAGACTGCATACATGATACCCTGGAAGGTCTTGCCCTGATAGAACTTATGGGCGCCCACAGTGCCAAGGACAGCAGCCAGTCCCGCATTGATGACCTTCTGCTTGATGACCTCCCCACGAACCGCCTCGGGCATGCGCATGGATTTGGCTACGGCCTTTTCCATGTCAATCTCCCCGCGCTTCCTGAGCCGCGCCTTGCCGCGGCCTGCCTTGTTCACGGGACGCTCCCGCTTCTCCGGCAGGTTCCCCGCATTGGCCTCGGCTCTGGCTGCATCCATGGCAGAAACAGGCTCCGGGGAAATGACCTCCCCCTCCACGTCCTGCAAGCCCTCTGCCTTCAGATTCTGCTTGAGCACCGCCAGTTCCGCTTCCATATCCATGAGCTGGTCGGAAAGGACCTTCTCGAACTCTGCCTCATAGGCCTCATCGAAGGTCATGAGGGTCTGGCGCACCTTCTGCTTGGTCTCTTTCACCTGGGCAGTTTCCAAGCCGGTCTTCTCCAAGTCGCAGAACTGCTTGGTCAGGGTCAAGGCCCTGTCCTGATAGTAGTCCACGAATTTCCTGGCAGGAATGACCTTCATGGGGTTCTCCTCCAGATATTTCAGCAGGCGATAAGCCGTCACCTGCATGGTGGCCAGCTGAGTGCCCAGAGCCTCGTCCTTCAGCGTGTCACGCAAGGCCTCGATGGCATTGTAGTCCGCCACCGCCTTGTCAAAGAGCTCGGAAGCCAAGCCCTGCTGTTCCTCGGACAGAGCAGTCAGGTCAAAGGACGGAGCCTTGCCCTTCCCCAGCTTGTAGCGCCTATAGCCATAAGAAGCCGCCGCCATGGCCACAGCCCCCGCAATTATCGCTCCATAATTCTCAACCACAAACAAAACAAGATCCACCCCCAGCAAAAATATCAGGTCGCCTAAGACCATCAAGAAGAACTACACGCTTCACATCCCTTTTGCACGAATCGTATCATCTATATCATATCACATTGCAAGCAGAAATAAAAAGTTAGCGCAGATTATAATTTCCTGATAGGTCATAACGCCTTCCCATCCAGCACCTTTTCCACCAAATCCTCTCCCACATACCTTAGCTTCAAGGAAAAATACGGATGATTTTCTTCCATGAGCCTGAAGAAGATCTTGTCCCCTTCCCAAAGGGGCAGGTCATAAACCTTGCTTTTTTCTATCCACTCCAGCGTGCCCTCGTTGCAATCTGCAAGCTGTCCCTCCCACTCTGTCGCGGTATAGAGGAACATATACTCCGTCTGCCACCTGTCGGAGATAAAGGTGACAATGCCCCGCAGTTTATAATTCGCAAGGGTCAGGCCCGTTTCCTCCCTGGCTTCCCGCAAAAGGCACTCCTCCGGGGACTCGTCAGCTTCGAAGTGGCCGCCGATGCCTACCCATTTGTCCTTGTTGATATCATGTTCCTTCTTCACCCGATGCATCATCAGATACTTGCCATCTTTTTCCAGATAGCAGAGGGTGGTCAGGTTTGATTTTGGCATATCTATCCCTTCTCTTTCAATATTTCACCGCACTCTGGCGGCCGATACACCCAGCAGGCAGATAACGCTCAGCACCACGAAGGAAATCTGCATATTGAGTGACAGCAGTTCCGCGCCGGCCAGGCTGCCGTGGCTGATGGACAAAACAACCGTCACAATTAGCATGCTCAATACCTGCCCCAAGAGGCGCACCATGCCC
>JAGBLH010000178.1 GCA_017635515.1 Selenomonas sp.
CATCCATGTAGCCCTCCTTGAGCAGTACGGCGTCACCATCCTCCTGCCCATCCTCGCCATGGCAGGGGCAGGGCAAGTCGGTGCAGCCCTGGCCGTCTATTTCAAGACGAAAAACAAATTCCTCAAGAAAACCATCCTCTCCGCCCTGCCTGTAGGCATGATGGGCGTTGGTGAACCCCTCATCTACGGCGTGACCCTCCCCCTGGGCCGCCCCTTCCTGGGGGCCTGCCTGGGAGCCACCGCAGGCGGTGCCATAGAAGCCGCCGCAGCCGTAGGAGCAGGAGCCATAGGCATCTCCGGCCTCCCCCTGGCCCCCACGGTGAACAATATTCCCGTGTACCTCTTAGGCCTTGTAGCCAGCTACGCCGCAGGCTTCGTGGCCACCTGGCTGCTGGGCTTCGATGACCCGGAAGAAACGGAAGGCTGAAAACCACACAGAGACACAAAAGCGGTCAGCCGCTCGCTTATGAAGACGAGCAACTGACCGCTTTTCAAATCAAATCTTCAGTCCAGCATCCCGCTGCCGAAGTACACCAGCAGGCCCAGGACGATGGTGAAGGGTATGTAGATTTTCATGGACAGGGAAAGGATCTTGCTCTCGCTGCCCTTGCCTGCAGCGCCTATGGCGGCTACGCCGATGGCTATGCTCTGGGGGGCTATGAGCTTGCCTGCGCAGGCTCCTACGGCGTTGGCGGCGGCTATCCAGGTCTGGGTATTTGACCCTGCACCGATGGCGATGGCCGCGTCAATCTGCAGCTTGCCCAAGAGAATGCAGGTGCTGGTGCAGGAGCCGGTGATGAAGCCGCCCACGGAGCCGATGAAGGCGGCGATGGCGGGATACATGAGGCCCGTGGCCGCTACCGTATGGTCGGCGATGGTGGTGGTCATGCCGCTGTAGCCCATGACTTTCGCCGTGGCGATGATGCTGATGATGGTGATGAAGGTGGGCCTCAGGCTGCCGAAGGTGGATTTGAGCACCTTGAGCATATCCGAGAGGGGCGTCTTCTGGATGAAGCCGCTCAGGAAGGTGGCGAAGAAAATCACCATGCCCGGGGTGGCAATCCAGTGGAAGGTGTAGGGAGTGCCGCCTTCCCCCTTATAAATCAGCACGGAGGTGCGAACCTGGGAGATGGAATCGTACACCGAGGGCACCAGCTTGCTGGTGAGCAGGAGCAGCACGAAAATCAGCAGGAAGGGCAGCCAGCCCATCAGAGCCTTGCGGCTGTCAATCTGCGGTCTTTCTCCTTGCTCCATGGTGTACTCTTCCTCACGGGGCGGAAAGAGCCGCACGGTGCCGATGATGGCCCCCATGGTGCAGATGGCCCCGGTGACCCCTGCCAGCTCCGGGCCGAGGAAATAGGATACCACCAGTTGAGCCGCCACATAGGCAAAGCCCGCCGCAAAGCAGATGGGCACCATGCCCCGCAGGGCCTTGAAGCTGCCCCCGGCGATGACCACCATGATGAAGGGGCAGAACAGCCCCAAGATAGCCGTCTGCAGGGCCACATAGGTAGCCAGCTGCACGGAGCTGGTGCCCATGATGCCTGCGGTAGTCACCAGCGGTATGCCGATGGAGCCGTAGGCCGAGGGCACGAAGTTGGCCGCCAGGCAGACCCCCACGGCGCTGACGGGATTGACCCCCATGCCCGCCAGCATGCTGGCAGGGATAGCCACGGCGGTGCCGAAGCCCGCCATGCCTTCCAAAAAGCCGCCGAAGCCGAAGGCAATCAGGAGAATCAGCACCCTGAGGTCAGCGCTCACGGAGGTCAGCATGGCCTTGATGATCTCCATGCCGCCCGTATGCACCGACAGATGGTAGGTGTAGATGGTGGCGGTGATGATGAGCAGGATGGGCCAGCAGGCCAGCGCCGTGCCCTCCACCACGGCGCTGGCCATGTACTCTGCCGGCAGGCCGAAATATGCCACACTGGCAAAGAGCGAAAGGATAAGTGCCACAGGGCAAGCCTTCCAGGCCGCCATCTTGAGGCCCGACAGGGCCACCATGAGCCAGAGGATGGGCAGGACAGCGAAAAATAGCAAGGTCACTAAGGGTCACCCCTTTTCATAAGATTGTGTCATTATCATTCAAGCCTCCCCGCAAGCGGTGGAGGCTAAAATCACCTCATCAGCACGCCCTAAATATTGGGCAGCTGCCAGTCGATAGGTTCCTGTCCTGTGCTTTTCAGGAATTCATTCACCCGCGAGAAGGGCTTGCTGCCGAAGAACCCGCGGAAGGCAGACAGAGGGCTGGGGTGCGGGCTCTCCACGATGAAGTGCCGGGGATTGGTGATCATGGCTTTCTTCCTGCGGGCAGGGCTGCCCCAGAGAATGAAGGCCAGGGGCTTTTCCCTCTGATTCAGCAATTCGATGATATGGTCAGTGAACTGCTCCCAGCCGCGGCCCTGATGGGAGGCGGCCTGATGCTCGCGCACGGTGAGGACGGCATTCAAGAGCAGCACCCCCTGCTCTGCCCAGGGCTTCAGGCAGCCATTGTTGGGCATGGTGCAGCCCAGATCGTCCTGCAGCTCCTTGAAGATATTGAGGAGCGACGGTGGCGCGGGCACTCCCGGCAGCACAGAGAAGGACAGCCCGTGGGCCTGACCCGGCCCGTGGTAGGGATCCTGCCCCAGGATGACCACTTTCACATCCGCGTAGGCCGTGTAGTGCAGGGCATTGAAGATGGCGTACATATCAGGATAGATGCGGTGAGTGCGGTATTCGCCAATCAGGAACTGCCGCAGCTCACGATAATAAGGCTTCTGCATTTCCGGCTCCAGCAGAGCCTCCCAGTCATTCTTGAATATCTGCATGAAATATCTCTCCTCAGTTCGATATTTAACCACAAAGGCCTAAAAATCCTTCCCGCCGCCCAGATTTTTTCACCGGGCGGCGGGATTTTCATATATCGCATTGAATATCCACAGGCCAGCAGGACGGATACATATCCCTTTGCTACAATCTTCAGATTATAGCCATCAAATGCACAACTTATCCACACTGTGCACAGTTTCTGCTGTGGAAACTGTGGATAAGTGGGAAAAATCGCCTCGACAATGGCGTAGTTATCCACAGCGCAGGACTTTCGCACATCTGTTCCCTTGTGGATAAAAACATCACAAGCAGGCAGGATTTTTCTCACCTTTGGCAAATAGTATTCATTGTGATAACTTCGACTATTTTAGGAGCACTTTCACCATGGCATACAAATTCTTCCTGGTGCCCCTCCTGGCGGTAGCTCTGATTCTCGCCGCCTTCCTGTTGCATAACGCCAACGGGCCTGTGGGTACCCTGGCTCCGCCGCCCCCCACCCCCCAGGAGGCCGCGCCTGTCACCGTGCGCATCGGCTACCTGCGCTCTGACCCTGCCATAGCCAGTTCCCTCGACCTGCGCCATTTTTACGGCCTGCACCTGACAGAACTGGCCAAATATCTGGACTGGACCTATGAGTTCGTGGAGGTCACTCCCCGGGATGCTCTCGACCGCCTGGACCAAGGGGATATCGACCTGCTGCTGCCCACAGAGGTGAACCCCCGGCGGCAGGACAAACTCGCCTACAGCAAGCACCACTTCTTCCTGGATACCCTGGCGCTCTACACCCGTGAGGGAGATACGAGTTTCCACACCAGGGATCTTTCCAGCCTGGACGGTGCTTCCGTGGGCCTGTATGAAAACCGCCCTGGGAACGAAGCCTTCCTCAGGTTTTGCCAGGAATACAAGCTGAAGCCACAGCTGCATACCTACAAGGATCAGGCTGAGGTCATGGCTGCCCTGCACTCAAGGCAAATCGACCTGGTGCTGGACAGCACTACCAACATTGTAGGCAGGGAAGCCTTCCTGATGGCATTTGACCTCCTTCCAGCCAATATTGCCGCCCTGAAGGAAAACCAGCATCTCCTGGATGACCTGGATCGGGCAGATGCCATGCTGCAGCGGGAGAATCCCGAATATGTGCGGAAGATACATG
>JAGBLH010000179.1 GCA_017635515.1 Selenomonas sp.
CAACACGCATGGCAGGTTTACTTTTGACAGCGCCTGGCTGACAGAACCCGGCCGGGCTTTGCGGGAGCAGGTGTTCTTTGACCTGACGCCGCTGGAAGCCGATCTTCGGCAGAAAAGTGCATCTTCTGATGAGATTGTGGTAGAATAGGAAAGTACCAAGGAATATATATGTGGAGGTAACAAAATATGAACAAAAAAGCAGAAGCATTTGAAGCGTATTTGAAAGAAAAAGACATCAAGGCCTTTGAGGTGGATGAACTGGAAGGGGACAGCCAGCATACAGTGGTGTTTCGCTCCTCTATCACCACGGAGGGACAGCAGCTACCCGCCATTGTGATCCTGGATGATTCCATCTTTGCCTTATTAAGGGTGCAGATTACTCCCAGGGCTCTGTCGGAAGAGAACCAGCTGGAACTCTTGAAGATGGTCAATGGGGAATCGGCAGGCTACAAGCCCTTTAAGCTTTATCTGAACAAAGAGGGCGATCTGATGCTGGATGTATGCCTGGTCACCGAAGATGAGCTGAAGGGTGACAGCATCTATTCCATGTTTGCCCTCATCATAGACTATCTGAATAACAACTATCGTAAATTCATGAAGTGCATCTGGCAGGGCAAGTAAAATTATCCTTGAAGTGAATATATGAAGGAATGAAGGCAGCCCCCGCAGGATATGGTCCTTTGGGGGCTGCTTCTCGCTGTGATCCGATTTGCAGCTGTGGCTGCCCTTTATGATTCAGGGGATAGTCAAATATTTATTTAACAGCAAGAAGCGAGAAAAGCAAGGATAATCCAGGTGACATTATGGAACCCCCTTCCTTGAGAAGGAAAAATCCTATTGATGACGAATAACTCTCATGTTGAGTAGTGTATGCAGCAGTATAGGAAGGACCTGATGAAGTTGAAGACTGATCTCAAGAAGTAAGTTGCTCTGGCTATGCTGGCCGGTCTCGTGGCGGGCAGTGTGGATTTGCAATAATCAATTTGTACAAGCAGCAGGGAGGATGGCAGATGAAATTTCGCAGGAAATATGCAAAAGCAGCAGTAATGACATTTATGCTATGCAGCGCCTGGGGGACAGCCTCGGCGGAGAGCCTGGACATGACCCTGGAGGATGGGGTGCAGATGGCGTTGGAGCGCAACTGCGACATCGAGGAAAGTGCCGCAGATCTTGACAACGCTTATTGGGCACTGCGGGAGGCCCGCAGGAAGACAGGCCCCACCCTTTCCTGGAACATGGATGCGGATGCCGTGGGGGGCAAGGCCTATAGGAACTGGGGGCACAAGTATTTTTCCAATCAGGGTATGGTCACCATGCCCATTTACAGCGGCGGCAGGCTTCAGAACAACATCAAAGCCGCTCAGATGAGCCTTTCCGGGGCGGAGCTGACCCTGGAGCGCACCAGGCAGGGCATCCGCGATGTCGTGGCTAAGGAATACTACGATATCTTGAGGTGCAGGAGCCAGGTTGAGGTTTATGAAGAATCCGTCAGCAACCTGAAGGCTCATCTGGACAATGTCAACAGCAAGTATGAGGCCGGGACGGTAGCTATGGCAGATGTGCTGAGCTCTGAGGTATCCCTGGCCCAGGGCAAGCAGAAGCTGGTGTCAGCGGCAAATGATTATAAGGTGGCTGTCGCTATCTTCAACAAGGAGATCGGGCTGCCTGCAGAGACAGAGACCCGCGCCCTTGATAATCTGACTTATCAGCCCTTCAAGCGGGAACTGACAGATTGCGAGGCCTACGCCCTGCTTCATCGTCCCGACCTCTTCCAGAAGGAGTATGCTCTCCTGTCAAACAAGGCCGCCATGGAGGCTGCCAAGGCGGGCTACAGGCCCACGGTAGATGCAGGCGCCACCCGCAGCATTGCAGGTGATGGTCCCTTCAAGAGCAATCTGGACAGTTCTGACAGCTGGATGGCCGGTATCACTGTCAAATGGAACATCTTCGACAACCAGGTGACCCAGGCCCAGGTGAAACAGAAGGCGGCCGCTGTGCGCCGTGCTGAGGCTGAGCTGCGGGACCAGCTCAGCGATGTGAAGCTGGAAGTCCGCAATGCTTATACGAATCTCAGGGCGGCAGAGGAAAATATCCACATCATGGCAGAAGTGGTGGGCAAGGCAGAGGAAGATTATAGCATTGAGGAAGCCCGCTACCTGGCAGGCGTGGGCACGAACCTGGAGCTCATGGATGCGCAGAATAAACTGGTAGAGGCCAAGGGCGGCTATATCAATGCCCTTTATAGCTATAATAGGCACAAGTCCAGCCTGGAAAAGGCCATGGGCGTGAAAGTGGAGCTTGATGTGGAGCCTTATCGTCAGGCGCTTGAAGAAAAGAATGTGAAAGGGGATAAAAAGTGATGAGAGCATATGGGAAAAAATCAGTGGCGCTCGTTAGCTCACTCATGCTGGCAGCCAGCCTTTTCCTGACCGGCTGCGGCGATGAGCAAGCGGCGGCGCCTGGCAAGACCGCCGTCAAGGCCATGCAGCTCGTGAGACAGGATACGCCGGTGGCCTACAGCTTCCCCGGACAACTCAAGGGCACGGAAGAAGTGCTGGTCTATGCCCGGGTGTCCGGCAGCATCGTGGAAAAATATTTCAGCGGCGGTGACATGGTGCGTGCGGGAGATCCTCTCTACCGCATAGATTCCCGTCAGTATGAGTCTGCCGTGGCAGAGGCTCAGGCCAAACTGCACAAGTCTATGGCTACCCTGCGCAACGCCCAGCAAGACCTGGACAGGGATGAGCAGCTGTGGGAGAAAAGGGCCGTTTCTGAGCAGACCCTGACCAGCCAGCGTGCCAAGGTGGCTGAGTATGAGGCAGAGGTGGCCTCTGAGCAGGCAGCGGTGAGAAAGGCTCAGGAAAATCTGGATGATACTGTGGTCTATGCTCCCATGGACGGCCAGGTGGCAGTGGACGATGTGGCGGTGGGAACTTATGCGACGGCCGGCGGCACCACTTTGGTGACTATCGGTACGATGGATCCGCTTTACGTGCAGTTCAGCGTCAGTGAAACGGAATACTTGAACCTTTTGGCAGAAGACCTGGAAAACGGCGTCGCCCGGGACGCCACCGGTTACGAGCCACCCAAAATCAGGATAACTCTGAGCAACGGCAGGGATTATCCCTACGAGGGCCAAGTTACGACGGTGGACCGTGCCCTGTCCGAAAAATCCGGTTCCCTCACGGTCAAGGCACTCCTGCCCAATCCTCAGAGGATGCTGCTCCCTGGCATGTTCACCCAGGTGAATATCATGGGCGTAGTGGCGAAAAACGCCCTCCTGGTGCCCCAGCGGGCTGTGCAGCAGCTCTTGGATGAGACCTTTGTCCTGGTAGTGGGCAGCGATGGGAAATCCCATTCGAAAAATGTGAAGCTCGGCGAGAAAGTCGGGAGCTACTACGTGGTGCAGAGCGGTCTGGAGGATTCCGATGTGGTCATCGTGGAGGGCCTTACCAACTTGCAAGGCGGAACAGATCTTGATGTGACCATGGTGACGGCGCAGGATATGGGCTTCTCCGTGCAGGAAACCTCTGAGATCGTCGATAAATCCTAAGGAGGTGGCGGCTAATGTCACGATTCTTCATTCATCGTCCCATTTTCGCTATTGTCATCTCCCTCATCATCGTCATTCTTGGCACGATTTCGGGCCTCAGCCTTCCTATTGCTCAGTACCCGCAAATCACCCAGCCCACCATCACGGTGAACACCACTTATACGGGGGCGAATGCCAGCGTCATCAATGATACTGTGGCTCAGGTCATCGAGCAGCAGGTCAACGGCACCCAGGGCATGGACTCCATGAGTTCCAATTCTGATGACACGGGAAGCTATGAGCTCAGCGTCAAGTTCGAGCTGGGGACCAACAGCGACATGGACTCTGTGCTGGTGCAGAACAATGTCTCCATAGCCAACGCCAGCCTTCCCTCGGATGTGCAGGCTGTGGGCGTCACCACCAAGAAGTCCTCCAATGATATGGCTTATATCTTCTCCTTGTATTCCCCCAATGGCACCTTCAGGCGCACATTCATCATGAACTATGCGGATATCTATATCATTGACGCTCTGAAGCGCATCAAGGGCGTGGGCGACATCAGCCCCTTCGGCTCCAAATACTCCATGCGCGTGTGGCTGAATCCGGCGCGCTTGTCGTCTCTGGATCTGACGGTAGGCGATGTGGAAAGGGCCATCAGAGAGCAGAATGTGCAGGCCCCGGCTGGTACCATCGGGCAGCTGCCTACGCCTGCCAATCAGGAAAAGCAGTATACTGGCAGCGTGCAGGGGCGGCTCACCACCCCTGAGGAATTTGAAAATGTCATCCTGAAGACCAAAGAGGATGGTTCATATGTGCGCATCAAAGATGTGGGACGGGTCGAGACGGGAGCCAAGACCACTTCCATGATCACCGACACCGATGGCGCCCCCAGCGCGGGCTTCGGCGTCAAGCTCACGGATGATGCCAACGCCATGGAAACCGTGGCCGAGGTCAAGAAAGTCCTGGAGGAGGCCTCCAAGACTTTCCCGGACGATCTGGTCTACAAGGCCTTGGTGGATAACACGGAATATATTAACGAGTCCATAGGCGAAGTGGTGAACACTTTCAAGGAAGCCTTGATGCTGGTTATCGTCATCGTGTTCCTGTTCCTCCAAAGCTGGCGGGCGACCCTCATCCCGGTACTGGCCATTCCCGTATCTCTGGTGGGTACTTTTGCCAGCTTCGTGGCCCTGGGCTTCACCATCAACACCTTGACCCTTTTTGCCATGGTGCTGGCCATCGGCCTGGTGGTGGATGATGCCATCGTGGTCATCGAGAATGTGGAATCCCACATGAAAAAGGATGGCTTGGGGCCGGTGGAGGCCACGGAAAAAGCCATGGACGAAGTGCAGGGCCCTGTGGTGGCCATTGCCTTTGTTCTCTCCGCAGTGTTCATTCCCTGCGCTTTCCTGGGGGGCACCACGGGCGTGCTTTACCGGCAGTTTGCGCTGACCATCGCGGTGTCCATGGCGCTTTCTGCCTTCATCGCCTTGACCCTTACGCCCGCTTTGTGCGCCCTCTTGATGAAACCCCATGACCCCAACAAGAAGAAAAATGTCCTGGATCGTTTCTTTGACAGTTTCAACGATTGGTTCGAGCGCACTCAGAACCGCTATACGGGCGGCGTGGCCTGGTTTATCCGCCACGCCAAGGTCGGCGCAGCCTCTCTCTTGGTCATCTGCGCCCTGGCGGGGGTGTTCTTCAAATTGCTTCCTTCTACCTTTGTGCCCCTGGAAGATTTGGGCTACTTCGTGGTGTCGGTGACCATGCCCGACGGAACTTCCCTCAATCGCACCAACGAAACCATGGATGCCTTGAGCCAGGAGCTGCGGGATATGCCGGGGGTAAAAGGCGCCATGAAGATCGCCGGCTACGATGTGCTGTCCTCCGGCTCCAAGTCCAACAGCGGCACCTTCTTCGTGGCCCTGGACTCCTGGGGTGAGCGTACAGATCCTGACCTGGCCATCATGTCCCTGGTGGATAAGGCCAACAAGCTGGGCCTGAATCACCCGGAAGCTACCGTCATGGCCTTCACCACCCCTGCCCTGCCTGGACTGGGCATGGTAGGCGGCTGGAGCATGGAGCTCTTGGATATGACGGGGCACTCGGACAAAGAGCTGGATAGCATCACCAAGGAAATCCTGGCGGCGGCGAACCAGCGTCCCGAGCTGTCCAATGTATATACGACTTATTCCATTGACTCGCCCATATGCAAATTTGATGTGAACCGTGAGAAAGTGAAGCAGCTGGGCGTCAATCTCTCCGATGTGTTCACGGCGCTGCAGGTCAATTACGGCGGCGCCCAGGTGAATGACTTTGTGCAGTTCGGGCGCACCTATAAAGTAGTCATGCAGTCCGATGCCCATTATCGGAATGAGAAAGAGGCCTTGAAGTTCAACTATGTGAGAAATGTCGATGGCACCATGGTGCCTCTGGACAGCCTGCTCACGCCGAAGCTTTCCACCTCCGCTTCCATCATTTCCCGCTTCAACGGCACCAGGAGCATCAGCATCCAGGGCGGCGTAGCTGATGGCTACAGTTCCGGGCAGGCTATCGCCGCCATGGAAGAAGTGGTGCGGCAGACTGCTCCCGCCGGCTTCAATATCGAGTGGTCGGGGCAGAGCCGCGAAGAAAAGAAGTCTTCCGGCTCCACCGGCCAGGTCCTGGTCCTGTCCCTGGTCTTTGTGTTCCTTTGCCTGGCAGCGCTGTATGAGAGCTGGAGCGTTCCCTTTGCCGTGCTGCTCACGGTGCCCACGGGGCTTTTCGGAGCGTTTTTCGTGCAGTATAGTCTGTTCATGCTGGAAGCCATGATGGGACATATCAACATGGGTCTCTTCAACAGCATCTACATGCAGATTGGTGTCATCATGATCATGGGCTTGGCGGCCAAGAACGCCATCCTCATCGTGGAATTTGCCAAGGTGCGTGTGGATGCCGGCATGGATCCCGTGAAAGCCACCATCGAGGCAGCGGGTCTCCGTCTGCGGCCCATCATCATGACTTCCCTGGCCTTCATCATCGGCTGCCTGCCTCTGGCCATGGCCCACGGTGCAGGCGCCGCTGCCAGGAATAGCATGGGCACGGCAGTGGTGGGCGGCATGTTCTTCGCCACCGCTTTGGGGATATTCCTCATTCCCGTGCTTTACTGCGTCGTGGTATGGCTGACGAACAAGCTGAAAGGCAACAAGGAAACTGAGGCAGAGACTGCCAAGTAAATGAATATACGAAAAATCCGTTTCGGCTGAAGCGCTTGCTTTGGCTGAAGCGGATTTTTTATATGGCAAAAGCATGAAGGATTGAAAAGAAATATGTTATAATAATACCGATGAAAGCTAAAAATCATTTATGGAATCGGAAGGGAGAGCTGAATATACATGTTGGAACTGAAGAATATTTCCTTCCATGTGACCGAGGGCAACAGCCAGGTGGATATTATCCAGGACCTGAGCCTCACCGTGGACAACAAGAAGTTTGTGGTCATCACGGGTCCCAACGGCAGCGGCAAGTCAACCCTGGCCAAGATCATTGCGGGCATTGAGCAGCCCACTTCTGGCAGGATTTATTTGGACGGCGAGGATATCACTGACAAGAGCATCACGGAGAGGGCGAAGCTGGGCATCAGTTTTGCTTTCCAACAGCCTGTGCGTTTCCGGGGCCTGCAGGTCATAGACCTGCTGCGTTTGGCGGCGGGCAAGAAGATTTCCCATATCAAGGCCTGCGACTACCTTTCAGAGGTGGGGCTCTGCGCCAATGACTATCTCAACCGCGAGGTGAACAGTTCCTTGTCCGGCGGCGAGCTGAAGCGCATTGAGATTGCCACTATCCTGGCCCGCAAGACCAGCCTTTCCATCTTTGATGAGCCGGAGGCGGGCATCGACCTTTGGAGTTTCCAGAACCTTATCCGCATCTTTGAGAAAATGCGGGAGGAAATTGAGGAAAGCTCCATCATCATCATTTCCCACCAGGAGCGCATCCTGCAGATCGCTGATGAGATTATCGTGCTGGCAGACGGCAGGGTGCAGGAGCATGGGCCGGGGCAGGAAATCCTGCCCAAGATCATGGATACCGAGGTCAGCATGCCCATGTGCAGGAAGTTTCAGTGAGGGGAGGCAGCTCTATGCTAAAGATGGACGAAATACAGAGAAGACTGCTGTTGGAGGTGGCTGATCTCCACGATGTGCCCCAGGGCGCGTACAATCTGCGGGCCAATGGCAAGTCCGTGGGCCGCAGCAGCTCTGCCAATATCGAGATAACCTCAAAGGAGGACGGCTCCGGCATTGATATCCGCATCAAGCCCGGCACCAAGAACGAGAGCGTGCATATCCCAGTGGTCATGAGTGAAAGCGGCCTGAAGGAAACTGTCTACAATGACTTCTACATCGGCGAAGGGGCCGATGTGGTCATCGTGGCAGGCTGCGGCATCGACAACTGCGGCAAGCAGGATTCGGAGCATGACGGCGTGCATCGTTTCTTCGTGGGAGAGAATGCCAAGGTCAAGTATGTGGAAAAGCATTACGGTGCCGGCGATGGCACAGGCCAGCGCATCCTGAACCCCGTCACCGAGGTGACCATGGAGAAGGGCAGCTCCATGGAGATGGAAATGGTGCAGATCAAGGGCGTGGACTCCACCAGCCGCACCACTAGTGCCAATCTCAAGGCCGATGCCAGTCTCATCGTGCGGGAGCGCCTCATGACTCACGGCACCCAGTACGCCTACAGCGAATACGAGGTGAGCCTGGACGGCGACAATGCCAGTGCCGATGTGGTATCGAGGGGTGTAGCCAAGGACAAGTCCTATCAGAAACTCGACCTGCGCATCGTAGGCAACGCCGCCTGCCACGGCCATACAGAGTGCGACTCCATCATCATGGACGAAGGCCGGATTTTGGCTGTGCCTTCTTTGGAAGCCAACAATGTGGACGCCATGCTGGTGCACGAGGCCGCCATCGGCAAGATTGCAGGCGACCAGCTCATCAAGCTCATGACTTTGGGGCTGACAGAGAAGGAAGCAGAGGAGCAGATTGTCAACGGCTTCCTGAAGTAAGGCACTGTCCGGCAGTAAAGATGGCATTGCCAGTCCTCTGCTGGCAGGATAGCTATATGGTGAGGCATGAATCAAGAGAAGAGAGGGAGCTATCGTGAAAAATAAAAAACTTTGCGCCGCTGTTCTGGCGGCAACCCTGAGCCTTGGCTTTCTGGCAGAGCTTCCCAGCACCGAGGCCATGACGCGGGCGGAAATCTCGCAGATTTCCGTGAATGGCAAGGGCAGCAACTTCAAGTATTGGAACAAGCAGGCTGCCTCTTACCAGGCACTTGTTTCCTATGTGAAGGATGTGACCAATCCCAAGAGCAAGAATTTCATTCCCGTGGAGGATCGCATAGCTACCTATGACATGGACGGCACCTTCCTCTGCGAGACGGCACCCTATTATTTTGATGGCATGCTGTTCATTGAGCGGACTATCAAAGACAAGAGCTATAAGGCTTCCCCGGAAGATAAAGAGTTTGCCTTGGGACTGGAACGCTTTATCCGCAGCAAGGATGCCGGAGACAAGCTGGGCAGCAGCGCACCTCATCAGGCCGCAGTCTTTGAAGGGATGGGCTATCCTGAGTATACAGCTTATGTCCGGAACTTCATGGAAACCCCGGTGGAGGGCCTGAACAATCTGAAGTGGGGCGAGGCCTTTTATCTGCCCATGGTGGAAACCATCCAATATCTGCAGAATAATGGCTTCCAGGTATATGTAGTTTCGGGGAGCGAGCGCCAACTGGTGCGGGTGCTCGTTTGCGATGCCCTGCATATCCCGGAAAATCGCATCATCGGCACCGATATCGAGATCAAGGCAGATCATCAGGGCGATAAGAATGGGCTGGACTATGCCTATAGAAAGGGAGATTCCCTGGTGCGGGGAAAATTCGTCATCAAGAATCTCCAGATGAACAAAGTGCAGGCCATCGCCAAAGAAATCGGCAAGCAGCCGGTGCTGGCCTTCGGCAACTCCAGCGGCGATACCAGCATGCTCAACTACACGGTGAACGACAACAAGTACAAGAGCGCGGCGTTCTTCCTCCTGTGCGATGACCTGGAGCGTGAGCTGGGGGACACCAAGAAAGCGGAAAAATGCAGGAAACTCGCCGAGGAGAATGGCTGGGTTCCTGTTTCCATGCGGAATGATTTCAAGACCATTTACGGTGAGAATGTGACCCGCAGCGACAAGTGATGTGAAAAACGGCAAGCGTTTCTGGCAGAAGAGAAACGCTTGCCGTTTGTGCATGGGGGATTTTCGGGCTGGCGGATAGCTGGAAAATACGCCTGGCGAACCTTCGGTTCAGTAGATGTGGTATTCCTTCCAGGGAATCTGGTCGAGCCTGATGGATTTCAAAAACTCTACAATATCCTTCCGCCCATAATAGTGGGGGGTGCCGTTATTGTCCTGGCTCATGAGGATGATGGGCATATTGGGGAAGAAGCGGGAGAGGGCGCGGCGGGTGTTTACCAGCCGGGCGGTATAGCGGGTTACTTCCGGCCTCACGGCTACGATGGCGAAGGTCACTCCCTGCTCGATGATTACGGCTCCATGTATGGTCATGGCAATGTTCTCCTTCTGGGTATCTCGTTAGTTTAAGCATATTTTAGCAAAGTACGATAAAAGAAACAAGGAAAATACCTTGACAGGGTGTCGCTTGCCTTTTATAATTCTTGTATACATAAGAGCAAAAGCAATGCGGAAGACATGATGTCTGCGGCAACTTCTACAGAGAGCGGGGCCTTGGCTGCAAGCCCTGCGAAGAGAAGCAGGGCGTTACCCCTTCCAAGCTGCAGGGCCGAAGCTGTTTTGGTGGGTAGGCCTTGCCGGAGCAATCTCCGTTAACAATGTCCAAAGTGGCTCTGAGCTTTCAGGGCAAGCAGGGTGGAACCGCGAGTTTATGGCTCGTCCCTTCATTAGATTGAAGGGGCGGGTCTTTTTAGTTTTACGTCTTTGGATGCGCTTTCCTGCGGGTATCCGGGGCGGTGCTGAGGAGGAATTTTCATGTTGAAGATTGCACTGAAAGACGGTGCCGTGCGTGAAGTAGCTGAGGGTACGTCTGTACTGGATTTTGTCAAGCAGGTGAAGAGTAGCCTGGCCAAGAAGGTGCTGGCTGCCAAGGTGAATGGCAAGACGGTTGACCTCACCTATGTCCTGAAGGAAGACTGCCAGGTGGATTTCCTGACCTTTGAGGAAGCAGATGGCCGCTGGGCTCTGCGCCATACGGCTTCCCATATCCTGGCCCAGGCCGTGAAGCGCCTTTACAAGGACAGCAATGTGCAGCTGGCCATCGGCCCTGCCATCGACAACGGCTTTTACTATGATTTCGATATTGACCGCCAGCTGACGGAGGCTGACCTGCGGGATATCGAGAAGGAAATGAAGAAGATTGTCAAAGAGAACCTGAAGCTGGAGCGCAAAGAAGTCAGCCGCGCTGATGCCATCGCCTTCTTCAAGGAGAAGGGGGAGAACTACAAGGTAGAACTCATCGAAGATCTGCCGGAGGATGCCACCATCTCCATGTACTCTCAGGGCGAGTTCACCGATCTCTGCGCCGGCCCCCATGTGCTTTCCACGGGCAAGGTCAAGGCCATCAAGCTTCAGAGCGTGGCAGGCGCATACTGGCGCGGCAGCGAGAAGAACAAGATGCTGCAGCGCATCTACGGCACGGCCTTCGAGAAGCAGGCTGACCTGGACGAGTACCTGCACATGCTGGAGGAGGCTGCCAAGCGCGACCACCGCAAGCTGGGCAAGGAACTTGACCTCTTCAGCCTCCACGAGGAAGGCCCCGGCTTCCCCTTCTTTCACCCCAACGGCATGGTGATTCGCAACGAGCTCATCAATTACTGGCGCGAAGTTCATCGCCGCTATGGCTATCAGGAAATCAAGACGCCGATGATCATGAACCGCAAGCTATGGGAGACCTCAGGCCACTGGGATCATTACAAGGAGAATATGTACTTCACGCAAATCGACGGTGAGGATTATGCAGTGAAGCCCATGAACTGCCCGGGGGGGATGCTGGTTTACAAGACCCATGCCCACAGCTACCGCGACCTGCCCCTGCGCACGGCAGAGCTTGGCCTGGTGCACCGC
>JAGBLH010000180.1 GCA_017635515.1 Selenomonas sp.
GGAGTATCAGGCTATGATGAGGGACATTGCAAATGAACGTCGAAGAGCAAGAGAAGAGGCTCTTAGATTACAAGTAGCATGAGCGTAGGTATAGCAAGGATACTTGCTAGATTTTGTCTACCCAAGGTACAGAAGAGCCGAAAATATTTATCTTAATGTGTTTGTCATGAAAGAATATGAGGACAGAGACGGTGGGGATAACCTTATTATCCGTGTAGAGCAAAAGGAAAAGGAAGAAAATTTTAGTGAATGGAGACTGCCGGATATGGCCTGCTATAAGTCGTATGGATTTTCAGAGCTTGATTTATTTGCTATAGAAGATTATCTGACCGTTAATGAATCAATTATATGGGATGATTGGAGGGAACATAAAAATGCCCGAATTGCTTGATATATATCTGGTGTATGGACATCGCATTTCAAACATTCTAATTTGATACGATAAAAGATAGGCGTTTCAAGAGGCAGGGATGATTGCAAGCGTATTGGAGAGGATATGGCTATGAAAGCAGTATTAGAATACCAAAAGTCAGAATTGATTGACGGAGTAGTTTACGATATGAGCCCGGCGAATACGAAGCATATAAATATACAGAACAATCTTATTACCATTATCAGACAATATTTGAAAGGTAAAAGATGCAGGGCCTTTACGGAGATTGGCGTTTATCTGGACAAAGACAATTATTTTATTCCTGATTTGGTAGTGGTATGCGACCGCGACAAGATAAACGACAGAGGCATCGAGGGAGTGCCTGAATTTGTGGTGGAGGTATTGTCTCTTAGCACCAGAAAAAAAGATATAACTGTAAAAAAGAATACTTATGAGAGATTTGGCGTAAAGGAATATTGGATCATCAGCCCAAAGGATGAAGCTATTGAGGTTTATCTTTTGAAAGATGGCAAGTATGAACTGGATAATGTCTACCACAATGCCTCAGAGGCTGAGATGGAATACATGACTGAAGAGGAGAAGAAGGAGATACATTTGTCTTTGAAGATAAGTCTTTATGATGATTTAGAGATACAGACCAAGGATATATTTGAGGAATAAGGAACTGGCAATAAATAAATTCATGGATGTTTATGGCGCGTAGGAGGGATTTTGATGACTGATAATAACCTTACCTGCCGTCTTTGTCATCATGCCTGCCAGCTCTCCGAGGGCGAGACTGGCTTTTGCAGGGCGCGGGGGAATCGTGGGGGGCGGTTGGTTTCTCTTTCTTATGGGCTGGTGACTTCGGTGGCGCTGGATCCTGTTGAGAAGAAGCCACTTTACCACTTTTACCCCGGCAGCAGGATTCTCTCTGTGGGCAGCTTTGGCTGCAATCTGGCCTGCCCTTTCTGTCAGAATTACAGCATCTCCCAGGCAGGGGTGCCTGACCTTTGCTTCGATGAGGGAGAGGCGGGGCTGAGAGTATATAAGCTGCCCCCGGAGGAACTGCTGGCTTTGGCTTTGGACACTCGGGAGAAACATGGCAATATCGGGGTGGCCTTTACCTATAATGAGCCGCTGATGAACTATGAGTATGTGCGTGGCTCAGCGAAGCTGCTGCGTGAGGCGGGGCTGAAGGTGGTGCTGGTGACTAATGGGACGCTGTCTGCTGGGCCTTTTGCGAAACTGCTGCCGCTGATAGATGCCCTGAATATTGACCTCAAGGGCTTCACCCCGGAGTTTTATGAGTGGGTCGGAGGCGATTTGGAACTGGTGCTGGCGAATATCCGCGCCGCCCATGGGGCAGGGTGCCATGTGGAGGTCACCACGCTGGTGATACCGGGGCGCAATGACAGCACGGAGGAGATGAGGCAGGAGGCGCAGTGGCTGTCAGCCCTTTCCCCGGAGATTCCTTTGCACCTGTCCCGTTATTTCCCGCGCTACAGGCTGGGGGAGCCTGCTACGCCGGTGGAAACCTTGCAGGAATTGAGGGAAATGGCAGGGAAATACTTGCATCATGTGTACCTGGGCAATGTCTGAACGCATCAAGACAAGGCTGCTGCATAGCTTCGTTGGGGGGCTGTGCAGCAGCCTTGTTTTATATGCCGGGCCTGTCCTGCGGGCATTTGCTGTCCCGTACTTTTGTTTGTGTATTTCATAGAAGGACAAAATCTCCAATGTGTACTTGACTGTATTTTGTATACATGATACAATCTAGTCGAAGTCAAGAAAGGACACCCCCCGCAGCCCTGGGGCAAGTTAATTTAATCGATATTCCCTGGGCAAAGGATATCAAAGGATGGGGCTTCCTTCTCGCTAACGAAATGCTTCGTGAAAGAAAGGAACGTAGACAGCTATGAGGACAGAACATGATTTTCTGGGTGAACTTCAGGTACCTGATGAGGTATATTACGGTGTGCAGACTATGCGCGCCAGGGAAAACTTCCACATCACCGGCCAGACCATCGACCCGGAATTTGTGCAGGCCATGGCCATGGTGAAGAAAGCTGCCGCTCTGGCCAATATGTCCACGGGCCGTCTTTCCAAGGAAATCGGTGACCTGCTGGTGCAGGCAGCCGATGAGATCATCGCAGGCAAATTCCTCGACCAGTTCCCCCTGGATCCCATCCAGGGCGGCGCAGGCACCTCCATCAATATGAATGTGAACGAAGTCCTCTGCAACCGCGCTCTGGAAATCAAGGGGGAGGCTCGCGGTCGCTACGATATCATTTCGCCCAACAATCACGCCAATATGGCCCAGTCCACCAATGATGCCTTCCCCACGGGCATCAAGGTCTGTGCCAACTACAAGGGCAAAAAGCTGGTGGTTGCCTTGAACCGCCTGGCTGACGAGCTGGACAAGAAAGCCTTTGAGTTCAAGGATATCCTGAAGATGGGCCGCACCCACCTGCAGGATGCAGTGCCCATCACCCTGGGACAGGAAATGGGCATGTATGCTTCTTCCGTGCGCCGGGGTGCGCGCCGCATCGAGACTGCCATGCAGGGGCTGCGTACCATGAATATGGGCGGCACCGCCGTAGGTACGGGCCTCAATGCAGAGCCGGAGTACATCAAGGCCGTGGCCAAGACCCTGTCCGAGGTCACCGGCGATACTTATGTCACCGCTGATGATATCATTGATGCTACCAACAATACCGATGGTTTTGCGGATTTTTCCGGCGCCATGAAGGTCACGGCCC
>JAGBLH010000181.1 GCA_017635515.1 Selenomonas sp.
AACAGCCGTAAAAAAAGAGGCTGGCCAGGGCCAGCCACCCAATGGAAAGCCTCCCCTCACGGTATCTGCCCAACAGGAAATACACCAGCAGCGTCACCGGCAAGAAGGCGAAGATGAAGCTAAACGAATTGAAAAGCATGTCCTGTCCCTTCAGCCTTCCTTGGTGACAAGCTCAAAGAGGTCGCCGATGGTGCCTGCCATGCGCACATCCATGGGGTCAAGCTCCTTGCCGAAATCCTCGTCTGCCATGCCCAGGAAATCCACGCTGGCCAGAGAGTCCCAGTTCTCCAGATAATTCAGCTCAGATTCCATGGTGAAATCCTCCCCGTTCAGAATCTTTGCCATCCGTTTCATGAACAGCTCTTGCTTGCTTTCTGACATTTTTATCGTTCCTTTCATTCCTGCCCCCCAATGGCCTGACGGATGAGGTGGCATCTGAACTCCTTAGACTTTCTTCAATATTTGTGACAAGTCTGCCATGCATCCTGCCCAGGAAAGGCCGACGCCGAAACCTGCCAGCAGCACATGAGACAAGTCGCCTGCATTGTTTTCTATGATGCTCTCCAGCCCCAATGGGATGGAGGCGGAAACCGTATTGCCCGTCCTGGCTACGTCATTGAAGAAGGGCACCTGCTGGAGCTTGCACTTGCGCTGAACATAATCCAGCATGAACTTGTTGGGCTGGTGGAACACCGCATAACTGAGATCTTCACGAGCAAGCTTTGCTTTTGCCAGCACTTCCTCCACCATGGATGGCACTTCCCTGAGGGTGAAGAGCATAACCTCCTGTCCATCCATGAACATATCCGCCCTGGTATGGCTGCCGTGATCATCTTCTATTTTTTCCAGAGAAGTCTCCCTATAGGGGAAGCGGCTGCCCCCCACTTCCTGAATGATGCTTTTGGCTCCGCTGCCATCGGTGCCAAAAGCAAAAGCCTCCAGCAGGGGCCTGTCCTTTTCCACCCCTTCAATCAACGTAGCTGAGGCGCCGTCCCCAAAAACTGGAGCCGTGGCACTGTCCTCCCTGCTTACACATCTTGAGTACAGGGAAGCGGTGAGCAGCAGCAATTTCTTCGCCAGCCCCGCCTCAACAAGGCCCTTGGCCAAAGCCAAGCCATAGACATAGCCGGAGCAACCCAGGTTGTAGTCAAGTGCTCCCACTCCTTTGGGCAAGCCCAACCTATCCGCTATGATGCAGGCCGTGGAGGGCAGGGGATAGTCAGGCTGCTGGGTGCAGAGAAGAACAAAGTCAATGCCATCCTTTGCCTCGTGATAACGGGCGAACAACTTCTCTGCTGCCAGCACTGCCAAGTCCGAGGCTGCCTGTTCCGCTGAGGCAATATGTCTTTCCTCTATGCCCAAGGCCTGGGCGGCCCGCCCCGACATATCATTTTTTTCTGTATTCGGCGGCAGATAACCTGTTACCGCCCGTATGGCCGCAAAGCTCACCAAAAAACCTCCTCATCCATAGCTATTTCCCTTCAGTCAAAACTCACTGACTCCGTGGCGTGCCAGCAGACCGGCTATGGCCTCCAAATTCTTGAAGTTCTCCGAGGAAAGTTCATCCCCGCCAATGGAAATGTCAAAGCCATCTTCCAGGGCAGCAATGAGACGGGTGAGGTCGAAGGAATCCAGGAAGCCATCCTCGAAGAAGTCTTCGCTTTTCTCATAGTCAAACTGGGGGTGAATTTCCTGAAGCATCTCCAATAGTTTCATTGCATTTCTCCTGTCAATCCGTTTTACAGCAATTTTTTCAGAGCCTGACGATCCACCTTGCCGCTGCCAGTATAGGGAAGCTCCTCCATTTTTTCCAGACAGGCCGGCCACATATAGCGTGGCAGCATAGTCGAAAGTTCCGTCATTATCTCCTTGGGGGTAAAGTCTCCAGCATAAAACAACACCAGTTCGTCATTTTCTGCCCTGTAGAGGCAGGCGCAGCGCAGTCCCTCGATTTCTGCTGCCGCCGCTTCTATCTCTCCCAACTCGATACGGTACCCCATATGTTTGATCTGGCTGTCCCGACGGGAAAGATAGACATATTTCCCCTCTCCTGTGAGGCGGGCCAAATCCCCCGTGCGGTACAGACGCTCCGGGTACGATTGCTGCAAGGGGTTTTGCACAAAGGCCCTGGCCGTCAGTTCCGGCTCACGCCAGTATCCCAACGCCATGAGTCCCCTTACGCAGACCTCCCCCACCCCGCCAGGATGGATGACCTCATCCCCGTCTTCGTCCAGCAGCAGCATTTCCTGCCCCGGCAGAGCCTTGCCCAGCGTCAGTTCCTGCCCTGTCCCACGGATAAATTCGTAAGAAGCAGGACCCAGTTCCGTGGCTCCATAACGATTCACGAAAGCTGCCTCCGGGAACTTGCGCTGCCAGGCCGAAAGGGTTGATTTGGGCATAGGCTCACCAGCAAAGGAGATGAATTTCAGCTTCGGCAGTTCCTCTTCCGGCAGTTCCAAAGCCCCGGAGTCAGCCGTAAGCCGCAGCATGGAGGGCACCCAAAACAGGGTGTTGACCCCCTGTTCCCTAAAAAGCTTCATGAGCTTTCTGGGGAACAGCATCTGCCCTGAAGAAAGCAACAGCAACCTTCCGCCTGTAGCCAGCACAGAGTATACATCATCATAAGCTCCCATGGTGAAATAAAGGGGCACCTGCCCAGCCCTCACCTGTGTCTCATCCAGCCCAAAGATGGACAGATTCTCATCTATCTGATGGCATATAAGCTCATGGGAAACTGCCACTCCCTTGGGACGGCCAGTGGACCCTGAGGTAAAAAGTATGCAGAGGGGATCTTGGGGCAACCGCTTCGCCGCAGCTTCTTCCAAAGCCTTCAAAGCCCTCTGAGGCGGTGTCTCTGCCGTTATTTTCTCATAGACAAGCAGGACAGGCGTTTGTGCAAGGTCAGCCCCTGCCAATAATTTTCGCAAGCTCTCAGCATGCTTCTCTCTGACGATTACAGCTGAAGGCTGGAGAATCTCCAGCATATGGATGAGCCTTTTGGGAGGCAGGGTGATATCCATTGGCGCATAGGGGCTGCCGCTCATTGCTGCTCCCTGAGAGGCGGCAATGCTACTGGCTTCCCGCCCCATCCAGAGCGCCACGGGAGCTTTTCGCAATCCCGCCATGGCCAGGGCAGCTCCCACAGCCCGGGCCTCCCAAGCCATCTGACCGAAGGTCATCTCCCCCCCGGCATCCACCACGGCTGTCCGCTCTGGCCACGCAGATGCAGACCTCTCAAGATAATCTGTCGCAAACTCCATACCTTCCCCCCCTTCGAAAAGCATCAGCATAACTCTTCCCATGATAACACAAAGCCCCCACCTGTGCAATGACTGCCAGAGGGGACTTGCTTTTCAGGGATAATCTCACCGGACTTCTATTTCTGCCAAAACAGCAGATTCGCTGACCGCCCCCTGCTCAGGAACAACCAGCAATGTAGCCGTATAGAATCCCTGTGGAACATCCTCCAATGGCACCTTGGCATAAAAGCCACTGCCAGCGTACTCAGGTCTTCTCATAAAAGCTGCCATTTCCGGGCTTTCGTGCCTATCAGCCAAGGAATAAAGCCGCGCGCCCCCCTGCTTGGGGGTCAACACAACATACATGGCAGAATTGTCCCCAGGTGAAGAAAGATGCGAT
>JAGBLH010000182.1 GCA_017635515.1 Selenomonas sp.
ATTTTAAGAGAAAGCATTCCTCTCGTGGAGCAAGAAGCTTTAACTACCGCTGAGTAATATTAATTTAACTCCACAACTTTTTTTAAGCGGCCTCTGACCGCTTGAGTGTCATGCTCATTTTTAATTACGCATAAGTAACACCCCTAAAATCCTGCCCTATCCAGCATAAATACTAAAATTACGCCATTTTGTCCGGTGGCTAACTAAATGACATTGCCTCTGCAGGTGGGGGGGGCGAATATCATAACAGGCGGTGAGCACATATCTCCCGCCTCGTTGAAACGCCAAGAGGAAGTTTTGCCTACGGCAAAACTGGAACAACGGCGTTATAAGACTTATACACAGGTGGCAAAGCAAGGGGAAGGGAAGGTCATCATGAAAAAATATTTTTATCTGGGCATCGCCATCATCCTCATAATGGCTCTGGCCATTGTAGGGTATGGCGCCTGGCTCAACTATAGCGACGAACATCAGATAGCCAACCGCATGGACAACCGCAAGGTGCAGCTCTCCGGGGCCACAGCCGCCCGGCGGCAGCTGCATCCCACCCTGACGCTGCCTGCTGTGCGCTTCACCAGTGAGAATATGGCTGATGCGGTGGCGCTGACGGAAGGACGCATCACCCATTGGCAGGTGGGCAAGAACAGCCCCGTGCAGAAGGGGGACCTGCTGCTGAGCATGGCCAACGAGCAGATTCCCTTGAAAATCCAGCAGGCCGCCAGTGCCGTACGCCGGGCGGAGGCTGTGCTGGCCCAGGCCTACAGCGCTTATCAGCGGCAGGGCCGCCTCATAGCCAAGAATGCCACTGCCCAGGAGAAATACGAGGAATCCCGCTCCCAGTACCTGGCTGCCCAGGAGGCCCTGCGGGAGGCAGAGGCCCAGTATCAGCAGAGCCTGGTGATGGAAGACCGGCTGCAGGTGACAGCCCCGGTGAGCGGCGAAGTGCTGCTCATCTACCAGCGTGAGGGCGCTTATGTGCAGGCTGGTACTCCCGTGGCCCTGGTGGGGGATTTTGACCGTCTTTCCTTCTCACTGAACCTGCCTGATGAGGATACCCGCCACCTGCGGGTGGGAGAGGACTCCGTCATGGCCTTCCCCCAGGGCCAGGACCTGAACAAGGTCTACGATACGGATTACGCCACCGGGAATGTGGGCTGGGGCCAGAAGGTGCGTGCCACCCTGAAAGACATCGTGCCGCCCCTCGCAGAGCCTGCAGAAATGCGCCGCACCGTCTGGGAGGTGGACAACCGCACCCGCACCTTGGAGCCTATGACCTACACAGGAGTGCGCATGGTGACGGGGCAGGCCTATACCTGCCTGACGGTGCCCCTGTCTGCCATGGTGGACAATAAATACGACAAGGTCTACGTGGTGGATGGAGAGGGTATCCTCCGCCTGCGTCAGGTACGCACGGGCACTGATGATGACAGCTATATCGAGATCTACGAGGGGCTGCAGGAAGGCGAAGTGGTAGTGACCGGCAATATGGAAGGCCTCCATGAAGGCATGAAGGTAGATATTTCTCTGGAAGGAGGGGAAGGTTGATGGCGGAGCAGGAAAAAAGTGCCGCTCAGAAATGGAACCGCGGCGGTGATCAGATTTTCAGCAAGGAAGCCCTGGACAAGATGCGCTCCCCGGAGAAACTGGACACAGTGCTGCCCATCACCACTCCTGTGGGCTGGATGGGACTGATATCTGTGGGGGTGATGCTGCTGGCAGTGGTCATCTGGTCCATCTTTGGCTCCTTCACCGTGAAGGCAGACGGCATGGGCCTCATCATGGATGCCGCAGGCGTGGCCAAGATTTCCACCACTTCCCCGGGACTTTTGGATGAAATCTATGTCTATCCCGGCAGCAGGGTGAAGAAGGGGGAACTGGTGGCCCATGTGCAACAGGTTCAGGAAACAGCAGCCGCCCGCATGGCCCAGTTCGCACCGGAATTGGCTGCAAGCGGCCGGGAGGCTGTGAGCCGTGTCCATGAGTTCGACTCCCGCCGCTACCAGAAGGAGGCGGCAGAGTTCATCTACTCTCCCTATGACGGTATCGTGGACGACGTTCTGGCCGAGAAGGGCAGCGTGGTGAGCGGGGGCACCCCCGTCCTGAGCGTGCGTCTGGCTGATGGCTCCGCAGGGGAGCTGAAGGGCATCCTCTACATCCCTGTGGCCAAGGGCAAGCGTGTGCAGAGCGGCCAGACTATCCAGCTGGTGCCCAACGGGGTGGACGTTTCCCAGACGGGCAGCCTGCTGGGCACGGTGCGCTCTGTGTCCCAGTACCCGGTCACGCTCCAGTCCATGCAGAAGAACCTGGGCAATGAGCAGCTGGCCCAGTGGATACTCCAGTCCCAGCAGAGTTCTGTGATGGAAGTGAGCTTTGACCTGGTGAAGGATCCGGGCAGCGAATCCGGCTACCTCTGGACTTCTTCCGTGGGGGAGCACAAGCCCATCACGGCGGGCAGCTTCTGCACCGGCTCCATCATCATCGAGCGGCGTCCTCCCATCGAAAAAGTCTTTTATAAACTGAGCCAGTGGCTGAGAAACAGGTGAGCCTATGAGTTTGACGGAAAAAGTGAAAGGAATCTTCACCAGGGATATCAGTCGGGTGAAGGTGCCCACCGTGCTCCAGATGGAAGCCACGGAGTGCGGCGCGGCAGCCCTCGCCATGATCCTGGCCCACTATGGTCTCTGGATTCCTCTGGAAAAGCTCAGGGCTGAGTGCGGCGTGAATCGCGATGGCTCGAAAGCCAGCTGTGTCATACGGGCGGCGCGGAATAGGAATTGCGAGGCAGACGGCTACCGCTGGACCTTGGATGACCTGCTGAAACTTGTGCCGGAAGATATCTTTCCCCTGATCATACATTGGGAATTCAACCATTTCGTGGTGCTGGAGGGCCTCAAAAATGGCCGCGCCTATCTGAATGACCCCGCCATGGGGCGGCGCACAGTGCCGCTGGAAGAATTCCGCACCTCCTACACAGGGGTGGCCCTCTACATCAGGCCTGGCAAAGACTTCAAGAAGGAGGGCCACCGCTACAACGTCTTCAAGGACATGACGAAGAAGCTCCTGGAAGACCGCTGGGCGGCCCTCTTCATCTTCCTGCTGGAATTCTGCGCCATCATTCCCGGCCTGGCCTCCCCGGTCATGAACCAGATCTTCCTGGATGACATCCTGACCCGCAAGCATCCCGATTGGATGACGAGCTTATGCCTGGCCATGACCTTTTCCTTCATCATTTCGGGCATCATGACCTGGCTCAGAGCCGTGGTGCTGACCCAGTGGCAGAGAAAGCTCACCCTGGCAGATTCCTCCAGCTATTTCTGGCATCTGTTGAAGCTGCCCATGCAGTTCTTCCACCAGCGCTATGCCGCAGAGGTGGCGGGGCGCGTGGGGTTCAATGAGTCTATCGCCGGGGTGCTCTCCGGCCCTGCCGCCACGGCAGTGCTGGATTTATTTGTGGCCGTTTTCTATCTGCTGCTGCTTTTGCAGTACAACGTGACCCTGACCCTCATCGGCATCTTCTTCAGCTCGGTGGAAATCGCGCTGTTCTTCGCCATGCGGCGTCACCTGACGGATCTCAATATGCGCATCCAGCAGGATGCGGGCAAGGCCTACGGCGTGGCCATGAACGGCCTGCGCATGATAGAGACCATCAAGGCCAACGGGGATGAGTCGGACTTCTTCTCCAAGTGGGCGGGCTATCAGACGAAAGTCCTCACCGCTTCCCAGGAGACAACTCTCTGGGCCATGTCCGTGAAACTTCTGCCCACCCTGCTTTCGGGCATCAACGGTGCCCTCATCATGACCATCGGCGGCTTCTCCATCATGGAGGGTGCCATGACCGCTGGTATGTTCATGGCTTTCCAGCACCTCATGGGCAGCTTCCAGGCTCCTGTCAATGCCCTGGTGGGGCTGGGTTCCACCCTGCAGACTACGGAAATGCAGATGCAGAGGCTCAACGATGTGCGCCGCTACGAAGTGGACAGCCTGAACTTCCCCTCCGAGGAGGAGGAAGCGAAGAAATCTTTCCCAGGGGAAAGGCTCTCCGGGGAGCTGTCCCTGGAGGAAGTGAGCTTCGGCTACAGTCCTCTGGAAGCGCCCCTGCTGGAGCATTTCAATCTCCACGCTGCCCCTGGCAGCTGGGTGGCGGTGGTGGGGGCTTCTGGCAGCGGCAAGTCCACTCTGGCCAAGATTGTCACGGGCCTCTACGAAGAGTGGCAGGGCACCCTCTCCTTTGACGGGGTGCCCAGGCGGCAGGTGCCACGTCAGGTGATACAGAGTTCCCTGGCGTCTGTGGATCAGGACATCTTCCTCATCACCGGCACCGTGGCAGAGAACATCGCCCTCTTTGATAACACCGTCCGCCGCAGCGACATCATCGCCGCGGCCAAGGATGCCTGCATCCACGAGGATATCATGAAGCTGGACGGAGGCTATGAAGCCCAGGTGTCCGAAGGCGGCATGAACTTCTCCGGTGGCCAGCGGCAAAGGCTGGAAATCGCCCGTGCCCTGGCGGTGAATCCCTCTATCCTGGTGCTGGACGAAGCCACCAGCGCCCTGGACCCCATCACGGAGAAGCAGGTGCTGGAAAACATCCGCCATCGCGGCTGCACCTGCCTGATCGTGGCTCACCGCCTTTCCACCATCCGGGATTGCGACGAGATCATCGTCCTCTCCAAGGGCAAGATTGTGGAGCGGGGCACCCATCGGGAAATGATAGGCCATGACGGCCCCTACCTGCAGCTCATCACCGAGCAGGAGCAGGCAGAAATGGATGACATGGATTGAAGGAGGTAAAGCCCATGGAAAATACCCATACTTTGCTGGCAGGGCAACGCTTCCTTCTGCAGGAGGAGGAAAAATCTATCCGGGTGCTCTCGGGTGCCGTGGAAGTATATGCTGTGACCCGCACGGGGGAGGAGCTTTCCTTCCGCCAGTGCTATCTCCTGGCCCTGGAAGCTGGGGAGGCAGCCTTCCCTGCCATGGACGAGTTCAAAGAGCTGTATTTCCAGCTCTACGCCAAGGAGGACACGGAGCTTTCCCTCTGCCCTCTGGAAGAGATGAAGACAGAGGAACTGCGCTCCCTGATGGAGCATTGGTTCCGCCGCCTGGTGGAGATTTCCTGGCTGCGGCAGAAGGCAGACAAGGGTGACGATATGCTGCAGGCCTGGCGGCAGGAAGGTTTTTTGGCAAAGTTTGCCAGCCCCGCCGCCCTGCTGGCTGAGTTCCGGGAGAATCAGCAGATACTCTCCATGTTCCTGGGCATGCAGTTCGGTGCTGAGGACAAGCGCCTTTCCCGTCGCATCCATGTCAGGAAAATGGCCAAGAAGGTGCTGGTGGAAAACGGCATCAGGGATCTGCTGGGGGAGGAGCATCTCTTTGTCGGGGAAAATGAAAGCATGGGCAGCAGCCCTGCCGTCATGGATGCCGCTTTCGTGGTGGAACGGGTAGCCAAGGCGCTCTCCATGCCCACGGACAATCTGGGCATTTCGGAGGAGAAGGCCAGGGACATGGAAACCGTGGGGCTGCTCAGGGCCATGACCCAGAAGGGCAATATGCAGATGCGCCTGGTGACCCTGCCCGAGGGCTGGTACAAGAAGGACACCGGCGTCTTGATTGGCTTCTACAACGGGGCGGGCGGCAGGAAGGAACTGGCAGCCCTCATACCCGAGACCCCTGAAAACTATCGCATCGTGCTGAGGCAGAGGCCGGAGGGCATCCCCCTCACTGATGAGGAGGCAAAGAACCTGGAAGTCGATGCCTTCCAGTGCTATGCAGGCTTTCCCGCCCGGGCGCTGAAACTCATGGATCTGGTGAAATTCATGTTCCGCCAGTGCTGGATGGCAGATTACCGCACCATCGTCATCTGCAGCCTCTTTGCCGGACTTATACCCTTGGCTACCCCTATCATTACGGAAACCATCTTCCAGGATATCATACCCATACTGGACAGGCAGGGCCTCGCCACTGTGACCCAGGCCCTGATGGTCACCAGCTTCACCACGGCGGCGCTCTCCATCGTGCGCTCCATTGCAGTGATGCGCATTTCCACCCGCATTGAGATCAGCGCCGAAGCCGCCATGTGGGGCAGGCTCATGCAGCTGCCCACCAAGTTCTTCCGGCGGTTCACCGTAGGGGAATTGGCCAGCCGCATGGGAGGCATTGGCATTGCCAAGAGCCTGGCCTCCGGCGAGTTCGTCAGCTCCATCCTCTCCTTCATCTTCTCCTTCTGGAGCATCTTCCTCATGTGCTACTACAGCCTGAAGCTGACGGCGGCAGCCATAGCTGTCTGGGCGGTCTATAGCATTTTCGTGGCCATTGTCCTCAGGCGGGTGCTCTTCTTGCAGCGGAAGATCATCGACGCGGGGAACAAATCCGCCGGCACTGTGCAGCAGATTTTCGCAGGGCTGCAGAAGTTCAGGGTGCAGGGGGCGGAGGAACAGGCCTACAATCTCTGGTCCAAGACCTTTGGCGAGCATTGGAACTGGAGCCTGAAGCTGCGCTGGCAGAACAACTACACTTCTATCATCGCCAGCATCCAGCCCTTCATCCTCACCATGATCCTCTACTGGATTGCCGTCTACGGCATGAATGAGGTTGGCCCTGATGGCAGGACGGTGAAGCAGGGCATCGGCTATGCCCAGTTCATAGCCTTCAGCGCCGCCTATTCCAGCTTCAATGGCGTGGTGGGCGGCGTTCTGGGGCTGGTGAGCCAGTATTTTGCCATCCAGCCTCAGCTGGAGAATCTGAGGCCTATCCTGGAAGCCGTGCCTGAGACCACTGGGGAAAAGCGCGACGCAGGCAAGCTCTCCGGCTCCTTCGAGGTTTCGGGCCTCACCTTCGCCTACACCAATGTGGTGCCTGACCTAAAGGGGGGCGTCACGGAGGTGGAGGGCAAGGAAGTGCTCCACGATGTGAGTTTTTCTGTTGCCGCCGGGGAGAATGTGGCTATCGTGGGCCGCTCAGGCAGCGGCAAGAGCACCCTGGTGCGCCTGCTTCTGGGCTTTGAGATTCCCAAGCGTGGCAGCGTCACCTTTGACGGGCAGGATCTGCAAGAGCTTTCCTTGCCCTCGGTGCGCTCCCAGATGGGGGTGGTCCTGCAGAACGGCCAGCTCATGACGGGGGACATTTTCACCAACATCGTAGGCACGAAGATGCTCACCCAGGAAGATGCCTGGGAGGCCGCCGAGGCGGCGGGCATAGCCGAGGACATCGCCGAGATGCCCATGGGCATGCAGACCGTCATCAGCGAGGGCAGTTCCAACATCTCAGGCGGCCAGCGCCAGCGGCTGCTCATCGCCAGGGCCTTGGTAGGAAGGCCCGCCCTGCTGGTCTTTGACGAAGCCACCAGCGCCCTTGACAACCGCTCCCAGGCCATTGTGACCCAAAGCCTTGAGCGACTCAAGGCTACCCGCATCATCGTGGCCCACCGGCTTTCCACCATCAGAGGATGTGACCGCATCATCGTCATGGACGATGGCCGCATCGCCGAGATGGGGACTTTCAAGGAACTGGTGGATAAGGGAGGCCTCTTCGCCGAACTGGTGAAGCGCCAGCAGGTGGCATGAGGGCAAGCGGGCATGAACTCTATACACAGAAGGTGACCGGGAAATGAAAAAAGCAATAGTCTTAGCAATAGCGGCACTCTCCTGCTGCACCTGGGGGGAGGCGGCAGAACCTTATGATATGACAGCCATAGAGCTGGGACAGGATAAGCCTGCTGCCGCCGAACCTGCAGTGAATGCTCCGGCAGAAGGAGTGGCAGGGCCGGTGCGGCTGAGCCTGGCAGAGAGCA
>JAGBLH010000183.1 GCA_017635515.1 Selenomonas sp.
AATAGGCCAGCCCCCGGTTGTTGTAAGCCTCCGGCAGCCGTGGGTTCAAACCCAGGGCGCGGGTGTAGGCGGAAAGGGCCTGGGTGTAGTCTCCCCGGGCGAAAAGGCCGTTGGCCTTCTCCAGTTCCTCTGCCGCGCCGAAGCGCTGGGTGTTGGCGGCTGCTTCCGCCTTGATCTCTGCGCGCTGGGCTTCTCCCGCCCCCTCATACTTCCGCTTCAGTTCCTCCATCTGCCGTTTCAGCGCATCATACTCCCGCTGGAGCTCATTGTTGCGCCGGACATCCTCCGACAGGATGCTCTTGTCGCTGCTGACTGCCCTCTGCATATCCACGCCGCTGTCATCCACTAGGGCGGTGATGGTCACGGTGAATTGCAGCAGGCTGTCCTCCAGCACCGCCACTTTAGACTTTTCTCCCTGAATCTTCAGCAACTGGGCTGCGATGGTGCGCACCTCGTCTGCCTCCAGTACCATGTTGACGGTCTTGGAGTAGGACTCCACATAGACCCCCGCCTTCTCGGCGGCGGCCCGCTTGGCGTCCTCGCGGGCTCTCGCCGTGGCGGCCTCGGTGGTCTCCCCCAGCCTGGAATCCATCACATAGACTCCGGAGGCCTCGATGGTCTGGATGGCTGCCTCTGCCGAGGAGGACAGGGCGCAGACTGACGCCAGACCCAGGATAGCGGCTGCTGCCAGTTTCGTCAATTTTTTCATGGTCTTTACCTCACGATCACCACAGAGCAGTTGGCAAGGAATTTCGATGCCTGGTTCGCTGCCAGGATCCTGTCTGCATCCGCCTGGCTCACCACGGGATCAACGCCGCCGGACACGCTGACGGCCTTGATGACGAGGGGAGAGTCACCGGCTCTGGACACGCCGCTATTGATATCTTCGGAGTAGTCCACCATGCCCCAGCTGATGGCCGTCTGGCGGGGCACGTTCTCATAGGCGTAGATCCGCTCGCCTCCCTGAGAGAGGATGGCAGGGGAGATAGCCGTAGCCAGTCCCTTTCCCCGGCAGTCCAGAATCAGGCCCGTGTAGCTCTTGCCCTGATCAAAGCTGCCGCTTTCCATGCTGGTCATCTTGGGCTGTGGGAAGTCCTCATGGACCACATCCGTGGGCAGCAGCACGCCTGCCAGAGAGTTGGCACCCCCGTACACTCCCAGGGTGGCAATGGCGTGGAAAACACCGGCGTTATCCCGGTACACCTTGCTGATCTTGGCTCCCTTGAGGATGGCGTCCACGGAAATATTGATCGTGTCGCTGGCCCGGCGGGACTTTATCACTGTGGTGTTGGAAGTGACATGGAGCTCATCCACTTCCTCAGCCAGCTGACGGTAGGCCTCTGCCACCGCCACCCTGCGCATGTCATTGAGGGATTCCCCCGGCTCCGGGTAGACCTCCACCTCCACCTGCACGAATCCGTCATTGCCAATCTCCGCCGCCGAAGCTGTGCCAAAAGTGAAAGCCATCAGGGCTGCCATGATTACGCCAAGACTCTTTTTCATCTCAAGTCCTCCTCATCATTTCCTTTTCCTCATCACAAAAAATCAGCTGTCTTTATTGGGGCATAGGCGGCTGGAAGTCTGTAGTCCATACCGCCTCTCCATCTACAATATGAAAGTCGTCTATAGTGCCCACCGTTGCTCCATCAGAAGGGTAATTGCTCCTGCCGATAAAGCCCTTGGGAAAATTGGTACGGGCTACCACCCTGAATTCGTCTATAGCTCCTACCGTCGCGCCATCGGAAGTGTAGTTGCTCTTGCCTACATACTTCTTCTGTTTTGCCAATACTTTCCGCGTACATCTTTATCCCCCTTTCGGAATGCATATATACGTTCTTGTGATAATCATGCGAGCTTGGGAAGGTCAGCCCCGTTTTTGGAAAAATCCCGTCTCCCCCCAAAAAAGGAGGAGGCGGGAAGCATAACTCAGCGGATGAACACCACGTTGGTCTTCTCAAGGAAGCCTGCGCTCCTGTTTTCAATGAGGACACGGTTGGCATCTGCCACGGAAAGCACAGGATAGCTGTTGTGGCTGTCCAGAGAAACAGCCTTCACCACCAGGGGATTGCTGCCTGCGCGCCTGGTGCCATTAGCAATATCCGTGGTGTAGCTGGCCATGCCGTTGGCAATGACGAAATCAGGATTCAGATTCTTATGCCCATAGATCTTTTCGCCGCTGGCATTCTTAATGACCGGGCTCATGACAGGCCGGAGGCCCAAGCCGCGGCAGTCAACGATCAGGCCCGTGTAGCCGCCGATGGCATTGGAATTGGCAGCAGGAGGAGCAGGCGCTTTGGCAGTCACATCAATGCGCACGCTGACGGAAGCCCCTGCATCATAGGCAGGCTGGGAAGGAGCTACGGACTGCACCGGCTCTGGGAAAACTTCCTGCACAGGAGGTTTGGGCATGACGGCTTCGGCCAGAGAGTTGCTCACGCCGAACATGGCGATCTTCATGGTGACTTCATAGCCCCCATTGGAAGTGGCGCGCTCACTCACTACCTGGGCGCCCTGCACCAGGGCGCTGACCTTGGTGCGGACTACATCGCTGGTAACCATGAAGTTTTCCACGGTGCTCTCAGCATCCACATTGACGCCCTTCACGATTTCTGCCAGCTGGCGGTAGCCGTCCACCACAGCTGCCCGGCGGGCCATCATGCGGGCCTGGGCGCTGTTCCTGGCATTGGCCGGGGGTGCCCCCATGCCTGTCACAGTGATGGTGGAATCCTGCCAGTTCAGGCTGTCAGCTGGAGATGCCAGCACGCTGGCCACGGAAAAGACCAGCACCGCCGCCATGACTGCCAACAGGGAAACAAGCCTCGAAAATCTCTTCATTACCTCCACATCCTTTCTTGGAACCTGACCACTCTTGCACAAGCCGAGCTGACCTTCCCAGGCTCGCACAGCAGGGAAACCATATAAAACGCTATGAAATGATATATTTCAATGGCAATTTTATCGTACATGAAAATTTTAAAAATGTATAGTTGTTTGACAGATTTGTCAATGACAAATCTGTCAATATTGTGACAAGTCAGTTGATTCATGCTAAAAACAGGGTATAATAAAACAAAAAGACCATTTAGCAAGGAGGTTGCCACATGAGCTTGAACATCGCCAAAAAATTGGATTTCCTGATGCGCCTGACAGGCACGCAAAACAACACCCTGGGAAAGGCCCTGTCCTTTGACGCATCCTATATCAGCCGCCTGCGTCTGGGGAAGCGCAACCTGCCCCAGAACCGCGACCTCATCCAGCCCCTTGCTTCCTTCTTTGCCAAAAACATCAAACTGCCCGGCCAAAAGGCCGCCCTGGCACAGAGGATCTGCCCAGAATCCCCCTGGCCCCAGGTGGCTGGGGAGCAAATCAAGCTTCTGGCCAAATGGCTGTCCGAGCCTGTGTCCCCTGCGGACGAATACGACCTGCAGATGCTGGATATTGACCTCGACTTGAAAAAACAAAAAAATACTGCAGAGGGAGCAGAAGACGCCACAGAGTTCTTTTACGGCAATGCCGACAAGCGCCAGGGCGTAGAGAAATTCCTCTCGGAGCTTTGCGAATCCCATGCGCCTGTCTCCCTCCTGCTCCACAGCGATGAAAATATGCAATGGCTGTACGAAGATGCCAGTTTCACGAAGCGCTGGTCACAGCTGCTCACCACCATCATCGCCCAGGGAGGGAAAATCAAGATTGTCCACACCATCCGCCGCAATATCGAGGAGATGGTGGAAGCCATCAAGAAGTGGGTGCCCATCTATGTGACAGGAAAAATCGAGACCTACTACTGCCCGCGCATCCGCGACAATATCTTTCGCCGCACCCTTTTCATCGCGCAGAAGCAGTCCGCCCTCATGTCCCAGTCCATCATGGACACGAAAAAGACCATGGTAAACATCCTCATCCGGGATAAGGCGGCGGTCAATGCCCTGGAGGATGAATACTTCGACTATCTTGCCCTCTGCCGCCCGCTGGTAAAGATTTTCGGCATCCACAATGTGGAGGATTTCCTGCACACCTACTTCGCCTTCGCCAAGGCAGAGGACAGCCTCATCATGCTGCGTTCCATCCCCTCCCGCTATACCATGCCGGAGCGTGTGAACAAGAACATCGCCGAACGCGTCAGGCATCCTATCTTTCGGCAGGAAACAGCGAAGCTCCAGGCTCATTTTTCCTCCCAGCTTGCCCATGGCTGCCACATAACAGAAATCCTCTGTCTGCCCGATGCCGAGCTGGTGACTGACGGCTCCCTGCCCATTCCCTTCCGGGATCTTTTGGGACAGCCGGAGCTTTCCTATACCGTGGAAGAATTCCGTCAGCACATCGAGGCCATCATCGAACTGCTGGAAACCCAGCCCAACTATCATGTCATCCTGCCCCCAAGGCCGGAAATCAATCCCTTTTCCTCACGCCGCTATTACGCAGGCATTAACCTCTTCACCGGCTCCCAGGACATCATCATGCTCATGGTAAAGGAAAATACCGGCGTCCTCATGCACAATGCAGGCAAGGACACCATAGCATTTTTCTCCAGCGAATCAGACATCACCACCGCCTTCTATGACTACCTCAGCCGCATCACCTTGCAGGAGAACCGGGCAGAAGCCATCACCAGGCTGCGTGAATACAGCAGGGATTTAAAATAAAATCCCCCTTCTGGCAGCTCCTGCTTCCCCCCATTCGTCATACGACCGCCAAAACTCTTTTTGCAAGCAATGATGAAAAAGTGATTTGTCGATGACAATTGGCCGCACAAAAATAGATATTCCTGCTAAAAAACCGCCTTCCGAACGGAAAGCGGTTTTTCATATTTTCAGTACTCCTCCCGCATGGACTTCCATCTGTCGTGGAGCCAGAACCAGTCCTCGGGATAGCGGCGGATATGCTCTTCCAGCATGTGGTTCAACTGCTGGGTGGTGTTCCTGATATCCTCTTTCTTGTTTTTTGACCTCTCCACCCGCAGGGGAGGATAGATATGCAGGGTGTGGCGGCCGTCCTTTTCCTTGTGGATCTGCACCATGAAGACAGGCACATCCTTGAAACGGGCCATGGTGGCAGCTCCCACCACGCAATTGGTAGGCCTGCCAAAGAAATCCATCACCATGCCGTCTTTGCGGCTGGGGTCCTGATCAGAGAGCAGGCCGATGGCCCAGCCCTGCCCCAGCATTTCATACATTTCCCGCACACCCTTGTTATAGGTCACATGCATGCCCATGAGAGCGCGATATTCGTTGATAAATTTGTCCATGCCTTTAGAGGTCTGCTTCTTGGCCACTGCCACCAGCGGAATGCCGTGATGGGCCAGGGCGCCCCCCTCCAGCTCCCAGTTGCCCGAATGGGAGGTAGCAAAGACAATCCCCTGCCCGGAGGCAGCCTGGGCTTTCAGCTCATCCACCGCCCCTGTAAGGGTCACATATTCGTCCATACGCTCCTTGATGACAGGGGAGCGCAGCACCTCAAAGAGCATGGGGCCGAAGCGCAGGGTGCTCTCTTTGGCAATGCGCTCTGCTTCCCTTTCATCCACCTGCAGGCAGTCCATGATCTGCTGCCTGGCCAGAAGCTTTCTCTTCTTGGGCACAAAGGGCCACAGCATGAGCGCCAGTCCCCTGCCCAGGCTGTCGCTCATGCGCCTGGGCAGGAAGCAGGCCGCCCAGCTCAGAGCCTTTACCAGATAATACGCCAACATAATCTACCTCTTCTATTCTCAAAAAAGGAGCCGCACTGAGCAGCTCCTTCCAGGATTCACTTCTTAGCCAATTCTTTCTCCAGCGCCTTGACCTTCTTCACAAGCTCCGGCAAGCGCTTCATGGCCGCCTTCATGCGCAGCCATTCTGTATGCGGCTGCACAGGGAAGCCTGCACAGAACTGGCCCTCGGGCATATCGCTGATGATGCCGGAACGTGCCGCATAGACAGAGTTGGCACCGATCTTGATATGGCCCACTGTGCCGGTCTGGCCGCCGAAGGTGACGTTATGCCCCACTTCCGTGGAGCCGGAGATGCCCGTCTGGGCCACAATCAGGCAGTTGGCGCCAATCTTGCAGTTATGGCCGATGTGCACCAGATTGTCGATCTTCGTGCCCTTGCCAATGACTGTGGAGCCCATGGCGGCCCGGTCAATCCCCACATGGGAGCCAATCTCCACCTCATCCTCCAGCACCACATCGCCCACCTGGGGCACCTTGGTGTGTACGCCGTCCTTGGTGGTGAAGCCAAAGCCGTCAGAGCCGATAGCCGCAGAGGCATGGATGACGCAGCGCTTGCCCACCCGGCAACGCTCGCGCACGGTGGCCGAGGGATAGATAACCGTCTCAGCGCCGATCTCGGCATACTGGCCCACATAAGCATGGGGATAAATGGTCACCCTGTCCCCGATGACCGCATGGCTGTCCACCACGGCAAAGGGCATGATGGTAACCCCTTCGCCGATTCTCACATCAGCACCGATATAAGCCTGGTCGCTTACACCCATGGGAAACACCAGCTTCGGCGTGAAGATCTCCAGCAGCTTGGCAAAAGCTGCCCGGGGGTCTTCCACATAGATGGCAGCCTTGGGGAAGTCCTGGGCCGCTGCCTCCCCCTCCGGCAGCATCACAGCTGCCGCACGGGACTTTTTGGCCTCCTCGATATGGGGATCCACCGCAAAGGTCAGGTCGCTTTCCCCGGCGCCTGCAATATTATCCAGCCCGGAAATGAGAATTTCCCCATCGCCGGCCACCCGGCCCCCCACCAGCGAGGCGATTTCCTGCAATGTCTTCTTCATGGCATGCTCCTCCGGCTCTTCTTACTGCAGCTTCTCGATGGTCTTGTCAGTGATGTCGATGCAGCCAGTCACGGCTGTAGGCTGGTCCGGCGCATTCTGCACCACAGCATCAAGCTTCTCAGCACGGGAAATCTCCCCCAAGGCCACATCCAGCTTCTGGCGCATCTGCAGGGCGTAGGACTGGTTGATGCCCTGCAGCTTGCGCTGCACGTCCATCTGTGCCTTCTGGGCCTCTTCCTGGCTCAGGTTCTGGTTTTCCTGCAGCTTCTTCTCTGCTTCCTCTACAGCCTCTTTGTACTTCTGGCTGCCCTCCTCGTCAAGAGCCTTGATCTGGGGAGCCTCCTTGATTACCCGTTCTGCATCTATGTAACCAATCTTAGCTTGGCCGCAGCCGCCCAAGAGGGCCGAAGCCATCAGAGCTGCTGCAATGAGCATGGCCTTCTTCTTCAAATTCATTTCTTGCTCAGCTTCCTTTATCTGTTATTTCTCTTTACTTGAACTCACTATGGTGCGAACCTCTGCCGCCAGTTCTTCCGTCACATCATCTATATTCCCCGTGACCTCGCCGTAAAAGGGCTGAGAGAAGTCCCTGCCCCTGGTGCCGGGGAAGATTCCCTGCAAAGTGAGCATCGGCACGGAAAGTATCATGGTGTAGTGGTGAAGAATGGCAATCTTGGCCCCCTTGCCAGCAATATCGTTGGCGATATGGTTTTCCAGCGCCGCAAGCTCCTGCTTCACCTGCATGAGCTGCTGACGCTTCTCCAGATGCTGCTGCACCTGCAGGGAAAGAGCCATCTGCCTGGACATCAGTTCGGCATTCCTGGCCTGGGCTGCCGCCTCGGCGGCTACAGCTTCGGCTTTCTGCTGCTCAAGGGCTTCTTTGGACTTCCTGTCCCACTCGGCAATCTTGGGAGCCATGACAGAGTTCACATAGTCCTGCACCTGCTTGTCCCAGGCAAGCTTCAGCTGATACTGGCGCTCTCCGCGCTCCCGCTTCAGCTGCAGGGATTCCTCTTCCCAGGCAGCCCGCTCAGCATCCAGTTCCTCCTGTTTGACCCAGGGATGGTGCATCTGCTTCTGATTGTCCAGCTTCAGGTTGATATTGAGGATGTCATTGAGGTATTCATCATCGAGGGCTGCCCGCTGGGCCTCATAGGCCGCACGGGTGGCCTCACGATAATCCTCTTCTATCTGCTTTCGCTCCCGTTCCAGCTGCACCCGGCCGCCAATGACAGTCTGGGCATTTTTCTGCCAGACGGAATCCTTGAAGGGCTGGCTGTCAGTCTCCGGCGGCTGCACCGTCAGCAGCGGCAGTTCCTGCAGGTCTTCCAATTCCATTTCCAGGCTGAGAGACTGTGCCCTGAGCTGCTGGAGCCTTGCATAATCAGGATGGGCAGGCCAGACCTTGCGGGCATCCGCATAGGCAATCTCGCTGGGCAGCTTGGCCGGCAAATGCGGCTCCTGCCTGTCCAGCACGGTTTTCAGAATCACCCCTGCGCCCGCCGTCAGCAACAGAAGAAAGGCGGCAGCCCCTGCCAGCACCTGGCGCCGATGAGCCTGCCAAAGCCCCTTGAGGCTTGCCTCTTCCTCACTGGCTGAAGGACTTCCCTCGAGGGACGAATCATCCTTATCCTTCAAAAGCCTGCCCTCCCTCAAATTTCACCTACTAAGACAAATACCGAGCATCTCGGCCCGGTATTTGCTAATATGCCATTTGGCTGTCTTACTTGCCCAGCTTGGAAACAACGTCCTGAGTGATGTCCTGGCCGCCGTAAACCACAGCGCCCTTGTCGAGGACAACCTGCAGGCCCTTGGCCTCAGCCACCTTCTTCACCGTTTCCTCGATGTTCTGGCGGATGGGCTCCATGAGCTCGTTGTTCTTCTGCTGGAGGCGCTGCTGGGTCTGCTGATAGTAGTCGCCCTTCTCCTGGTCGTTCATGTTAGCGGACTTCTCCTCAAACTCCTTCTGGGCATTCTGCACTTCATTCTGCATGGTCTGCTCAGCCTGCTGGAGCTTCGGATGCTGGGCTGCTACCGTGCGGTAGTCAATGACGCCCACGCTGGAGCTGGCGGCGGAAGCCAGGCCGGAACCGGACTGGGTCAGGGCCAGGGCCACCACAGAGCCGATGAAAGCCAGAGCGATAAGAACGCTTACAATCTTAACCTGCTTTTTTTCCAATTTAACCATGTTGCATTTCTCCTTTACCCTTTTCGGGTTGCAAAATTTCCATCCAACTTGCACAGAAACATAATAATTATAACGCAATCGTTCACATTTTACCATAGGCAAAATATACAATTAGCGTTTCGCTCAAAGTATGCAAACGCTTTGAGCATACATCATCTGAGGAAATTTTGCCATAGGCAGAATTTCCTCAGAAGTATCCTATGACTCTCAACCAGTTGTCATGCCTGTCCACCACATACTCAAAAGCCATAAAGTCGTGTAGCCGGTAGCGCAGGGCAGTCTCCCAGACGCGCCCGCCCCAGCGGTACTCATACCGCCAAAGCCAACGCCTGGCCAGCTGCTGGCTGGCAGCCATGATCCACTGGCTGTCCCTGAGGTCATAGCGAAGCTCCGCCCTGCCCTTGGAGCTCAGGCTGCGGCCATAGCCAAGCTGCCATCCCCAGTCAGGCTTTTCCGGGTAGACATCAAGCAGGGTGAAAAGCTCATCCTTCTTGGAAATCATCGCTCCCACATGCAGTCTGAGGGTCAGATCCCTGTTGCGGTTATCTTCCGACCTGCGGCCCACATCCAGCCAGCCCTCCAGCCGCACACGATAGCGGTCTGTATCAGAGTGGCTTATGACCTGGGCATTCTCCCCGGGGATGATTTCCACCTGCGTTTTCAGCTGCCAGCTGCTAAGGCCTCCCTGCTCGTCCAGGCTCCTGGCCAAGGCTCCTTCAAAGGCTTCCCGGTGCCTTGCGACAAAGCCCACGGGCACCCCCACCAGCTTATTGCACATTTCCTGCATTTCGCTGCGATAAGAGAGGAGCGTCACATTGGGTATGGTGTCAGAACGCATGGCCAAATCCACCGTGCGCACCACCGGCAATCTGGGATAAAGGGTAATCTCCGCCCTGGTTTGCCGGCCGGGATATACCTCGAAGTCTGCCCGGAAATCAGGCAGATGCTCAGAAAGATATGTCCTGACCTCCTGACGGATAAGGCCTGCCGTCCAGTCTCCTGCTGCCACAGGCAGTCCCAAAAGGGCCTGCTGGAAGACTTCTCCCAGCCCTGCAGCGTCCTGGCGCACCAGCTCCTCCACCAGGGGAGACATTCCCTCCACTGCTATCACTGGCTCTACCTGCTCGATAGTGGCATCCCAGGGAGCCAGGCTGACCTTCACTATGGCAGTCTCACCGGGCACTATGACTGTGCCCGTGACGGTGTAGCCAATGAGCACCTTGTCAAAGATTTCCGTAATCAGAGCTTCATGGGAAGATTTCTGTCCCTGCAGCTCTGCTGCGTCCTGACCTGTGAGCAGCTGGCTGGCAATGACCTCCACGCTTTTTTCCATGCGGGCCTTGGCCAGTGCCGGCAAGGAATGAATCGCCGTGACCTCAGCCTGCACTGCTTCTACCCGTGGTGAAGCATCTGCCCTGCCCCCAAGCATCAGGCACAGGACAAGGCACAGGCAGGCAAGTCTCAAGGTCCTCGATGGCACGGCTCCCTTCACCGTCCTTAGAACATGCCGCCTACAGTGAAGTGGACACGGCCGCCGTTCTCGCCCTTGCCGTAGTCAAGACGCAGGGGGCCGATGGGCGTACTGAGGGAAATGCCAAAGCCCAGGCTGCCGTGAAGCTCACCGCTGCGCGGGAACGCACTGCCGCTCCAGGCGCTGCCCCCATCGGCGAAAATAGCGCCCTGAACCTTCTCTACCAGAGGGAACCTGTATTCCAGCGACAGCAGGCCCATGCGATCGCCACGGAACTGGTCATCGCGATAGCCTCGCAAAGTATCCTGCCCACCGATGCGGTACTGGTTGAATTCGGACAGATGACCGCGGCCATAGCCCAGTTCTCCCCTGAAGGCAATGACCTGAGCATGGCCTACCTTGTAGTAGCGGGTATCAGCTATGGAAGCCTTCTGGAAATTGAAATCGCCGCCAAAGCCTGCCACTTCGGCAGTAAGGCTGACCCTGCCGCCCTCGGTGGGATTGTAGATATTATCGCGGGTATCCGTTGCATGCTGGAAGATAATGGAACGGGTAGTACCGAAGTTGTAATCCTTCCAAGCCTCATCATGCTCACCCCAATGGATACTGCCGTCCGGGTTCTTCCAGACCACGTTGCCGTCATCCACATGCCTTATATATTTGTCCTTGCGGTTCCTGAGGGTGATGTAGTTGGTGGAATACTCGCTGACAGGACGGCTGAGGGTGATTTCCCCGCCGGAATACTTGCGCATGTAGCTTTCCTTTTTTTTGCCATTGGTGTCATAGTCCGCATACTCGTAGGTACGGTTATAGATTTTCAAAGTGCCAGCTGTTTCCTTGCGGTCGAGCCAGGGATGCCTGTAAGAGAAGACATATCCTCTGGCGTCTCTGCTGCCGCCTGACTTCTGGATGGTGATAGAAATGGCATCGCCTGTGCCGCGGAAGTTAGTATCAGCCACGTTCAGCATGCCCAGGATGCCGTCAGAGGTGCTGTAGCCCAAGCCCACGCCGAAGGTACCGGTGCGCTTCTCCTTCACATCTACTTCCATGACCACTGCATTTGGCTCCACGCCAGGGTTCATCTTGATGTTCACATCTTCAAAGAAGCCCAGGTTGTAGACGCGCTGGATGCTGCGGCGGGCCAGCTTGGAATTGAACACATCGCCTGGCTTCTGGCGCATTTCCCGCAGGATGACACGGTCCTTGGTCTTCTTGTTGCCCTTGACTGCATAGCCCTCCAGCAGGCCCTCGCTGATCTTGATGGTGAGCTTGCCGCTTGGGTCAATATTCATATCAGTGACCTTCATGAGGATGTAGCCATCCTTGTGGTAGAAGTCCTGGATAGCCTGGATGTTCTCATGGAGGATGCGGCTGTTGAGGATTTCTCCTTCCTTCACGCCCATGCGCTTATAGAGATCCTCGTCCTTCTCCACCGTGTTGCCAATAAGCTCAATGCCCGTCAGCACCGGGTTCTCCAGCACATGATAGGTGACAATGACGCCTTCGGGCACCTTCTCGAAAGTCGGATAGATATCGTAGAAATAACCCGTATTGTAGATGGAGTCACGCCCCTCCATCACCAGCCCGGGGGTGAACATATCACCTGCATGCATGGAGATGGCTGCCTTGGCAGTAGGCTCCGTCTTTTCCGAAGCACCTTCAAAGCGGGTGTCCACGATGGTCTGGCCCTCGAACTGGCCCAGCAGGGACTCTATGTACTTCTCATCCGGGCGGTTCTTGTTCCAGTTGGTGGTGCGCTCATCCGCAGGAGCAGGCATCGCCGCCTGCCCATTCGCTGCAGAGGCCCCGGTCTCTTGGGCCGCCTTGCTGCCACCTGCAGTCTCTGCTGCCACAGCCGTGCCGGCTTTTCCTGCCTCAGCGGCCGCTGCCGTCTCCTGCTTAGCCGCCGCTGCTTCTGCTGCATAGGCATAGCCCGGCAATATGGCTGCGCCGGTGGCCAGAGCCAAGGCCGCAGCCAGATATCTGTATCGCGTTTTCTTCAAAGGTCAAACCTCCTAAACTTTCCCTGGGTGCCAAAGGCTTCCAGCCTCTTCCCCTGCTCCCTGCAATCAATAATATAATATATCAAAATTCCTTGGAAATACAAAGAACTTTTTAACGCCTGAGCACTTCTCCCGCCTCCTGCATGAGTTTCTGCTTGTCAGCAGAAGGTACCTGCGGAGGTGCATAGGTGAGGTGCGGAGTGACGGCAGACTGGGGCGTGCCAGCCTCGAAGACGCCTTCCCTTGCAGGAGGCTCCTCCTGCACCGGCGGAGCCGGAGCAGTTTCTGCTGCCATCTCCCTGGGAGGCAAAGAGCTTCCTTCAGGCCCTGCTGCTTCCCTTGCGGGCTGCCCGTCTCCCCCAGCTTTCTCAGCCACGTGCTCGGTTGCAGCCGCCGGAGCCTCTGCAGGCAGGGAAAGCCTTTCCTGGGCAGGTTCCCTGCCCAAAGGCCAGTTCTCTATGGCCAGCGCAATGAGCACCGCCACTGCCAGCGCCGCCCCCCGGGCGAGCCACTTGCGCAGCCTGCGCACCCCCCCGCCGGGGGAAGCTCCTTCC
>JAGBLH010000184.1 GCA_017635515.1 Selenomonas sp.
AGTCAAGGTCACCCAGCGGTGCAATGAAACGCCCAATCGGCCCCATGGAGCCAGCCACCTGCGCCTGCACGCCCGCTTCGGCAATGGCTGCCTTGGCAACCCCCACGGCGGCGCGATTCAGCTCCGCCATGCGGTCAGTCAGCCCGTAGTGGGCCAGCTTCAGGGGGCTGGCCCCGAAGGTATTGGTCTCGATATAGTCAGACCCGGCCTTGAGGTAGGCCAGATGCACGCTTTTCACAACCTCAGGTGCCTCCACATTCATCAGCTCCGGCGCCGCGCCCGGCTTCAGCCCTCCGGCCTGCAGCATGGTGCCCATAGCTCCGTCAAAAATATGTATCATCAATCATCACTTCCTAGTTCGATAAATTATAAAGGTGTAATTATTGTACTTCATTGAGGGGAAAAAGTACACAAATTTATGCAGGTGAGATGCAAATGAAAGCACCCTCTCCCACAATCGCAGGGGAGGGGGTGCTTTCAGAATAAATCACTATGGCTGCCTGTCCGCATAAGTTTCAAGACCAGACGGTCTTCGATAATCTGGTATACCAGCAACCAGTCAGGCTCAATATGACACCTGCGAGAAAACGCCAGCCGAAAGTTTTTTCTACGGCAAAACTGGAACAACGGCGTTATAATAGAGGAAATGTAAGCCGCATTGAGGCTGATTGCTGCGTTTGACGGAAGGAGGAATGATTTTGAGTTCAGTCACGATATATCCAGAGTTTTACAAGGATTTCTGCTGCAAAGCCGCTAGTTGCCAGCATACCTGCTGCGCTGGTTGGGAGATTGATATCGACCCGGTAGCTGCGGCAAAATATCAGCAGCTTGGTGGCGCCTTGGGCGAGAAAATCCGTCAGCATATAGTTGAGGTCGAGGGTGTTTGGCAGTTCCGCCTGGGGGCAGGTGACCGCTGTCCCTTCTTGCGTGAGGATGGGCTGTGCGAGCTTATCCTCAGGGCTGACGAGTCCATCCTTTGCGACATTTGCACGAACCATCCCCGTTTTTTCGTGACCTTGGGAGACTATGAACTGGCCGGGGTGGGGCTTAGCTGTGAAAAAAGCTGTGAGCTGCTCCTGGCTGATACAGCGCCGCTATCCTTCGGGACGGAAACTGGCGAGACTATGACGCTGAAAGAGCTGCTGCAGCGTCTATCCCTGCCAGCAAGTGAGAGTGACTTGTGCTATCAGGCAGGCCTTACCTCTGAGGATGCAGCCTTTGTGCTTGACTGCCTGGAAAAGACAGAGCCCATAGATGCAGCTTGGACGGCACAGCTCAAGCAGCTGCGTTCAGAAAAGTTTGCGCCTGAGGGTGCAGTGCCGCAGGCTTTTGATCGCATCTACCAATACATCCTCTATCGTGCGTTGGAGCAGGTGCCGCAATATGGCTGGGGACGGTGCTGACCTATGCACAGCTGAATACCGATTTCATATATCTGACCTATCATCTCACAGACCAGCTTGGCGAGTCAGTGCGCCGTTGGTCCGAGCAGATCGAGTACAGTACCAAGAATGTAAGAATACTGATGGGGCTGCTGGCTTAGGGCATTGGGGATGAGGCTGTAAAATTGGGGCGGGAGATAGAAGAAGGCTCGAATGTTTCACGTGAAACATTCGAGCCTTCTTCATTTTATATCCTTTTTTATTCTGACTCGTCATCCATATCTACTATCTCTTCCAGTTTCGACCATTTCCTGGTGAGGAAAGTGGTACCGAGTATAGTAAACAATTATAATCAAACTATTCAAAAACGTTAAAAACAATGCTATAATAGATGTGACGAATCTGCGAGGACTGAACTTTAGAAAGATTGAACCGAGAAAAGAGCCTCGTTCTTTAGCGGAATGACGGAGACATCATCTTTCGGCTCGTAAAAATGTCCAAAGTTGGCGCAGGGTATCTCGTCTAGCGGCAGAGCCGCCTATTTGAAATAAGCTAACGACCTCAAAAAGTATTCCCAAATAGCGAATAGCCTATGGGATAGAGGGCGTAGTGCTACGTCCATCTGTAGTAGCTATTGTGATGACCACTTGCTTGGTGAGGGCTTGCCCCTTACTCGGCTTGCCGAGAACAATTGGTGAGCAGTAAAGTTTATTAAAAACTTTAATATTATTTGTTAAGTTTGGTTATAAACATAGCATAGACACAGCCCCCCCGCCGTGAGGGCAGGGTACAGATCTTCCACCGAAGCATCAAAGGCAAAGTTGGAGTGGCAGGCAATCCGGCTCTTTTCCGTCAGATGCCAGCGTTCACGGATGAAATGAACAAAGTTCACCAGAGCCTTGTGCTGTATCATGACCCCTTTGGGCTTTCCCGTGGAGCCGGAGGTATAGATCATGTAGGCAAGGCCCTCGGGGGTGCATCCGTAATTTTCGGCAGGGAGGGGCGCGCAGGTTTCCAGTGCCTGGCGAACCAGCTTCTCTGTCAGGACGATGCCTGCTTCGGAATCCTCCAGCATATAGGCAACACGAGCCGCAGGATAGTCCAGGTCAATGGGGACATAGGCGCCACTGGCCTTGTGTACCCCCAGGGCAGCGGCCATGAATTCCTTGCAGCGACCAATGCAGATGGCCACAAAGGCCTCCTTTTTCAAACCATGTTCCAGGAGATAAGTGGCTATTTTATCCGAGGCTTCATCCAGTTCACTGTAGCTCATGCTGCTGCCTTCATCGGCTGCAGCTACCTTTTGGTGATGCAACTATGAAAAAAACGGCGGCAGATGTTTCACGTGAAACATCTGCCGCCGTTTTTAGTCAGGTGGGAAAATCGTATGCACAAGCGTGAAGCTGTTGGTGAAAATAAACCAGCTGGCAAACTATTCTTTATCGCCGAGGTAATCGTGCCGGTAGGTATACAGCATGAAGATAGCCACTGCGGCGGCAAAGAATTCCGCTACTGTCTGGCATATCCACAAGCTTTCGGGGCCGAAAATCATTGGCAGGACGAAAATTGCCAGGGTTTGAAAAAGAAAGGTGCGGGTAAGAGCAATGATAGCAGAGATTTTGCCGTTGTTCAGCCCCGTGAAATATGCAGCGGCATAGATATTGAAGCCTTGCAGCACAAAGGCTAGAGCAAAGGCTTTCAAAGCTTCCTCAGCTAAGGCACAGACCGCCAGGTCATAGCCAACATAAATTCTTGCTATCCAGCCGGCAGTGGTTTCGGCAAGGGAAAACATCAGCACCCCAAACAATAAATTGATGATGATGCCCTTTTTCAGCAGGCTTTTCAGCTCGGAGAAATTTTGTGCGCCGTAGTGGTAGCCTACGACGGAATTAGCTTCCAGACATAAGCCAGCGAATACGGCGGTGAAAATACCTTCAACGAACACTACCACGCCAAAGGCGGCTACTCCATCCTCTCCCATAAAGCGTAGCAACTGTATGTTGTAAAAAACGAAGATGATGGAAGCAGCCATATCATCCACCATTTCGGACAGGCCGTTGTAGCAGGTATCCAGTAGAGTCTGGCGATCGAACTTGTAGGAGGTGAAGCGCAGGCAACTGCTGTTGGGACGGGAGAAGTAGTAGAGGGGGACGAGTCCGTTGATGCAGGCGCCGATGCCTGTGGCCACGGCTGCTCCCACCATTCCCCAATGGAACATCACGATGAAGAGATAGTCAAAGATGATGTTGCTGAACATATTGGCAAGGGAAAGATAGAATCCCAATTGGGGCTTTTCCGCAGTTATCAGTATGCTTTGGAAGGCATAGCCTACAATCATGATGGGCAGGAAAATGAAAAGAGTTCGGCCATAGGGCAGGCCGTATTCCATGATGTCAGGCGTAGCGCCAATCAGTCTGCCTATCTCCGGCAGGAAGATGAATCCCAGCATCGCCAGCACGAGGCCGAGGTAGAAAGCTGTCTTGATGATCATGGTAAAAACCTGCCGGGCTCTGTCTGCCTTGCCGCGTCCCAGTTCAAAGGCTATGAGAGCGCTGCCACCTGTGCCAAACATATAGCCAATGACAGAGAGCATGAGTTGGAAGGGATAGATGACATTGACTGCTGCAAAAGCCGTCTTGCCGATATAGTTTGACACAAAGTAGCCATCGATAATGTCGTAGGTTATGGCTATCAGGACGGTGCCAATGGTAGGAGCGGCGAATAGCAGCAGCTTTTTGTAGGTAAAGTGGTCTGAAAGTTTTATATCCATATTCTCCCTCCAAGATAAATATAAAAATTATGGAATTCCACAACATGATTACTTCGCTCCCAAAGGGTGTTTTACCTGCCTGGCGCTAAATTATGGTGAATGACCAGGTGGCAAGACAGACTGGACGTGGGGAGGGGCTGAGACTGCGAAAATGGGGATGGTGAAGAAATACCGCCTAGGGCGTGTTGATTAATTCGCTCAGCCCATCTTCACTGGTCTTGACTGTCCCTGCTGCGTTGACAAATCCTCGACATAGCGTCGCTATGCCTCCGGTTTGTCGCCTTGCAATGGACAGCCAATCCCCGCAAATCTGGGCCAAGCTCATTTAATCAACACGCCCTAAAAGAATTGGGGATGGTGTTTTTTTTATGGTACAATTAGAGTATAGGCGGAAATGCGTAGGGGATGAGCATGTTCAAGCGCAAGATATATGACACATCAAAATACTCAGAAGAAGTACTCTGAAAGCTGCTGAGTTGATCTATTTTTACTGACTCACTCAAACTTCCCACACCTATAACCGGCGGAGATCCATGAACACTGTCTATCTCAGAAGATAAAAAAGGCGCACAGCCTCAAAACTTGGTACAATAGAAGTGCTACCCAGCTACTATCCAAGGAGGTTTTACGCCATGTCTATTG
>JAGBLH010000185.1 GCA_017635515.1 Selenomonas sp.
AGGCGGTGGCGGCGGAGCCGATGGCGGAGGCGATGGCACCGCCGATGGGCTGGAACACCAGCACGGCGGCCAGACCCGAAATCAGCAAAGTCAGGACGGGGGTGACAAAGAGGTCCAGCATCTCCGGCACCAGCTTGTGCAGGCGTTTCTCGATGAAAACAGCCAAGGCTGCTATGAGAATGACGGAGATGATGCCGCCCCTGCCGGGCAAGAGTTCATTGCCAAAAAGCTCGATGCCCTTCAGCCCCGGATGGCTGACAAAGGCAGCCAGGGCACCGCCCAGGATGGGGGTGCCGCCGAAGACTTTGGCGGCCTGCCAGCCCACGAAGAGGTTCATGCCCCAGAAGATGGCCCCGCCCAGGGTGGCCAGGGTCTGCCAGAGGGGGGAGGTGGTGAGCGTGGGGTCAATCTTGGCGGCGATGGCCAGGATGCCTGTCAAGAGGCCGCAGCCGATGAAGGCGGGGATGAGGGGCAGGAAGATGCTGGCGATTTTCTTGAGGAAAGCTTTCACCGGCGTGTTATTTTTCTGCCGGATTTCATCATGGAGGGCCTTGCCGTCCCCGATGGCGGGACGGGAGGGCTCTTTTTGGATTTGTTCCAGCAGGGCGTTGGTGACGGCGGTGGCTTTGCCCGGCCCAAGGATGATCTGCAGTTCCTGCTCCATGACATTGGTGCCAAGGACGCCGGGGACGCGCTTCATGGCGTCTTGGTCGGCGGCGGTGACGTCTTTCAATAAGAAGCGCAGGCGGGTCATGCAGTTGTAGGCAGATTCCACGTTGCTGGCACCGCCTGCCAGGTCGTAGAGGATTTTGCCAAGTTCGGAAGGGGATAATTCTTTGCTCATATATGGGTGCGTTCCTTTCTCTGTAGATATAATTGTAGACAATGCATAAATTCTTTTTGGGGGGCAAATTTCCTGCTTCTGCTAAAGCCTTCTCCTTGAGGAGAAGGTGGCAGCCGGAGGCTGACGGATGAGGTGCAGCGTATTGAGCAGAGGTGGACTGTCATAAGGAGCGTCCCACCTCATCCGCCCCTGCCGGGGCACCTTCTCCTCAAGGAGAAGGCTTCAAGGTGAGTGCCCTTTCCAAAATATCTTCGTTACTGGGGGTCAGAGACTATTGGCAAAGTTCTTGCCGTACTCGCGGCACTCGGCCAGTTTCCCCTCGTCTGGCTGCCAGCTGCAGCGCAGACCTTCGTTTACGAGGGCGAAGCCGCTCTTTTCCAGGTATTCGCTCAGCTGCTTCACTGCTTCGCCGCTCCAGCCGTAGCTGCCGAAGGCGGCGGCTTTTTTCTGCTTGAATTTCAAGCCCTTGATCATTTCCAGGATGCCGGCGATGGAGTAGAGATAGCCGTTGTTGATGGTGGAGGAGCCTACGAGGATGGCCTTTGACTTGAAGACCTCGGTGCAGATTTCCGTCTTGTCCTCGGTAGCTGCGTTGTAGAGCTTCACGGTGGTGGCGGGGGAGGCTTCTTTGATGCCTTCGGCAATGCACTCTGCCATGCGGCGGGTGGCGTTCCACATGCTGTCGTAGATGAGGGTCACCTGGTCTTCCTGATAGGCTGCCGCCCACTTGCCATAGGCTTCTATTATCTGGGCGGGCTTGTCCTTCCAGATGACGCCGTGGCTGGGGCAGATGAGGTCAAGGGGCAGGTTCAGTTTCGCGACTTCTGCCAGCTTGCGGGCCACCATGGGGCTGAAGGGATTGAGGATATTGGCGTAGTATTTAATGGCCTCTGCCCAGAGCTCTCCCTGGTCGGCAGTGTCATTGTAAAGGCTCTCCGTGGCGTAGTGCTGGCCGAAGCCGTCATTGCTGAAAAGAATGTTCTCTCCTGTCAGGTAGGTGAACATGGTATCGGGCCAGTGGAGCATGGGGGCTTCGATAAAGATGAGCTCGCTTGCGCCCAGGCTCAGTTTGTCCCCGGTCTTGACATTGACGAAGTTCCAGTCCTGGTGGTAGTGCCCCCGAATGATTTCCTCGCCTTTTTTGGTGCAGTAGATGGGGGTATCGGGAATTTCCCGCATCAGGGCGGGCAGGGCGCCGCTGTGGTCGATTTCGTTGTGGTTCATGACGATGCAGTCAATGGAAGCCAGGTCGATTTCCCGTTTCAGATTGGCTACGAATTCTTCGTCAAAGGGTTTCCACACCGTGTCGATAAGGGCGGTTTTTTCGTCCCTGATCAAATAGGAGTTATATGAAGAACCCTTGCGGGTGGTGAACTCATGCCCGTGGAATTCCGTGAGCTCCCAGTCTATCTTGCCTACCCAGGTGACTTTTTCTGTTATCTTTCTTGCCATGGCGATTCCTCCCGTGTCTAAAGTTGCGTTTAGGGCGTGTTGATTAAATGAGCTTGGACTAGATTTGCGGGGATTGGCTGTCCATTGCAAGGCGACAAACCGGAGGCATAGCGACGCGAAGCTAGTCCTTTAGGGCGGTGCTATGTCGAGGATTTGTCAACGCAGCAGGGACAGTCAAGACCCGTGAAGATGGGCTGAGTGAATTAATCAACACGCCCTAGGTATATGTTACAATTTCGACATAAAAGAGAAATTACCTTTTGCGATAAAATTATGGTACAGGAAAATTGCATGCAATGCGAAGACGCCGCCATTCTGCATAATGACGGCGTCCTCTCCCTGCAGCTTGCTTAAGGCTCAGGTTTGCTGGTTTTTAGGACTACATGTTGCTCAATAACCAGACCAGTAACTGGAGTATGAGGCTTGCGGTGATGCTGGCCGCAACGGATATGAGGAAATTACGCATCTTTTGCACCCCCTTTCGGGGCATGTAGCCGTAAAATAGTATAGCATCTCGTGTTCATATATGCTATACTAAGGGCAGGATATGAGGGAGGACGCGTCACATAGCAGGACTGCTTAACCTGCGAAGTGTAGCCAATCTCGTGCGGACCGCTTGCGCGTGCAGGCGGTCTTTTTCTTTGCCTGCTTTTATGCCCAAAATATGCATTTGTTATGTTAGGTATTATGTATACTTATAGAAAACTGCCTTCCACCCGTTGACATGGGTTTACAGTATTCCTATAATAATACTTATGTTGTAACAAAAAATCCGCGTAGCGAGGACTTAGGTTTGTTTAACGCGGATTGTATACCAAATTTGTATTGGAAAGGGAGTCCATTATGTGCAGAATAGGGTCAATTAAAAGCAAGGTGCCTATCCAGCCTTCCAAGGCGCTTCATCTCATGCTGCCTCAGCAGGAGGGGCATGATAACTCAGGCTTTGCCATGGTGATGCAGGATCTTTACGGGATTTTCTCCGGCTATAAGGATAAACCTTTGCTTTCCCTGGCCTGCACCCAGAAGGGCGCTCAGCTGGTGGAGGACTATATGGACGCCCATAACTTCGTCCAGCTGGCAGAGTGGATTCCCATTCCGGATAAGCGTCCCGGCCTTGACATCAAGGCCATGCCTTATTACATCTTCCGCAACTATGACTATCCCGAAGATGCGGAGCGCATGAGCGACAGGGAAAAGGCAGATTTGCTGCTGGACACCCGCCTGGCTCTCCGCAAGCTGCTGGAGGAGAACAACGCCGGTTTCGTCTATTCCTTCTGGCCGGATGTGCTGACCCTGAAGGAAATCGGCGACCCTCGCGACATTGCTACCTACTTCCACCTTTGGGAGGACAATGGCTGTCTGGCTGCCAAGAGCATCGTGGCCCAGTGCCGTCAGAATACCAACTACGATATCGTCCGCTACGCTGCCCATCCTTTCTTCCTGCAGGGCTACACCCTCTGCGCCAATGGCGAGAATACCTTCTATACCAAGAATAAGGAGTTCCAGGCCAGCCTGCACCGGGGCTATATCGGCTTTGAGTCCGATTCCCAGTGCTTCTTGAACACCCTTCACTATGTGCATCACGAATTGCAGTGGCCTCTGGAGTACTACAAGCATGTTATCACGCCGTTGCCCTTTGAGGAGATTCAGCAGCGGGAGGACAAAGAGGTGCTGCTGGAAATCCGCCAGTCTCTGGCAAATCTGGAAATCAACGGGCCCAACACGGTCATAGGCGTGCTGCCGGACGGCCGCATGATGACCTGCTGCGATTCCAAGAAGCTGCGCCCGGTGGTGGTGGGACGCACCGATACCATGGTGGCCATTTCCTCCGAGGTCTGCGGCATCAACGAAATCATGCCTGAGCGGGATGAGTCTTTGGATATCTATCCTAACGAGAGGGAAATCGTGCTCATTGACAACAATCTGGAGGTAACGAGATGCAAGCAGTAAGGACTCAGGATGTGAGTGTCAATGACCTCACTTGGAAGATAGAATATCACGCAGAGCGTTGTACCATGTGCGGCAGCTGCGTGGCAGGGTGCTCCTTCAAGGCCATCAAGGTCGAGGTGCAGTCCCAGTCTTTGACGGTGTCTGAGGCAGGTGTGCCCACGCCGAAGCATAGCTTTGTGGCCCGCCCCATTATCAAGCAGGTAGCCAGCCTTACGGATTTCTGCCGTGGCTGCGGCATGTGCGAGAAAATCTGCCCCAATAATGCCATCCGCCCGGTGCGGAATCCCGATACCCGCAAGACCCTGCTTTCCAAGGACAGCGGCCCGGTGAAGCGGGGGGGCCGCACCAATCTCAACGCCCAGCGCACCCTGGACTCCATCGTGGTAGGCCGCATTTCCCAGATGACTGACCCGTCACTGGATGCCGCCCGCCATACCTTCGACATTCGTTCTCCCTTCGGCCGGGTGCTGTCTGCCAAAGACTTGCCCCTGAAGGTGGAAAATGGCAAGCTGGTGCCCGCAGGCAAGACCCCGCCGGTGCATTGGATTTATCCTTTGATTTTCTCCGATATGTCCATCGGCGCTCTGTCCACCAGAGCCTGGGAAGCGGTGGCTCTGGCTGTGGGGTATCTCAATGAAAAGTGCGGCCTGCCGGTACGCATGAGCTCCGGCGAGGGCGGCATGCCGGGGAATCTTTTGAAAAGCGATTACCTCAAATACTTCATCATTCAGATCGCCTCCGGGCACTTCGGCTGGAACCGCATCATCAAAGCCATGCCTCAGATGGTGACTGACCCGGCGGGCATCCTCATCAAGATCGGTCAGGGCGCCAAGCCCGGTGACGGCGGCCTCCTGCCCAGCGCCAAGGTGGCAGAGCATGTGCAGGCTATCCGCGGCGTGCCCAAAGCCACGCTGGCCTCTCCGCCGAACCATCAGGGCCTCTATTCAATAGAAGAATCTGTGCAGAAGATGCACCTTTCCATGAGCGCGGCCTTCGGCTTCAGAGTGCCTGTAGGCATCAAGTGCGCGGCTTCCGCCACTTCCGTGTCCGTCTACAACAACCTCCTGCGCGACCCTTATCGGGTCTGTGGCGGCTTCTTCCTGGATGGCATCCAGGGCGGCACCGGCGCGGCTAACGAGATTTCCCTTGACCACACGGGCCACCCTGTGGTGTCCAAGATCCGCGACTGCTATCTGGCAGCGGTGAAGCAGGGCCTGCAGGGGCAGATACCCCTTTACGGCGGCGGCGGTATCGGCATGACCGGCGATGCGGCAGCCGATGCCTTCAAGATGATGTGCCTGGGCGCCAACGGCGTCTTCGTGGGCAAGGTGCTGATACAGCTCCTGGGCTGCGTAGGAAACGAGCAGGGACGCTGCAACTCCTGCAACACGGGCAAGTGTCCCACGGGCATCTGCACCCAGGACCCCCGCCTGGTGAAGCGGCTGGATGTGGATAAGGGAGCGCAGAAAATCGTGGATTATGTGCTGGCCTTCGATACGGAGCTGAAAAAGCTCATGGCCCCCATCGGCAACAGCTCCCTGCCCATCGGCAGAAGCGACGCCCTGGTGTCTACGGACAAGGCTGTGGCAGAGAAGCTGGGGCTGCAGTACGTGTGCTGAGTTTTGCCTGTTGAGGCGTTCAGGGCGAGGGCATAGCAACGCTTCACTTGGACTCCGGCCTGCGGCCAGATTCCACACGTTCCGCTTATGCTATACCCTCTCCCCTCACTTACGTGAGCATTGCTGATGGGGGAGTAGGGAGCTGGCAAAAGCGAAGCGTAAGGGTTGTTGGCGTCAAGAAAATATTTTTTGCATTCGTCCAACCCTGTGCACGCAGAATACGTTCAACCGAAGGGCGTTGTTCTGCGTGCGCAGGATTAATTAAAGGCAAAAAATATTTTTAGCCAACTATCCGTGCGTAGCGTTGCCAGCCCCCTGCTCCCCGGAGGGCAACTTATCAAAGAGCCGTTCTTCGTATTTGGAGGTTAGCGAAATGTTTAAGATAGATACAATGCAGGGGCATGACCGCATGTCCACCCAGGACCTGCTGCTGAAGATTGAAGCGGCGGTGAGGGCCGGGGAAACTGATTTTGACATCAAGGCTTCGGGCCAGCATGACATCGGCGGCCCCCTCTGGCATCCCCAGGGGAAGAAGCTGAAATTCCATGTGACTAACGCCGGTCAGCGCGTGGGCTCCATGGCCCTGCCGGGGACGGAAATCCTGGTGGAAGAATCCGCCTCTGCTGATGTGGGCTGGCTGAACGCCGGCGGCATCATCACCGTCCGGGGCGATGCAGGCGATACGGCAGGCCATTGCTCCTCCGGCGGCAAGATCTTCATCGGCGGCCGGGGCGGCACCCGTACCGGTTCCCTGATGAAGCATGACCCGGTGTACGAGGAGCCGGAGCTGTGGGTGCTGAAGAATGTAGGTTCCTTCTCCTTCGAGTTCATGGGGGGCGGCAAGGCGGTAGTCTGCGGCTATGACTGCGCCGACTTCTCCTCTGTGCTGGGGGAGCGTCCCTGCGTGGGCATGGTGGGGGGCACCGTCTATGTGCGCGGCCCGGTTCCGGCCTTGCCCAAGGATATTGTTTCTACAGAACTCGCACAGGAAGATATAGACTTCCTTGCCGGCGGCATGCAGGATTTCCTGCTGCGGGTGGGCTATGAGGACCTCCTGGCCGAATTGTCCGAGTGGGGCGAGTGGCAGAAACTGCGCCCCCTCACCTTTGAGGAAAAGACCACCCAGGCGGAGAGGAAGCAGTCCATGAAAGACTTCCGTCTCCATGACTGGGTGAAGGGCGGCATCTTCGCCGATGTGTGCCACGATGACTTCGAGGTGCACAACACCCTTTCCACGGGTCTTTACCGCCTGCGTGTTCCTTCCTGGGACAATGGAAAATTTGCGGCTCCCTGCGAATTCTCCTGCCCCACGGGCATTCCCACTCAGCAACGCTACAACCTCATCCGCCAGGGCAAATTGGACGAAGCCTTCCAGCTGGAGCTTCGCTATACGCCCTTCCCAGGCTCCGTCTGTGGCTCCGTCTGCCCCAACCCCTGCATGGAGGGCTGCACCCGCGGCACCATTGATGAGCCTATCCAGATTGGCGACCTGGGCTACAAGAGCGCCTTCCTGCCTGCGCCCCCAAAGGCTGAAAGCACCGGCAAGAAGGTGGCTGTGGTGGGTGGCGGCGTGGCCGGCCTGTCTGCTGCCTGGCAGCTGGCCCTCAAAGGCCACAGCATCACCGTCTATGACGAGGCCGAGCGCATGGGCGGCAAGCTGGAGCAGGTCATCCCCCGCGGCCGCCTGTCCCATGAGCTGCTGGAAGCAGAGCTGAAGCGCATCCAGTCCCTGGGAGTGGAGTTTGTCACCGCCTGCAAGGTGGACAAGGAGAAATTCGCCCAGCTGCGCAGTGAAAACGATGCTGTCATCGTGGCTGCCGGCGGCACCAAGTCCCGCTTCTTCCCCTGGGAGGGCAAGGAGCTCCTGACTATGGGCCTTGAATACCTGAAGGCCATCAACCGTGGCGAGAAGCCCCTGACGGGCAAGCGGGTAGTGGTCATCGGCGCCGGCAACTCCGGCATGGATACCTGCCGCGGTGCCTACGAGATGGGGGCCGAGTCCGTGGTGGCAGTGGATGTGCAGAAGCCTGCCGCCTTCAAAGAGGAAATCGACTATATCGAAGGCCTGGGGGGGAGGCTCGTCTGGCCCTTCTTCACGGAGAAAATCACCAAAGAGGGCGTCTATGGCAAGGGTGGCCAGTTCATTCCTGCCGACCAGGTTATCGTCTCCATCGGCGAGGAGCCTGAGCTGGACTTCTTGCCCGAGAACGAGGGCTTAGAGTTCTTCCGTGGCAGCTGGGTGGTGCCCAAGAAGGATATGAGCCTTACTGAGGGAGTATTTACGGCGGGCGATACCATCAAGCCAGGCCGTCTCACCGATGCCATCGGCAGCGGCCGCAAGGCCGCCTGGTATGCTGACCAGTATCTGACTGGCGGCGAAACTGTGCCTTTCCCCGAAAAGGCCAAGATTCCCGCCGAGCGACTGGGGAAGGCTTACTTTGACAAATGCCATCATTGCGCCCTGGGCGATGCCGCCGATGACCACGCCCGCTGCGTCAGCTGCGGTACCTGCCGCGACTGCAAGATGTGCCTGGAGTCCTGCCCGGAGAAAGCCATCACCCGCGTGGAGAAGGCAGACGGCAGCTGGGAATACATCTCCGACCCCGACAAGTGCATCGGCTGTGGCATCTGCGCCGGCGTCTGCCCTTGCGGCGTCTGGAGCATAGAGGACAATCCCGAGGAAATCAAGATGTATTCCACGGGAGCCGGAGCGTAAATTTCATTTTATCTTGAACCCAAAGCTCGTGGTCTTATGTCACGGGCTTTGATTTTTATGGCTATATCCTTCATGTGATAATTATGGTATAATAATCACATGAAGGAGGTGGGGAGTATGCCTCAGATTATACCTATCAAGGATTTGAAGGATACTTCGGCTGTATCGGATTTGTGCCATAGATCTGATGCGCCGGTGTTTGTCACGAAAAATGGCTATGGAGATATGGTGCTCATGAGCATAGAATTGTTTGATTCCATGCAAAAACAGTGGCGGGTTTATGAGGAAATAGAAAAGGCAGAGAGCGACATTGCCCAGGGCAAAGTCATGCAGGCCCGTGAAGGACTGTCTTCAGTGAGGGCTAAGTATGGCTTATGAGTTGATTATCGCAGAGCACGCTGAGAAACAGATAGACGAGTTGGCAGGCTATCTTGTGGAAGAGCTCCACAATCTGGAGGCAGCGAAGCATTTTCTTGACGAACTGGAAAAGGTATACAAGAGATTGGAAGAAAATCCTCTGCAATTTCACCTCAGCAGGGACACTTTCCTCAAACGAAGCGGCTATCGGGAGGCTTTATTTGCCACCATGCGTTATCGGATTGTCTTTCGCATAGATGGAACTGTGGTATATATCGTGGGAGTCTTCCATACATTGGAACGTTATGCAATCAAAATGCGGGAGAAACTGGAGGAGTGAACGACTTGCTGTAGTTCTTCTCATACTTGAAAAGAGGAAGCTGTACCTTGAAGGGGCGGCTTCCTTTTCATTTGGCTGAAATGGCAAGTGGGCAGGAAAAATAAGTATAAAAATAGAATACTCTATGTCTATGTAGATGCCTGCACAGCCAGGCAAGCATGTTGCCCCGAAAGGAATGATAGCATGGAATTAGAGCCTATTGGCGTGTCCAATCGCCTGTTTTACTATATGAACGGTGCGGAAAACTCGGCTTTCGATGCCTGTTTCCGCCTCGACTTCCATGAGGAGCTGGATAGGGCTCTACTCATGGATGCCGTTTCCAAGGCCCTGGCAAGTTTCCCGGAATTTGCCATACGCCCGGTCATCCACGAGGGAACCGTGTGGGCGGTGAAGAACGATGCCCCCATTCCCTTGCTGTCCGAAGACGCTCCCCCTGTCTGTTACGGTACGGAGGAAACCCAGGGCTATGTCTTTTCCGTCCGCGCCTTGGAGAAGGGCTTTGTCTTCACCTATTTCCATGGGATGACAGACTTTTATGGCGGCTGGAGCTTCCTGAGGACCATCCTCTATCACTATGCAGTGGGGAAGGGGCTGGCGGTATCGGCAGATGAGGTCATCCGCCTGGCACCTGACACTTCCATGGAGGAGCTGGAGCGGACAGACCCTTACAGGAATTTTGTGGAGGAAGGCCCTAAGGCAGAGCTGCCTGCCGCTTTTGCGATTCCAGAGGAGGTCTATCCTCCGGAAGATGTCCGCTGCACCCGCTATGAAGTCCGCTGTCCCCTCAAGGATTTTTTGGCAGCAGCCAAGGCGCAGCATACATCGGCGGCGGCATTCCTTTCCTTGACCGCCGCAAGGGCGCTGGACTCGCTGTACGAGGTGGGGGACAGGCCCATCCTGGTTATGCTTCCCGCTGATATGCGGAAGTTCTATCAGACTGCAACTGTGATGAATTTTTCCGATGCCACCTTCCTGCGCTATGATGAGGAGCTGAAAGCACTGCCCCCGGAGGAACAGGGGGCGGCTTTGAAGGAGCAGCTGAAGTCGCAGCTGAACAAGGCGCACTTTGCCCCCCTGCTGGCAGAAAAGGTCGCAGCCATAGATGGCTTTGCTGGCTCTGGCACGGACATTTTCCAGTGGAACCAGCGGCTGGCAGAGCCTCCCCAAGGGCCTGCTCCCTTCACCATTCCCCTGACCTATCCCGGCAGGCTGGATCTGCCGGCAGTATACCAGACTTTGGTCAAGCATATTGCCAATATGCTTTATTTCCGTGGGGGCGGGAGCTTCGGCATACTTGGCTTGACCTACGGCGATACCGTATACCTCAGTTCCAGCCAGAGGTTTGAGTCTCCCGCAATCATGCAGGAACTGCAGAGAAAGCTGAACGAGGCGGGGATTCCTGCCACTTTCCATGAGCTGCCTTTCTATCAGGGCAATCAGCTGATAACGAATAAATTGCAGCAAGTTTAGAAAAAGCAAAGGGAGTGACTATATGCCAGTTATGGATTATCTGGAGCGCAATGCCCGGCTTTACGGCGATGAGGTGGCTTTGGTGGAGCTGAATCCGGCAGAGCCTGACGGCCGCCGTCTGAGCTGGAAGGAATACAGCCTGATCGAGTCCAATTCCTTTGCCCCCTATCGGCGGGAAATCACCTGGAGCGTCTTTGACGAAAAGGCCAACCGCTGTGCCAACATGCTCCTGCAGAGGGGCGTGGGCAAGGGGGACAAGGTGGCCATCATCATGTACAACAGCCTGGAGTGGCTGCCCATTTACTTCGGTATCCTGAAGACCGGGGCTATCGCCGTGCCCTTCAACTTCCGCTACGATGCGGAGGAAATCCTGTACTGCGCGGAGCTGGCAGAGGTGCAGGTCATCATCTTCGGGCCGGAGTTCATCGGACGAATGGAGGCCAAGGCGGAGCGCCTTTCCAAGGGGCGGCTCCTCATCTATGTGGGGGATAACTGTCCCAGCTTTGCGGAGAGTTACCACCTGCTGGCGGCAGACTGCCCCAGCACCAAGCCGGAGGTGGAGCCCATTACCGATGAGGATTTTGGCGCCATTTATTTTTCCTCCGGCACTACGGGCTTTCCCAAGGCCATCCTGCACAAGCATTTGAGCCTGACCCAGGCAGCCCAGATGGAGCAGCAGCACCATCGGACGGGCAGGGAGGATGTGTTCCTCTGCATACCGCCCCTTTACCACACCGGGGCCAAGTTCCATTGGATGGGCAGTCTGGTGGCAGGCAGCAAGGCGGTGCTGCTGAAAGGGACGAAGCCGGAGGTAATCCTCTCTGCTGTATCCCAGGAACACTGCACCATTGTCTGGCTCCTGGTGCCCTGGGCACAGGACATCCTGGATGCCCTGGATAGGGGAGAGCTGAAGAGGTCGGACTATGAGCTTGACCAGTGGCGGCTGATGCACATCGGCGCCCAGCCGGTGCCCCCCAGCCTCATCCGCCATTGGAAGGACTACTTCCCTCATCACGATTACGATACCAATTACGGCCTGTCCGAGTCCACGGGGCCGGGCTG
>JAGBLH010000186.1 GCA_017635515.1 Selenomonas sp.
CACCATCACAAAGGTATCGATAATCGCCTGATAAAACTCAGGCAGTTTCTGCATAAGATTCGGAAACAAAACATTCAGCAGTTCCATCTTTAATCACCTCTACATTTACATTTCGCTGGCTCACATACTTCAGGGCCTGCTTCAGCTGCCCCTTGGGGCCTTTGAGAATGGCCACGGTTCCTCCTAAGGGCATGCCATCCACCAGTTCCACATCACTGAACAGAATATTCACCGTCACATCGAACTTCTTGGAAATCTGGGAAATCAATGGTTCGGATACATTGGTTTCCTGATAACGCATCTTTACCAGCTGCTCATCATGGTCAAGCTCCACTATATCGGCCTTGTCCTCAATAAGCTGATAGATTTCCGACAGATTGGAGGTGGTATTGATGAAATTCCGGGTGATTTCCTGCACGGGCTGGGCAAAGAGGGAATACACGGTGTTTTCCTCCACTACCCGGCCATGTTCCATAACCGCCACCCGATGGCAGAGTTTCTTGATGACATCCATCTCATGGGTGATGACCACCACAGTGATGCCCAGCTCCGTATTCAATCGGGCCAAAAGTTTCAGAATGGATTTCGTAGTCTGGGGGTCCAATGCGCTGGTTGCCTCATCGCAGAGCAGGATTTCCGGGTCAGTAGCCAGAGCTCTGGCAATAGCCACTCGCTGCTTCTGCCCGCCGGAAAGCTGGAAAGGATAGGCTGCCGCCCGGTCCTCCAGCTCCACAAAGGTCAACAGCTTATTCACCTTTTGGGCAATCTCTTCCTTGGATAAGCCGCTGTTTTCAATGGGCAGGGCGATGTTCTGGGCCACGGTACGGGAGGGCATCAGGTTGAACTGCTGAAAAATCATGCCGATCTTCTTGCGCTGTTCCCGCAATTCCTTAGGAGATAAGCTCAGCATATCCACGCCGCCCACAATGACGCTGCCAGAGGTGGGCCGCTCCAAGAGATTGATGCAGCGCACCAGAGTGGACTTGCCGGCCCCGGAGAAACCGATAATGCCGTAAATTTCCTTATCCTCAATGGTCAGGTTCACACCGCGAACCGCCGTGACCTCCTTATCCTTCATAATGCTGGAAGGCATTAAGCTCGATTTCCTTATTGGCCAGTGCTGCGTTGGGCTGGGTATAATCCGTAAAGACCACCAGCTCGATGTCCACATTCTTCGCCTTGAACTTGTCGATAATGGGCTTCCAGATGACTTCCTCGGCTGAGCTGGATACGCCAATCCGCACCTTCTGCACATCGGCGCTCTTTGTATCCCCGCAGCCAGCAGCTGCCACGCCAAACACCAATATCAAAGTCAAAAGCAATCCTTTTACCAATTTTTTCATAATCAATTCCTTCTTTCCTTATTGTTTACAGAAAATCAGAGCGTATAATGATATGCTTTTCTCATGCCTCCTTAGGGACCATAAAAAAAAAGAGGTTTTGTGCAGAACTATCCCTGCACAAAACCTCTGGTTATCCAGTCAGTTTCTCTTTCTCTATGAGATGAACCTATGTTACACTATTACACCTATCATGTCAATGGGTATTTTTTATCTATACAAATTGACACCTGTCCTAAAGGGGGTATATACTCTTATTACCGCAAAACTCTGTAGCTGCTATATTTTGCATAGTCATGTCTTTTTATGTTATTCATCTGTATTTATTTAGGAGGCATTATGAAGAAAGCAAATCTAGCGACACAGGTGCTGATTGCCTTTGTCATCGGCACCTCCCTCGGTATCATCTTTCAGAAAGATATCCTTTTCCTGCAGCCCGTAGGCGATATCTTCCTGCGCCTGATCCAAATGATTGTAATCCCCTTGATTTTCTTTTCCATCATCGGCGGCATCGCCAATATCGGGGACATCAGCAAACTCAGGCGCATTGGCTCCAAGGTAGTGGGCTTCTATGTCATCACCACCATCCTTTCCACCATCATCGGTCTGGCCGTAGCCAACCTCATGCAGCCTGGCAAAGGCTTCAGCGCCGAGCAGATTGTCACCGGGGGAGAAACCATCAAAGAAGCTGCCCCCATGACTGTAGGCGGCACCATTCTGAGCATGATTCCCGACAATCCGCTGCACGCTCTCAGTGAGGGCAACATCATGCAGGTCATTGTCTTTGCCGCTTTCCTCGGCATCGTCATGACTGTCCTTGGGGATAAGGTCAGCACCGTGAAGAAGTTCGTGGAAGAGGGCACCCTCATCATGTTCAAGCTCACCGACCTTGTCATGATGACCACGCCTTTCGGCGTGCTGGCTCTGGCAGCCTGCAGCATTGGCGAGTATGGCACGGCCATGTTCAGTGCTCTGGGCATGTTCATCCTGACCCATTATGTGGGGGCCTTTTCCGTCATCATTCTCTTATACCTGTTCATCATCAAAGCGATTGCCAGGATTCCCCTGACGGAATTCTTCCGCAAGCTCACCAGCATCTGGCTGGTGGCCTTCAGCACCACCAGCAGTTCCGGCACTCTGCCGGTCAGTCTCAAAGTGACGGAAGAGGAGTTCCATGTCAAAAGCGAGCTGGCTTCCTTCTCCCTGCCCTTGGGAGCCACCATCAACATGAACGGCATCGCCGTCTATTACGCCGTCACCATCATCTTTGTTTCCCAGATCTACGGCGTTGACCTCACCCTGGGGCAGCAGGCCATGTTCATTTTCCTGACCACCCTGATCTCCATCGGCACCCCGGGCATCCCAGCCAGTGGCATCGTGCTTTCCATCATGCTGCTGAACACCATGGGCCTGCCCACGGCCATCATGGGCATGATTGTGGGCATCTTCCGCCCCATTGACATGATCCACACCGCCCTCAATGTAACCGGCGATGTAGTCAGCACCCTGGCCGTAGCCCGCATGGAGGGTATGTATCAGGAAGAAGAGGAAACTGCCTCGCCACAGGTCACCGTAGCACCATGAATGTGTCCATAACAAACGTATAACCAAAGATGCAGGCAGCTCTCGAAGCGAACCTGCATCTTTATACAAAAAAGCAGGACTGTCAATGTGCAGCCCTGCTAATTTTATGGACGGATATTATCAATTTTTGGGGGTAATCGCCAGTACACGCACCGGCAGCCCGGTAGCCTCTTCAATATTTGGCCAGGCTGCAAAGAGCAACGCTCCCACAGGAGCCACCCTGTCCAGATTATTCAACACTTCAATCTGAAGCTTGCCTTTGCTCAGAACGTAACGCTCACAGGCTAGGTCGCCGGCAGATGCAGCTACGGCGCTGGCATCGGTATCAAGGGTTTCATGACCATTAGCCGCTGCATTACGCACTTCGTAGATGTACTTCAAAGCTTCCAGCGACCAGCCAGGCGCATTTTCATTGCCTTCCGCATCAATTCCCGACAACTTATCCATGTCGGGCCAATTCTTTGCCCAGCCTGCATTGAGTGCTACAAAAGCTCCATCTGGTATATCACCATATTTTGCCTCAAAAGCCTTAATGTCCTCGACCGTAACAGCATAATGCACATCCTCGCGCACTTTGTCGCTGATATCGATGACAACTAACGGGTAAAGCATATGCCTGACACCAAATCTTTCAGAAAGAGATGCCTCCTTGACAAAATGCCCAGGAAAATCAATATGAGTACCAAACTGCCCCGGGAACTTGAACGTCTGAATCAGACACTCCAGCATAGGATTCCCCCAGTCAAAAACTGTCTTGGCAAGCTCCACAGAACCATCGGGAATGCCAGCCCAGTAAGGGCTATCATTGTTCAGCGGATGGCTCAAATCTACCCATTCGTATTTCTCTGACTGTAATTCATTTAATAGATTCCAAAGCTGATGACTCATAGTTTACACCTCCGTGTTTTATTACATAGTGGATTAGTAGGTAATATACTACAACTCAGAATCGATGTCAACACAAACATTGATTCTGAGTTGAAAATACACTCCCCTTTACCAATCAAAGTGATACCTCGGTGGGGATTTTGCCCCCCAAAAAAAGTTATCAAATTAGCCATCCTTTACATCATGCAGCATTCCCTAATCCCATTCTGCCTCACACTTGACAAGTGTGCCAAAGATGCCGCCGATATCCGCGATGTATTATTTTTCGCCTGGTTTCGGCTTGGCCGGGAAGTTCAGCTCCAAATCCCTGATGTTGCTAATTTCTCCAAAATAAAACTTTTTTATAACGCCGTTGTTCCAGTTTTGCCGTAGGCAAAACTTCCTCTTGGCGTTTCAACGAGGCGGGAGATATGTGCTCACCGCCTGTTATGATATTCGCCCCCCCACCTGCAGAGGCAATGTCATTTAGTTAAGAAATGGAATAAATGTTTGTAAAAAAATATATTTTTTATAAAAATTGCTTGACAAGCAGGCAAAATTGTGTGGCGCGTTTTCTTACGAAAACGCGCCCTTGTAATTAGAAGTGGTGTCCA
>JAGBLH010000187.1 GCA_017635515.1 Selenomonas sp.
CATCGCCCTCACCGGCTGCTCCCCCGCTGAAGGAAGGCTGCAGCTGGGGATGGCGCAGGGGCATCTGGCCAAGGCGCTGAAACGTTCCAATTGACCATCAGCACATCCTAAGGAGAAAGGAGCATCAGATATGAAACTACGCGACCTCGCGCGCAAGCCTGCGGGTCCCGGCGAGGCCCTTACGGATACCCTTCCCGATACGGCTCCTCTCCCACCTTTCAGGAGATTCCTGCTGAAGCTCTCTGCCATCTTCCTGCCCCTGGTGCCCGCCCTCATTGCCTGCGGGCTTATCACCAGCGCGCTGAATATCGCCCGCTACAACTATCCCGTGCTGGAAGGAAACAACTTCTTCCAGCTCCTGGCCGTAGTGGGCAACACGGCCTTCTGGGGCATAAATATCTTCGCGGGCTTCAACTCAGCCAAAGAATTCGGCGGCACCCCTGTCATTGGTGGCATTCTGGGAGCACTTATCAGCCATCCGAATCTGGCTGCCATCACCCTCAATGGCTATCCCCTGACCCCGGGCCGGGGCGGGGTGGTGGCCGTGCTCCTGGTGGCAGCCCTGGGAGCCATGGTGGAAAAGCAGCTCAGGAAGCTCATCCCCAGCTCCCTGAACCTCCTGCTCACTCCCCTGCTGACCTATATCTTAGCCGCCGCCTTCGCCATCTTCTTCATGCAGCCCTTCATGGGGCTCATCGCCTTCACCATTGCAGACAAGGCGGTGGGAGCCATCCATGAGGGAAGCCTGCTCTCAGGCTTCCTGCTCTCGGGCACCTTCCTGCCCATGGTCATGCTGGGCATCCACCAGACCCTGGCCCCCATCCACTCGGAGCTCATCTCCCGCTACGGGGTCACGCTGCTCCTGCCCATCCTGGCCATGGCGGGAGCCGGGCAGGTGGGCGCCAGCCTGGCGGTGTACTTCAGGACCAAGAACCGCACCCTGAAGAAGGCCATCCTCTCCGCCCTGCCCGTAGGCATGCTGGGCATCGGCGAACCCCTGATCTACGGGGTCACCCTCCCCTTGGGACGCCCCTTCCTGGCGGCCTGCCTGGGAGGAGCCGTGGGGGGAGCCTGGCAGTCCCACTATCTGGTGGGAGCAGCCGCCAGCGGCATCTCCGGCCTGCCTTTGGCACTGGCCTCCAACAGGATCAAGGTCTACCTCATAGGACTGCTCATCGCTTATCTGGCAGGCTTCATCGCCACCTGGCTCATAGGCTTTGACGACCTGCCGGAAGCATCCGAGGAATATTAGGAAAACCCAGGAAAGGGGCTCAGACATGGAAAACGGAATTTCAATCTATCCCGGACTGGACAACACCTTGGAAGAAAATCTCACCCTGATTCAAAAGGCCAGGGAGCTGGGCCTGAAGCGGCTCTTCACCTCCCTGCACATCCCCGAGACGGATGCAGAGGCCCTCAAAAGGGATCTGGGCACCCTGCTCCACGCCGCCCACGATGCAGGGCTGGAAATCATCTCGGACATCAGCCCCGAGACGATGCGGCTCCTTGGCATCAAGGAGTTCAAGATCTCCGCCTTCCGCATGCTGGGCATCACCACCCTGCGGCTGGACTACGGCTTCGGCCTGGAAGAGATAGCCCACATGTCCCGCCACCCCCACGGGGTGCGGCTGCAGCTCAATGCCTCCACCATCACGGGGCATATCCTCTCCGCCCTGGTGGAGCTCAAGACGGATTTTTCCGCCATCGATGCCCTGCACAACTTCTACCCCAGAGTAGGCACGGGCCTCTCGGAAGAAGCCCTGGTCAGGAAGAATGTCATGCTGCACAAGCTGGGCATCAGGGTGGGAGCCTTCGTCCCCAGCCAGCAGGGCCGCAAGCGCAGCCCTCTCAGAGACGGCCTCCCCACCCTGGAGGATCATCGGGACGAACCCACAGACCTGGCCGCCCGCCACTTGGTAGCCCTGGGCACTGACTATGTGATTCTCTCCGACTCACTGCCCACGGATGAGGAAATGGCCTCCCTGGGCCAGCTCTCCGGCGACAGGGTGACCATCTCCGCCAGGCTGCTGGGCAAGGACGAGGCCCTGCCCCGGTTCCTCGCCCAGACCTTCACCGCCCGCCTGGACGAAGCCCGGGATGCCATCCGCGCCCAGGAAAGCCGCACCATCATGAAGGAAATGGGCCTCACCCTCCCCCCGGAAAACACCGCAGCGCGCCCTGTAGGCGCCGTGACGCTGGACAATGAGGGCTACGGCAGGTATATGGGCGAGCTGCAGATCATCAAGGAAGCCCAAGGCCCTGACCCCCGCACCAATGTGGTGGCCATGATTGACGAAGACGAACTGGGCCTGCTGCAATACATCACCCCGGGCAGAAAATTTTCATTTCGCTTCCATAGCTAAAGATGATATACTAGAGAGAAAAAGCTGGAGGAAATAATGCCCGCTAAAGAAGACAAAAACGACCTTTGTGAAATACACTGCACCCACCCGGACAAGGTGCGCATGGCCTGCCTGCACAGGGTGGACAGCGAGACCGCCCTGGAGCTGGCGGAGGTCTTCAAGGTGCTGGGGGATCAGACCCGCATCAAGATCCTGTCTCTCCTGGCCGCCGAGGAAGAGCTCTGCGTCTGCGACATAGCCGAGGCCCTGGAAATGGGCCAGTCAGCCATCTCCCATCAGCTGCGGGTGCTGCGCACCGCCCGGCTGGTAAAGTTCCGCAAGGAGGGCAAGGAGGCCCTCTACTCCCTGGATGACCATCATGTGCTGACCCTGATGGCACAGGGACTGGAGCATGTTCAAGAGAAGTAATGAAAGCCTTCCCCTTTGGGAAAGTTGCCCCGTCAGGGGCAGATGAGGTGCCCCCGGCCCAGAAAGGACGATACCTATGCACTTTCGTACCCTTCGTAACCTTCCTACCCTCCGTATGCTCTATGCCCTGCATAAATTCCATAAATTCCGTCAGCGGCACAGGAAGCGAGGCCAGCACCCTCATCTGAAAGCCCTCTTGGCTCCCTTAGCGGCAGGCATCATCCTCACCGCTTCCCAGCTGCCTGCCTACGCCTCCCCCACCCTGCAGCAGGGCAGCCACGGGCACGAAGTCATGGTACTGCAGCAGAAGCTGAGCAGCATAGGCTACAAAATCAAGAATCTGGATGGCATCTACGGAGCCGAGACTGAAAGGGCCGTAGCCGAGTTCCAGCGGGACCAGAAAATCCGCATCACGGGCATCGTGAACAACGCCACCTGGCGGGCCCTCAAGAAGGCCAAGCCCCGCACCTGGGGTACGGATGTGCCCAAACCTGAGAGCACCGGCACCGCCCAGTCCAAGGGCGCCACGGTTCCCAATGGCCAGACCATCCTGCCCCAGAGCAAGGTGAAGCCCCTCATCGCCACAGCCAAGTCCTACATCGGGGTGCCCTACCAGTTCGGCGGCACCACCCCCAAGGCCTTCGACTGCTCCGGCTATCTCCAGTACATCTTCAACAAGCACGGCATCCGCATCCCCCGCACTGCCGACGAGCAGTACAAGCTGGGCCTGCGCACCAAGAGCTCCAAGGAGCTGGTGCCCGGCGACCTTGTGTTCTTCGAGACCTACGATGTGGGAGCCTCCCACTGCGGCCTGTACCTGGGCAGCGGCGAGTTCATCCACACCAGCTCCAGCAAGGGCGTGCGCATAGACAAGCTCTCCGATGGCTACTGGGCGCCGAGATTCTTGGGCGGCAAGCATATCGTAAAATAAAAAAAAGATGCCGAAAGGCATCTTTTTTTATTTACCAAATCTTCCCTGCCATGAACCACAGCCGTCCCTTGGCCTTCTCCTCATCGGTCAGCATCTTGCTGCCGCCGATGCGGCGGGCGTAGTCCAAGCGGGCGAACCAGTCGCCGGGAGCCGTGTAGCTGAGGCCCACGCCCCAGCCCTGCAGGTGGATGGAGCTGTCTGTCGCCCCGTCCCGGTTCTGGTACAGGCCTCCGTCATGGAAATACTTCACGAAGCCCGTATCGTAATAGGTGCTGAAGACCAGGCCCTTGACCGGGGTATAGAACCTCAGCTCTGCCGTAGCCAGCACGCCCTCGTCACCGGAGCCTGTGCCCTGGGGATAGGCGCGGATGGCATTGGCGCCGCCCAGATAGAGTTCCTCGGAGCCGTCCAGATTCTTGCTGGCCACCTGGCCTGAAGCCTTCACCATGATATCTGCCATGTTGCCCAGGCGCTTCACCGCCGTGACATTGGCCTCCAGCTTGCTGTAGTTGCCCTTGGTGCCAGCCAGCTCTACCTGCTGCTCGCCGTAGGGAGAATCCGCCCCCAGCCAGCCCGTGCGGGCGGTGAGGCCATAGCCGAAGTACAGCCCCTCCACCCGGAGGAAGCCGTCCACCCCCACATGGATATTGCTGGAGTGCTTCTTGGTATCGAAGTTGAAAGTCTCTATCTCATCGTGCAGCTTGCGGTAGTCGAAGCCATAGTTCACATTGAGCTGCCTGTCATGCAGGTGGTAGATGGGCCGATGCCCGAAGAGGCTGATGGTATCTGCAGTACCCTTGGCCCCGATGCTGGACAGGCCGCCCCCTACATGGTAGTCCATGCGGCTGTAGCCCAGTCCCAGGGTGGTGCCGCCATGGCCCACGATGGCCTCATAGTTGGCATAGTAGTTATGCAGGTGGTGGTTGGAGATCAGGGCACCTACATTGATGCGGGCGCCGGTGCCCCCCACGTCATACATGCTGTGCTGGAGGCCATAGCGATAGCGGCCCGTGTTCTTGCTGCCGTAGTTCTCCACATAGAGGATGGTATTGGTGCTCTTTCCCTTCTCGATGCGCACGGTGAGGTCGCTGGTGCCGAACTCCTGCCCCGGCGACAGCACGCCCACGGCTTTGTTGCCGCTGGCATCGGACAGGGAGAACAGGGTGGTCTCCAGATCCTCAGTGCGGATGATCTTGCCCTTTTCCCTGGTGAGGCCGCGGAGGAAGCCCTGGATCACGCTTTCCTTCAGCTTGCTCTGGTTGTCAATTTTCACTTCCCCATAGCGGCCGGGGATGACCTTCAGGATCACCACGCCATCAGTGCTGGTCTGGGGCGGCAGATAAGCCGCCGCCGCAGGATAGCCATGCTGGCGGCAGTAGCCCGTGATCTGCCTGATGGTCTCATTGAGCCCTGTGAGAGTCTGATCCTCCTTCATGCCATCCTGCAGGATCTTCACCAGCGGTTCCTTCGCGATGTGCAGCTCAGGTGCCTCCAGGCGGAAGTTCTCCACCTTGAAATGCACCTCTTCGTGCAGTCCCTCTCCCGTAGGCGTATCATCATGCACCTCGGCCTCCGGCTTGGGAGCCTGAGGTTCAATATCCTGACCGGGCTGGGAAAGGGAAGGCGCTGCCCAGGCCGTCCCTTGCAGGACTCCCACCATCAAGCAGGCACCCACCGCCTGCGCCAGTCTTTTCTTTGTCAAAATCTCCATCCCTATAACCCCTTACCGTCTATAAACTTCCAAGCGTGAACATCACTTTCCTTCCTATTTTATCACAGTCCCCCCGTCAAGTCCATTAGAGCACGCACAAAGACCCTGCCAAGTCTTCCCAAAAAGACAGGCAGGGTCTTTGCTTCATATTTTTAGGCTACATCATTATAGGCAATGGCAGCCTCGCCTTCACGGCTATCGCTTTTCTCGCTGTCTTCCTCGTCCTCTTCCCCCTTCTGCTCTTTCTTCTTATCTTCATTCAGGCTGTTCAAAATTGACAGATCGCCGTCACTATAGGTGATTTCGCTTTCGCCGTCCCGGCCGTCGGACCTGAGGCTGATGCTGCTCTTCTTGCCCTCGGCATCAAGCATTTCTTCCTCAGTCTCCAGCTCAATCTGGCCTTCCTTGTCCTCAGTCCTCACTTCAGCCTGGGCTTCTTCGGACTCAATGCCAATGCTTCCCTCCTTGGCCGCCATCTCTTCGAGGATGTTTTCACCCTCTGTCTCGATGCCAATGGAGCCTTCCTTCCTTTCAGCTCCCACACTGAGGTATCCTTCCTCTGTGCTGCCCACGGAAAGTTTTCTGCCGCTGTCCGTATTGGTCAGGGACATGCTGCCGTCACTTGCCACATCGCCGCCCAAGAGGTTCACCACCTCGGCCAGCTCGATGGCAATGGTGCTGCTCTTCCCGCTGTCATCATTTCCTGCTGCGATGCCAGCGCCTTTCCTGCCATACTGGATAGCAGCCTGCGCCTCATGATTGGTCGAATTGCTCGTATCCTTGGACACGTTCTGGTAGACGGAGCTGTCGGCTACAACCGGCTTCTCCACGTAGCCCACCTCAAGCACAGGCTGGGGCTGCGGAGCTGCTGGCGTGGGCACTGAGGGAGTGGTGTAGACAGGTGTCGACTCCCGCACAGGGGGAGAAACAATGCTGCCACTTCCACCGCCGCCTCCACTGCGGGGAGCCGGCTCCACTACCAGCGTGCTGGGTTCCTCTGCCTGGACCAAGGTGTAATTCTTGTCCAGGTTGGCCTCCTTCTCCTTGTAATAGCTGACTACTTCATTGCCATCCTTGTCTTCGCCCACCTCTTTCCTGAGGTACCAGCCGTAGACATTATTTTTGCCTTCGGTGCGGTTAGTGACACCATCCTCCGGCCCCCAATAGATGAATTCGGGGTCATTGTAGTATTCTGACAGAGGCACCTGTCTGGTTTCACTGGTAGTAGTCGTCGTGCCATCCTCATTCTCCACCGTGGTATAAAAAGTCTTGGGCATGGTCTCACCGTCCATGAAGCCATCCAGCGTACCCTTGAAGGAGGGCATGGCCTCTCCTGCCTTGATGGTAGCGCTCTTGGGATGAGCCGTGACTACTGCCCTATTGATGGTGCCGGTGCCGTCAAATTCATCCTTGTCCAGCTCATAGTTGCCATTGGTGATAGCGATACCGCTGTAGGCCACCTGATGCTGGAAGGGATCTGCTGTCCTGTTGAAGGCAGCATCCCAGGGCTCTGCCTCAGCAATTTCGTCAGCCGTAGCCTTCTTGTTCTTAGGAGCATTTTCTGCCTGAGCTTCGTCTATGGCTGCCTGAGTAGGAGCGCCATAGGTGGCTTTGCCCACCGTCAAGCCCAGAAAGTCCTGCACATTGCCATTGCCGGGCATATCCTTAGCAATAATGCCCTCAATTTCGGCATTAACCTGCGGGTTAGCCACCACATATCCCTCCTTGCCGCTATAGGTCTTGGAGGTATCCATAGAAGTCACGGAAATGGTCTTGGGTGTGATTTCCCCGCCATAGTCCTTCAGCACACCGGTGCGCTTGCCGCTGCCATCGGTGTAGCCATTGGTGCCATCAGCAGCAAAGGTATCCGCCTGCTTGCCCGCTTCTGCCGACGCAGGCTCACTCTTCAGATCATAGTTGCCATTGGTCCAGCTGAGGTTATAAGAGGTAATCTTGTCTTTCAACACTTCACGGTTGGCACCACGGCTGACGTCCATACTGTTGTCCTTTTCAGGGTCAGTTGATGTATTGTCATAGGTGGCCTTTTCCAGAGTAACGTCAAAGCTTTCGCTCTCGCCGCTGCCCGGGTCAAGGGTAAAGCTGACGACATTATTAACATTGCCAAAGGATCTCTGTACGTCCGCCCCATCAGCTGCAGCCTTCAGGTTGGAAGCCGAAGCATAGGCAGTGCCGGTTTTCTCGTCATTCTTCACCAGATTGTCCCCATCATAGACCTTGGTGGGACTCTTTTCAACGCTGATATAAATCTTCTTGGGGTCTATCTTGCCTCCTTCTTTCTCGGTGATGGTGAGAAGTTCGCCGTTCTTACCAATTGTATGAGCAACATCCGATACAACACCGCCATTGAGCTTTACCGTGCCATCCTGTGCCGTGAGATAATAGTTATCCTTGCTATTGAATCCAGTAGTACCATCAACGGTGCCCTGCAGCTCAAAGCCACTGAACGTTACAGCCTTATTGATTACATTGCCCGCTGCGTCACGAGCTACATCTCCATTGGGCGCATAAGCCCCTTTGATAGCATCTTTATTCAGCTTGACATCAGCATCAATAATGCCCGTGCTGCCCGTACCACTAACATTCCGCTCTTCTTTAAACCTTTTGGTCAAGTTTGTCTCCGGCAGGCTGGTATCTTTAGTGCCTCTATAGTCCCTGGCAAGTACATCTCCTCCCAGGTCAGTCACATTGACCGCACGCCTTAGGATATCGCCTGTGCCAGTGATGTCATATTCACCAGCATCTGCAAACTTGTAGTTCTTCCGCGCATCTTCATCTCCGCCATTCCAGACCAGATTATAGTTTACCTTCTTGCCCCCTTCAGCAGCCTCTTCTGAGTACTCCTTGGGGTAAATATTGGCATTCTTATTCTCATAGTTTCCGGAAATAGCCAAATACGAATCAAGCTTATCATCTACCAGCAAGGCTTTATCATCATCGGCAATATAGAAGTGAGGATTAGATGTATCTGCATCGGTGATGTTGAAGGTCGGATTCGACTCCACTGCCGCGTCGCCATCATAAGTCTTCACCACTTTATCAACCTTGGTTACATCGATTAGCCTGGGATTGATGGTGCCTGTGTAGTCCGTCAATCTCCCCGTAAAAGTCGCGTTATCTGCATCGTATCCCTGCGTCATGGTATCGCCGGAGGCCCCGGTGATGTCCTCGGACTCCCCTACAAGTTTATAATTGCCATTGTCCCAACTGAGATCAAAGTAGCTTACCTTGTTGCTCTGCACTTGGCCGAGATCATTGTAGCTGACATTCTTATCCTTATATTCAGCTCCATTAAGGGCAATGGTCACCTTGTCATTGTTGATTCCTGTAGAAATAGTCCGCACGGTGTCACTGAGTGCGCCGCCCTCTTTCACATCATCACCAATCTTCACTTCCAGATTCTTCACGGAAGCATACTTGATGCCATCTTTGGAACCATTCACATCAATGTCGCGGTTATATTCCTTTTCGGGGCTGTTGATGACATTTACAGTGATTGCCTTGGGAGTTATCTTGCCTCCTTTTTTCTCAGTAATGACAATACCATCAGCACCATGTTCATAAGTAACAGACCCTTGCACCTTTGAAGTGTTCGGCAAACTGCCAGTGGGATTGTTCTTATCAACGGTAAGGTAATAATTATTGTTATCTACACCAGTCAAAGCAAAGCCTTCATACTGCACACCGGTGTTGACAACCTCGCCATTTTCACGTATCACATCCTTGGACACGTATTTCCCCGTAATGTTGTCCTTGTTTAAAGTAACATCATCTTTTTCGGCTTCAATAACGCCAGTCTTTGCATCATCGTTTGGATCTGCAAGCTTAAACCTGCTGCCGGCAGCAGTAGCTTCGATGTCGTCTGGCCAATCTTCACTGCCGTCATAAGTCTTGGTAATGACTTCGCCGCCTTTATCAACCACATATACCTTGCGCTGGCGTATGTCGCCCGTGCCGTTATATGTATCTTTATCCAACTCATAATTCTTCAGCTCATCATTGCCAGCAAGGCTGCCCAGGCTGTAGACTACCTGCCTCTTATTCTGTGCATTGCCATCAGGGCTGATGGTGGCATTCTTGGCAGAATCTTCGTCCTCTCCATGCTCACCGTAATACTTGGCCGTCACATCCACCAGGTCTTTGAGAGATTTCCCCAGGTCAGACTGCACAAAAGCTTCGTCATCAGGATTGAAGTTGAAGTAGCTTGCATCTGCTTTCCTGTTGCCATCGTAAGTCTTGATATTCTCGTCTTCCGCGCTGCCCCGAATCTTGTATTTGGTAATATCACCATATACGGGAGCAGCAACACCATTGACGGTATTATCCTTAGAATCAAAGTAACGGTTGAATTCATTGTCAGTCAAATTGCTCAGGTCGAAATCAATGAGAGTTTCGCCACTAAGCCCGTCCACCTGGTATCTTAAGTTGTAGCCCGTGTCTGCATCCTTTACCGTCTGGTTGACATTATCCGCCTTGGTATACTGGGCACCGTAGTCTCCCAGGTTATAGCCCAACTCATACTCCACGCCATCCGTTTGAGCTGCAATGGTATGGATAGAGAACCACTTATCATAATCCTTGACCTCGGAAGTGGTGTCATAGGCCTTGGAAGCCCCGGCTTTCCATTCGGTAGTAATATCCCCATCATTGAGCACTTTCCTGAAGATCTTGCCATTTTCAAGGTCTTTGCTATATACTGCCGTGCCGCTACCGGTACCGTAATATTCAGCATCACTGCCACCAGCGGTAACCGCCCCATTCAGCACATAGTTGGACTGTTTGGCAGTTCCGGCTGCATTATCAAAAGCATCCTGCAGGCCTGTATACTGCACAGCCTTGTAATCCACCGAAGCGACGCTGCCATCAGGATTAAGAGTGGCTTCCACATGGGAGTCCTTCTTGTAGCCGTTGACAAAGCCCTCGCCGCTGCCGGCCACCACATAGTCGCCAGTGATTTTATCAGCATCAGGAGTCAGGGTTTCACCATTCACCAAGCCTACAAACTGGTACTTAGGATTATCAGCGTTATATATTGCTTCATTTTCATTATACTTATTATCACTAACATTCTTAGCTATCGTGCTAGTCTCATTGTCATAAGTCTTCTGGGTATAGCCCGCCTGGAACTTCAGTTCCTTCGGCGTGATGGTGCCATAGCCCTTCAGTACATTATTGACAGCGGTGGTTGCATTGCCATCGGCATCAACTACCTGACCAGCAGCATTCTTGGTGTAGAGTTTGTAGTTGTCGGGGTTGGTGATGGTAGCCTTATAGTCCACCACGCTGCCATTTTTCCCTGCTACATCTTTATTCTCATATTCTGCTGCAATAGAATATGTATCTTGTACACCTATGGACGCATCATTCACCAACCCCGTCACGGTCATATAGCCACTGACATCCTTGGCTGTGCCGGTGGGATTGGCCTGGGTATTGTTTACCACATCCTCAAGGCCATTATAGACTTTTGTGGGAGCGCTGCTAGTTGCCAAGTCTGTCAAAGTCGCATAGACGTTCTTGGTGGTAATGGTGTTGCCGTTTTTGGTGGTTTCAAAGGTATAGTTGCCATCATTCCAAGTACCGTCATTGAGATTGGAGGTGATTTCCAGATTGTTAAAGACAGATTTATCAATAGTGAACTTATACTTCACATCCCTGTCGCCTGCAACTTCACTGGCATTGACATTGGTATAGCCAGCCTCATCAATGGTATATCCCTTGCCGCCGCTAAGGCTCACACCGCTATCGCCAAGCTTTATGCCAGTGACAGAGGTTATCTCTCCGACAGTCTTCCTTTGGCCTTCATCATAACCATTGGCTTCATTATGTACATAAGTCAAAGAGCCGGTACCGTCATAGACTTTCTCCACCTCGCCGATATCAGCACTGATGCTGCTGATGCCCAACTTGGTGATCTTGCCCTTTGCCTGATTAGCGCCAAATGTCACCGTGCCGCCATTGTCAGTGCTATAAATACCACCGTTGCCGCTGGCCAGAGTGTAGTTGGTAAGGAGGGTATTTTCTCCCGCCTTCAGTGCATTAGCCACATTGGTATATTGTACAGCCTTATTGGTAACATTGCCGTTATCAAGAGCCACATTGCCATCAGGGGTAAAGGTGTTGCCAGTATAGGTGCCATAATTGCCCACAATGGCATTAGGACTATCGATAGAATTATCCACACTGATAGTCTCACCATTCACGCCAGTATCAATGGTGAAAGTAGGATCAGCAGTCCCTCCCGTCAGCTTAACGGCAGAGGTGGCATCGTAAACTTTCTGGGCAATAGTGGCAACTAGGGAAATTTTCTTAGGGGTTATGACACCAGCCCCCTGCAGTTTGTTATCTTCATCGACGCCCTGCAGATTATAGTTACCTGCAACTGTGCCCATATCCACCGTATAGTTCACAGCATTCCCCAAGTTTTCAACTGTATTTGCCACGTTTTCATCGTTATAGGCAGCGCTCACCTTCACCATATTAGCATCATTGCCCTCTAAGCCGGAGATAGTAAGATAGTCTCCAAACTTAGCAGACGTTCCGCTGCTGATCAAATCACTGCCCACGGGCTGCCCCGCAGCTGTTTTCACCGTCTTGTTGCCATCATATACCTTGTTAGGCGAGACATAATGATCACTGTCCAGAAGCGCTGCAAAAATGGTCTTTGCCGTTATGGTGGCATTGCCATTGTCAGCCGCGGTATTTATAGCCACAGTCCTGGTATCAGAATCAAAATAGGGGCTATTTGCCAAGTCAGAAAAATCATAGTTGTCTTCCCAGTCACTGCCAATAGTGAATTTGAAGACCGCATTCTGAGTGCCGGCACTCTGGGTGCCTGCATTGACATTGGGGGTAAAAGTTCCACTATTATCCATAGTGCCATAATTAGCACTAGCAATGCTGTAACCGCTATTTCCGGAGGTTGCATAGTCCACAGTCTCACCATTAATGGTGAAGCTGTTCACCAGGGTATTCACCCCGCCATCAGCCTTAACTGCATTAGTGGCATCGTAGACCTTGGTCACATCGTTAAAGGTAGCTGCAAAGTCAGTATATGCCAGTTTCTTCTTGCCAATGGAACCCAGGCCATACCCAGTGCCATTCACAACAGCAGTTGCATCGTTATCGCCGTACTTATAGTACAAACTATAGTTGCCAATCTTGTCCCCCAGCACATCAGCGTCAATGCCGTTATACTGAACAGCATTGGCGGTACCAGCATTGGCATTCGAGCTAAAGCCTGTATTATCCAGCACGCCGTAGCTATAGTCTTTATCCAGATTTTCTTTATTGACGTTGGTGCCGTCAGCACTGATGACAGAGCCACTGAGGCCGTCATCCAGGGTAACGTCGATGGCTGCGACATTATCATCAGTCAGATTGGCCGTTCCATCATATTTCTTGCTGAGGTCCGCGAAGGTAAGCGTCAAGGGCCGCTTGTTGATGGTGCCGCTGCCCGTCAGGGTACCGATGACATTGTTATCAGCATCATAAATATTGCCTTCTCCATCAATAGTGTTTCCAGCAGCATTGACGAGCTTGTAATTAGTAGGATCTCCAGCACTAAGCAACGGTTTATAAGTTACGGTCTTGTCACCACTGGTAGTGCTGGCATTGGCATCATTGTACTTGGCAGTACTGACGTTTTCATCTTTTCCAAGCAAACCATCAAGCGTCAGCACATTATCCCCTGACCGCAGATTGCGATTGCCATCCGTATACTCTTCCATGGCATCATAGGTTTTGGTCAGGTTATCGTTGACAGTCACTAAGACATCACGAGCAAGGAGTTTGCCAGTAGTGCCCTGCGAAAAGGAAAATTCATTTGTAGATGGATTATCACCGAAATAGTAATTGCCACTCTCATCTTTGACCTTGAAAGTAAAATTCACAGCATGATTATCGTCTTGACCATGACGATTCTTGTCAGTATATGCAGCTGTCGTGCCATCCAAAACTGTGAGTTTTGCACCTGTCCCAGCTACGCCGGATATTGCAATATCTTTCACAAAACTTGCTGCATTATCAAGGACAGTATCATTATCATAAGTTTTTTTGATATCATTATACTTTGGCGTAAGATTTGCTTCATCAAGCTTAAGTTTAGTAATGTTTCCAGTCCCTGTGCCCGTATTAGCAATCTTATAATTGTTGATTTTCGAGCTACCATCTGTTGACGCCAGCTTCAAACCGCTATAGTAAACCTTATTGGCTTCACTTACATTGGCAGAATTATACACCGCTGAAAAATCAGGAGATGTAGTATCCACCTTGACCTTACCCTCGTCCAGCAAGCCTGGCAGGGTAATGTTTATCTGATCCTCAGCACTCTTATATGTAACAGGATTAGTCGTAGCATCCTCTATCTTTTTAGGAACTAATTCTTTTTCACTGCCATCCGACATGGTAACCGTCTGCGGCAAGACATAGGCAGTGCCGTCATACTGCTTGGTGATAGAAGCAAAAACAGGCGTGAGTTCCAACTGATCAATGACACCCGTAGCATTGAGGCTGGCTTTATCAGTACCCGCTTTTACCCTTGCCAGAGCTTCGTCATCAGTCTCAGCTACATTTTTGATGATATAGTTTGGGGCTTTGGTTCCAGTCAGACCTACACTATAAATAATCCCCTTAGCCGCCGGATTACCATCGGCATCCAGATACACATCAGCTGCATCGACCTTCATGTTGTTATGAGTCTGGGCAGCAGGAACTTCCTGATACGCACCACTTATATCCCATACCACTCCGTCATTTCCTACCAGTTTAGTGGAGCCTGCGTAAGTCACATATCCACCGTCGTCCTGCCCACCTGTAGCATTAGGAACATGAAACTTCACGTAACCAACATTGTTATTATCAACAACATCTGCCGTCGTGTCATAGTTCTTGTCAATGCTGCCAATGCCATCGCGCATGCCAACCGTGATGATGCGATGCGTGATGTTGCCTTCACGGACTATAGGCACAGCCTTACCAGTCACATTTTTTCCATCCAAGGTATAGTTTTTCCAAATATCGCTGTTCGGGTCAGCCATGACAGAATACGTAATCGTATTATCTACCGTATTCTCCTCGATAGTGACACCGTCAACATTGGCACCAGAAAACTCGGCACCAGTGAGAGTCAGGGCATTCTTCAGCTTATCCAGCAACGCCGCATCATTCGGATCATTAGGATCCCAAATAAAGCCGTCCTCCTGCGTGTTATTCAACGCTGCGTCCGGCGTAATCGTATTCGTGGTATCGAACAAAACTTTAGCAGCGTATTCACTGGTGTTGGGATCTCCTGCCTTGTAAAAGAAGTTAGTAGAATTGTCATAAACCTTTGTGCCATGCACATCACCAACGCTACTTTGATTAGGGTCAGCAGTCCTTTCTACCAAAACATCATCTTTGTTGGCAAAACTTATGCTGTCCGCCTTGATAGAACGCTTGTTGATTGCACCTTTGCCATTCAGCAGGTAGTATGATTTATCATTATTAGTTATCAAATCAAGCTTATTGCCATCAAGGCCCTGCACCTGGTAATTTGATGCATTATCACCGCTAAGGACAAACTGGTAGTTCGTCTTATAGTCTGTACCCGCATCGCTGACCACACCATTACTATTGGAATAGTAAGGCGTAGACACTACCAGCCTGACTTTATCGTCTTGGTTCTCAACAGTTTTATAGACTAGGCCAGTATCAGTATCTCCATTAGCCAGATATACGTTATCCTTGGCAGTTACAGTATCTCCCTCATTGGGAGTCCAGCCAGCATATACATCACTATTGCTGCCCAAGACTACTTGATCGCTCTTGTCGTATACTTTTTCTATAATGGTAGCATTATTATCATCATAGTTACCAGTATGCAATCCAACCTTCACCGGGCGCAAGGTAATATCGCCAGTAATCTTGATACCTTCCACATCAGCTGCCGTCAGAGTGTAGTTATTGTGATCATTTGCCCTGTCTGCATCATAATTATTCCCAGCAGTCGCTTGGGTATTGGTCAGAATATCCTTTTCAGCAATATCCTTGTCTGCAGTCACCTTTATGACATAGCCATTCGGATGCCCCGTATTATCCACGGACTGTATATTCGCATCTTCAGATAAATCGCCATCCTTATTGGTATAATTTGCCGATGTAATAAAGCCCTTGTTAATAGCTACATCATCCGTATGAGCAAGATTGCCATCGGCATTGTAAACCTTGACAATACCATAGCCAGGGTCTTCGACCAATGGAATATTATCAACAGTTCCAATTTGGTTATCAAGTAAATTGACGGTAGCACCGAACTGCTTTGCTAAAGCAGTATCAGCAGTTGTCGTACCATCATAGACCTTATCAACATTCTTGATGCCAGCAGGGTTTGCCAAAGGACGCGCTGCGACCGTCAGAGCTTCCGTAGCAAGGTCATAGCCATCCTGGTCAAAGGAGTAGAAAAAGATATTCGTATCGCCTACATCTTTAATCAAAGAAGTTGTATTGCTCTTTACCTTCTCACTTTTCAACCCCCTGCTTTCATCCATCGCAACATCAGCACCGCCGATGTAATAGCCATTGTAGGTAATCTTGCCATCAGCACTAGAGCCTTTCAGCTTCATGGTAGGAGCAGCGTCGTCATCAACCTCATACGCATTAGTTGTTTCATTTTTAGTAGCATTCGCATACAAAGCCAGATTATACCCTACAGGTACGGTGCCCTTGCCGTTGGCTTTTAGGAAACTGCGCAGGAGAGGAAAGCTGTGGCCTTCATAGATGCGCCATATACCATCATCGTCCTTGCTTTTTCCAGAGGGGAAGAAAGCATAGCTTGAGGCTGAGGTAGCACTACCGCCATTGGACAATGTAGGACTGGCTAATTCAGTTGACTTATCTAACGTTAATAAAAAATTCTCAGTATCAAAATCACTTACATCATATTTGGTAATTACGTAACCATTCGTTATGGTAATTGGTGCTAATTCCCTACTCGCCTCGGCACTCCAAGAATTGGCTGTCCTACGAATATACGCACCTGAATTATATACATTTGATACTGTTCCACTAGTAACTTTATCGACTATTCCATAATGTTCTACATAATCCGCAGATATGTAACCATCCACAATATTGTTAAGATCATCCTGTGTCCAAGTATAATCAGCATTGTTCCAGATTAACCCATTATTATATGCATTTGTCAATATAGAATTATCAGCAAGTTCTCCTACAATACCAGCACCATTTATTACAGTATTGTCATTATATACACTATTTATAAAAGATTTTCCACCGGCTTTTCCTATAATACCGCCAACAGCTGTAGCTGTCGAATGTTTTCCACGACCAAAAATGCTTGAATCATTTCTATCCCTTAATAATGGAGAATTTTCAATTGCGGATTTTACATGAGCAGAATCCATTTTTTCGTTACTTGTATTTTTTACATAAACATTTTCAATTTTAGTGTTATATGTAACACCTGCCAAAGCACCTCCATACACATTTGCTGTAATTTTAGGATCTATTATCCCAACATTCCTTATGCTGTTTTGTCCATTTTCACCTTTTACATATCCAAACAAACCTGCATAATCTGCAGTAATATTCAAACCACTAATAGTATGATAATTGCCATCAAAATTTCCTGTAAATGGATCACCTTCAGTACCAATAGGCGCAGTAAGGCTACTCGCATCAGGAATATCTTCAGTCAACATATAGTTTATGGCCTTATTGCTTTCCATCCCCGTCAATTGGCCAACATTTTCTATCCGTGCAAAGTCATAGGAATTCTTGCCAGTATAGTCATTTATAGCTGTTTTATAAGTTTTGCCATTTATCTTATATCCAAGCGTAGTGGCAGGCCTGCCTGGACCTGATAGGTTCAGTTTACCACTTTCATCAGGATTATTATTGGCAAGTTCATACCCAACATGAACATAGCCAGCATTATTCTTAGTAACCAGAGTAACATTCGTTAACAGGTCACTCCCGTCCGAATTCTTTACATCAGCCGTGTCAAGAAAACGAATATTAGTCCCTTCAACATAAACAGAAGTAGCCTGAATATTCCCCATATTAACCACTTCTGATTTAACATCGGAAGGACTTAAAACCTCGGATGGCGTACCATTCCAACTCTCATTTCCCTTACTTACATCATCCAAATAATCAGATAAGTCTCGAGTAGAAACATACAAACTTCCTACATCGATTTGGGCATGTTCCCCCATAATAACACCATTAGGGTTTACCAAATAAACATCTTTGCCGCCTTGCATTACACCATCGACATAAGAAGTTCCATTTCCAGTAACCACATTAAGATAATTGTTTGTCTTATTACCGTTATCAAATGTTACACTTTCGTTCTGTGCAATGGAAAAGTCTCGCCAGTTTATTATATTATTCTCGTTTACTGATGTAATGGTAGTATGCGTTCCTGGAGTAACATCAGCTCCACCACTTATCACCTTTTCCAGCACCGGCGCTCCCTGCGCCACGGGCACTAAACTGAACATGCCGGCAACCAAAGTCAGGCTGACCTGCAGTGCCAGCTTATCTTTTTTCGTCAGCGCATTCATAAAAAACACTCCATTTCCCCTAATATACATGTAAGTCCCGATATATCAAAAAATGGCGAAAGAGAGGCACACAAAGCGCCTCTCCATATTCACCATACAAATCTTTTTACTGCAAAAGACTCAGCACCGAACTGCTGTTCTGATTAGACTGAGCAAGCATTGCTTGCGCAGCCTGGGCAAGAATACTGTCTCTTGCGTAAGCAGTCTGCGTCTTGGCCATATCCGCATCACGTATAACCGATTCAGCTGCCTGCGTATTCTCACTGCTCATCACCAAGTTGGCCGAAGTGTATTCCAAGCGACTTGTTTCAGCACCAATCTTGGTCTGCATGTTCAATGCTTTTTGCAAAGCATTTTCGATTACGTTGATGGCAGCATTAGCTGTCGCTTGAGAACTCATATCTAACCTGTTGCTTACCACCGTCATCTTATTTTCGGGAACCAAGGTACTATCAAAATGCGCGTTTACATTATCACCATATACAGCCTCCAACCCCAGAGCAGATGCACGCATATCTATAAATCCTGCCTTAAGAGACTGATTCGCCTTAGTACCAATCTGGAAAACCAAGGCATTATCATCTGACTGATTCTGCGCCTGTATGGTTTCAGTAAAACTATCTAAGGCGGCGTTGACAGACCCACGCGGATTCCCCTCAGAATCAAACACTGACAAAGTAAACCCTGCAATCTGCCCCTCTATCCCAGGCTTAGCAGCCCTAATAGTAATTCCATTTTCTCCATCAGTTGTATACACAGGTTCATTTGCTTCATCCATGCCTATATAACTGTACCCTTTTGTCTTACCATCAACAATCAATAAATCCGTGCCAGCTGATACATCTATCAAGGTACTCAAAGTATGATCCCTTGTCACTGGCACTAACTTTTCTACGCCAGGCCTAACCTCTTGCCATTCTGTATCAGGATATGTAAGCGGACTAACCTTAACGATATTTGTTTCACCATTCTTAACCCATGACACAACTACAGTATCATTTTTCTGTATTCCTAATGTGTTGTTAGAGCGATCCAACAAATCTATCAACTTAGTGTCTTTTGTCGTAGTTGTAGCAAGCTGTTCATTGGTCATATGAGTATATGTTCCACCAGCTACCACAGCACTATTCCTGCTGCCATCCAGCATCATAATGCCATTGTAGCTGACCTGTGCATTATCATTTATCTGGTCAATGGACTGGTCAATGACCTTCTGAATCGCAGCCCTATCCACATCAGAGTTGGAATCATTGGCAGCATCAATGGCCTTTTCCTTCATCGTGCGAAGAATATTGATAGTGCTCTCAATAGCCCCAGAGGCCGTATTCAAAATACTAATGCCGTTCTGCGCATTCATGTCATCCTGATCCAGCGACTTCACCTGCACCCGCATCTTCTCAGAGATGGCATACTCCGATGCCCCGTCAGCTGCACTGGTGATCTTCTCCCCCGATGCCGCCTTCTGCAAACTCTTGTGCTGAGCCTTAGTATTCTCGCTAAGGTTCTTCAAGGCATTTACACTATCCATGTTGTTCTTGATTACGTATGCCATGAGGGCCGCCTCCTCTGCGGTGTCTATTGCAATAATTCCATTTCATCAAGCCAGGAGCCATCCCCGGCCCCCTATGCCACGGCCTCCCCGCAGGAAGCCGACATTCTCTATGTAGTATATCGTATGAAGTCCACGTTTTCTTAAGCACAAAATGGTGGCATTCAGAAAAATTTCATAAAAA
>JAGBLH010000188.1 GCA_017635515.1 Selenomonas sp.
GGATGCGGGCAGCTACTGTGGCTGCGTCATCCTCTCCTGCCTGAGGCAGGATGATCATGTACTCATCGCCGCCCCAGCGTCCGGCAAAGTCTGACTGGCGTATGTGCTGCCTGATGGCTTCGGCTACCGTATTCAGGGCGATATCGCCCACATCGTGGCCATAGGTGTCATTGACGGATTTGAAATCATCCACATCCATCATGATGAGGGAAAGGTCAAAGACTTCCCTGCTGTATAGGTTCAGGAGGTTTTCCAGAGTCTCAGTCAAGCCGCCGTGGTTCAAGAGTTTGGTCAAGGGGTCTATTTTCAGCTGGTTGCGGTCGTAGTCCACGCAGCTTTCCGGCACATTCAGCCCCAGCTTCAAAGCCTGGGCAAAGCGCTTGCAGGTGCCATAGCCGCAAGCGTGGCAATTGATATTCTGCGCTTCCGGAGTGGTCTTGTGCAGTCGGGCGTAAACATCCTGCAAATCTTCATCTGTGAAGCGCGAGTTTTTGATGGGAATGGGGGTGTAAATCCGCAGGAAATCCTGCCACTTCAGGTGCCGGTCAAAATATTCGTTGGGAGCGTAGCTTATTCCCGCCTCAGTATACCTGACTTTTTCCTCTGTCGCCTGCTTTTTCTGCTGGTTTGTAAGATAGTCCACATCATCACGGGCCACATCCCGCCTGGTGCCGGTGCCATAATTGCAACCGCCACGGCAGTTCAGCACATCCACCAGTTCTGGCAGAGGCTTATGCTCCTGCAGGCGGCTGTGATACTCCTGCAGGTAGGGATAGACATTGCTCACCGCATCCAGGGAGCGTATCCATATCTCCGGGTCGGTGATGCGGATGGTTTCAGAAAGGCCGCCAGGGCGGCTGTAGACATGGCCCACCCCGGCAGACTGTCCGTCAAAATCCACAGGCGGGAAGGCAGAGATGTCTATCTGCTCCCGTTCCAGCTTGTCCTTAAGCTTGGCATAGGTCACATTGTACTGCACAATCAGTCCAGTGTTCTTATCCCGTATTTCTTCGCCCTTGGCTACGCAGGGGGAGAGGAAAGCGATGCACCCCTTTATGCCCAGGGTACGGCGCAGGTAGAGCCCCAGGCAGATCAGGGGGCTGTGGACGGGGGCCAAGGCAGGGAGAAGCTCCGGTGCATAGCGCAGGCAGTATTTCACCACCGAGGAGCAGGGCTGGGCAATGACCGAGGCGGGCAGACGGCCAGCCTCCCTGGCCCGCAGATAGGCCCAGGTGGCAATATCTGCCCCGAAGGAGACATCGTATATGCCCGCGACCCCCAGCGATTTCAGCCAGCCAAAAAGTTTTTTCAGCTCCGGGAAATGCACCTGTGCAGAGGGAGCCGCTACCACGGTCAGGGGCTCGTCACCCCCTGCGGCCAAATCCAGGAAAAATTGCTCCGTATCGTCCAGATAGTCCCTGGCCTGATGGTCGCAGACAGCGATACAGGCACCACAGGAGATGCAGTATTCAGAATCTGTCTTTATTTTGCGGACTCCGTCATAGTTCCTGTAGACCTGGTTGGCACAGTCCACGGGACAGACATTTATGCATTTGTTGCAGCCGGTGCACTTTTCTTCGATAGTGTAGATGATGGGTCTTTTTTTGTAATGATTATCCGACATGGCAGCAATGCACCTCCTTTTGCAAAGATAATAATACGCCATATTCCAGCAGTCAAGGAGATATTCCTGCCAAACTGCAAAACA
>JAGBLH010000189.1 GCA_017635515.1 Selenomonas sp.
TAAGAGGTGAAGCCATTGCGTTTCCTTCTTTCTGTGTTCGTTGTGCAAAACAACAGTTTAAAGGAAACGGGATGGCTTTTTCAAGTCTATACAGTCATCTGCTCATCTACCCAGGGTGCAGATGACTCAATTATTATGATTTAGGGAGAAAATGATGACTCGTCTGTGGAGACATAGAGGTGACAAGGACTAAGGAAGAGCAGCGCAGCTACACTATGTCTCGCATACGGAGCAGGGACACGAAGCCGGAGGTCATGCTCCGCAAGGCGCTCTGGCATAGAGGCATACGCTACAGGAAGAACTACAGGAAACTGCCAGGCACCCCCGACATTGCCCTGACCAGGCAGAAAATAGCCATCTTCGTGGACGGTGACTTCTGGCATGCCCGGGGCCATCAGGACAATCCCGGCGAGCAGGTGCGAAGCAACAGGGAATACTGGCAGAAGCACTTGGGCAGGAATGTGGAGCGGGACAAAGAAGTGAACGATGCCCTGACCGAAGAAGGCTGGCTGGTGCTGAGATTCTGGGAGAGCGAAATCAGGCGTGATCTGGGCCGGTGCCTGGAGCAGATAGTGGGCTACATATGAGCGGCTGGTGAGCTTTAAGGAACCGTGCGGAATTTATGCTTCGAATATACTTGACTTGAAGCGCACTCCAGGTTGTAGAATTGCAATAGTAGATGTGTGCTTCATAGGGGAGTGTTTGCTGTGAAATATAGAGAGCTTGGAAATACAGGAATTATGGTCAGCGAGATTGGCATGGGCTGTGAAGGGTTCGGAGAAAGCAATTGTGCCATGACCAGGAAGCTCTTTGATTTGGCGGAGGAGCGCGGGGTCAACTACTTTGACCTATATACCAGCAATCCAGCTATCAGAAGGGCTGTAGGGGAAGCTATGAAAGGACGCAGGGAAAAGTTCATCGTGCAGTCCCACATTTGCTCTGTCTGGCAGGATGGTCAGTATAAACGCACTCGCAAAATCGCTGAAGTGAAGGCTGGCTTTGCAGAAATGCTGGAACTTTTGCAGACGGATTACATTGATGTGGGCATGATACACTATTGCGATGCCTTGTCTGACTGGGAGGAGATAGTAAGTGGCGGCGTGCTGGACTATGCACGTCAGTTGAAAAAAGAGGGAAAGATACGTCACATAGGACTTTCCAGTCATAATCCTCAGGTGGCTCTCAAGGCTGTAGAAAGTGGCGCCATTGAAGTTTTGATGTTCAGTGTCAATCCATGCTATGATCTTCAGCCAGCCAATGAGGATGTGGAGGAGCTGTGGGCGGCCAAGAACTACAGCGGTACCTTGACAAATATGGATCCGGAGCGGCAGAGGCTCTATGAAACATGCCAGAGGCTGGGGGTAGGCATCACGGTCATGAAATGCTTTGGCGGCGGGGATCTGCTGGATGCCAGGCTGTCTCCCGCCGGTGCTGCGCTTACTGTGAATCAGTGCATACACTATGCCTTGACACGTCCCGGGGTAGCCGTGGTGCTGGCAGGTGCCCATTCCATAGAGCAGCTGAAGACGAGCCTGGCCTATGAGGAGGCCTCAGAGGCAGAAAAAGATTATGCCGAGGCATTTGCCTCCTTCCCGAAGATCAGCTGGACAGGGCATTGCATGTATTGCAGCCACTGTGCTCCCTGCCCTCAGAAGATAGATGTGGCATATGTCACGAAGTTCTTGAACCTCACTGTAGCCCAAGGAGAGATTCCGGAGACAGTGCGGGAGCATTACAAAGCACTTGAGCACCATGCGGGAGAGTGCATAAAATGCGGTATCTGCGAAACCAGATGCCCCTTCGGTGTGAAGGTTCGGGAGAATATGGAGAAAGCTAAGAGCGTGTTTGGATACTGAGATCTATGAGGGCTGCTGTGGCGGCCCTTTTTTGTTGGTGGGCGGATGTTGATTATGAACATCCTGAGAGGGGATGGGGCATATCATTTGGTCTTCACCTGCTCCCAAAGAGGGGAGGTGACTTTGATGGAGGGCGTGGCAGCCGTGACTGCCGCTTTTGGCTGCTGGGCAGAGCCAAGCTGGGACCAATCCATGGGCGCAAAGGCTTGAGGTGCGGCAGCAGCGGCTTTCGCAGCCGCCTTGCGGCGTTGCGCTTCAATCTCTTCGTGCGTGGGTACTGGAATCGCCTTTGTGTTTCCTTGGGCGTAATTCGTCTGCTCTTGCCTGATAACGTGCGAGGCTGGTTTTTCCTGCTGTATGCCATTGCTTAATAAATAGTTCAGCAGGGCTTGCTTGTCTGTATCCAATATGATCACCTCAATATATGATAAATAATAATTATTGTAGTATACATAGACCTAATGGAGATTTGCTGCTACGGTGAGAGATTCGCCAGCCGGGCCATAAAAACCTTTTCTCTCGGAAGTGACGCCAGAGGTACATCGTGAATCAGCCTCATGCCAGGGAGAATTTTTGTTAGCGTTGCGGGCCAGAAATTTATGGAGCTTTTATGCCAACGTGTGATACAATGTACATGATTCCTGTGGCATGCAAGCCACTGATGGATAAGGCACGTTTTAGAGAGGAAGAGGTCATTGGGATTCAGGCAATCAAGGTTATATGGGGAAGAGATGCCTCAAATTTTGGCCATTGACGATGACGAGGTAAGCAGGAAGCTTATCAGGGGGAATCTGAGCGATATCGCTCGGGTGAGCGCGGTAGTTTGCGGCCGGGATGGATTATCCTATTTGAACACGGGGAACAAGGTTGACTTGATCCTGCTGGATTACCGCATGCCGGGAATGACTGGCCTTGAGGTGTTGAAGCAGATAAAATCCAGGGACGAATTCAGGGAAGTCCCTGTGATCATGTTCACGGGAGAAGAAAATGAAAGTCTTGAGTCCCAGGCTCTGGAAGCGGGAGCAGCCGATTTCATACATAAGCCCCTGGTCATCCCTGTGATGAGACAGAGGGTGATGAATATACTGAACTACTTCTACCTGCAGAATAGCCTTCAGGCAGAGGTGACTAGGCAGACTAAGCTGGCAGAGAGACGCCAGGAGGAGGCTGAACAGCTTTTTGAGGAGATGATCATGGCCTTGGCGCAAGCCATAGATGCCAAGGATCACTACACGCACGGCCATTCCCAGAGAGTGGCGGAGTATTCGGCCCAGATCTCACTGTTGCTGGGAGATGAACCGCAACAGGTGCGACTGATATATTACATGGGCCTGCTTCACGATATAGGGAAGATTGGCATTCCTGTGAAAATCATCAACAAGCCGGGAAGGCTCACGGATGAAGAGTATGATGTCATCAAATCCCATTCCGCTATAGGCGCGGAGGTCTTGAATCCCATCAGGATCAGGCCGGAGCTTATGATAGGTGCTCGTTATCATCATGAGAAATTCGATGGGAGTGGCTACCCTGATAAGCTGGCAGGCGAAGATATTCCCCGGGCCGCAAGGATTATTGCCGTGGCTGATGCTTATGATGCCATGACCTCAGACCGCAGCTACAGAAAAGGCATGATGTCTCAAAAGGTGTATGAGGAAATAGCTAAGAAAAGTGGCAGCCAGTTTGATCCCGAGATCGCAGATATCATGCTGGCATATTTGAAGGAAAATATGGATGGGGAGTGAGCAAGAGACATTAACCGCAGGAAAGCAGTTTGCGTATCCGTGCATACATACGAATCGGCAGTGGCAACATTGGGCGTGTTGATTAATTCACTAAGCCCATCTTCACGTATCTTGACTGTCCCTGCTGCGTTGACAAATCCTCGACATAGCACCGCTATGCCTCCGGTTTGTCGCCTTGCAATGGACAGCCAATCTACGCAAATCTGGGCCAAGTTCATTTAATCAACACGCCCTACACCCGCTGGCTATGATCTTCATATCAATATGGACTTGAGGCAATGAGGCCCCATGCAGTCAAAGGGCGTGTGGCTGGCCTGGGGCCATCACGCCTGCTGCAGGTTTTGCCAATCCCCTGCAGCAAGAAGCATTGGACAGGAATAGCAAACTCTGGTACAATTAAGCATTACAAGTTCAGTAATAGTGAAAGGTATTGGAGCAAGCATGTCAGATATAAATGGAAGAAAATATTGCAAGCTGATAGTCTACGGCTGCCAGGGAAATGTCTCCGACGGGGAGCGCATGGCCGGACAGCTGAAGGCTATCGGGTACGAGAGGACGGAGGACATGGAGCAGGCTGACCTCATCCTCATCAACACCTGCTGCGTGCGGGAGACAGCGGAGGATAAGGTCTACGGCAAGATCGGGGAAATAAAGGCCCTGAAGCGCAGGAAGCCGGAACTGATTTTTGGCATTGCGGGCTGCATGGCCCAGAAGGAGGGGGAGGCTCTCATAAAGCGCGCTCCCCATATCGACTTCGTGCTGGGCACCAGCAAGGTGCATTCCCTCTCTCAGACCGTGCGCCGCATCGAAGCGGAGCGGGGTCATGTGGTGGATGTGAACCTCACGGAAACTGAGCTGCCGGATGAGTCCGAGGCTCCTGTGCTCCGGGATGGCAAACTGTCTGCCTGGGTGCCCATCATGTACGGCTGCAATAATTTCTGCACTTACTGTATTGTGCCCTATGTGAGAGGCCGGGAGCGCAGCCGCCTACCGGAGGATATCCTGCGGGAAGTGGAGCAGGCTGTCAAGGCTGGCTATAAGGAAGTGACTTTGCTGGGGCAAAATGTGAACTCCTATGGCAAGGATCATAAGCAAGCCGACTTTGCCGAGCTTCTGGCTATGGTGGACAAGGTGGAGGGCATTGAGCGGGTGCGCTTTATGACCTCACATCCCAAGGACCTCAGCGACAAGGTGATTGAGACCATGGCCCAGGGGAAACACCTCTGCGAGCATATCCATCTGCCCGTGCAGCATGGCAGCAGCAAGATTCTCAAGGCCATGAACAGGGTCTATACGGCAGAGGCCTATAAAGACCTGGTGAAGCGCATTCGCACAGCCATGCCCGAGGTGAGCCTGACCACCGACCTGATTGTGGGCTTTCCCGGTGAGACGGAGGAGGATTTTGAGGAACTACTGACTTTCCTCAAGGAAATCCGCTATGATGCAGCCTACACCTTCATTTATTCCAAGCGTTCCGGCACCCCTGCGGCGGAGATGGAAAACCAGGTACCTGAGGATGTGAAGAAGACCAGGCTTCAGAAGCTCATGGAAGTACAGAACGAAATCAGCCTGGAGATAAATAAGTCCCTTCAGGGCAAGACCATGGAGGTCATGGTGGAAGGCCCCAGCAAGAATGATGAAACAGTCTGGATGGGGCATACCCGCAGCAATAAAATCGTGCTTTTCCCCCACGGTGAGGAAAAGGAAGGGGATTTTGTCCAAGTGAAGATAACCAGCCCCCAGACCTGGGTGCTGAAAGGTGAGGTTTGCTAAGGAGGCCACAATGGAACTTACGCCAATGATGCAGCAATACCTGGCCACGAAAGAGCAGGAGCCTGATGCCCTGCTCTTTTTCCGGTTAGGGGACTTTTACGAGATGTTCTTCGAGGATGCCAAGACTGTATCCAGGGAACTGGGCCTGACCCTCACCAGCCGCAGCGGCGATAAGGAGAACTGCCCCATGTGCGGGGTGCCTTACCATGCAGCGGAGCAGTATGTGGGCAAGCTCATTGCCAAGGGCTACAAGGTGGCCATTGCCGAGCAGATTGGCGACCCCAAGGCCAAGGGCCTCACCAAGCGGGAAATCATCAAAGTGGTGACCCCGGGCACAGTGCTGTCGGACAATGCGCTGGTGAATGCCAACAATAACTATATCGCTCTGCTCCATGAGGACGCAGTCAGTGGCGATATTGTGCTGGCGGGGGCGGATATCTCCACTGGTGAATGCTTCTACGGACTTTATCAGGGGGCAAACCGGCTGCAGATGATGCTGGATGAGCTTTACCGCCTTATGATGCCTGAGCTGGTATTAGTAGGGGCCATGAGCTTTATGGAGACTCTGCAGGAGTTTGTGGAGCTCCGCATGCCAAACTGTCTCTTTACCCGTCTGCCTGAGGTTACGGAGGAGATGGAGGACATTCTGGTGCAGCATTTTGATGCCAGCCAGCGTCCCCAGGAGAAACTGGTGAAGGAAGGGGTGGCAACGCTGCTTTCCTACCTCCATCGTACAGTGAAGACCGACCTTTCCCAGATCAGCAAACTGACGGTGCTGGATGCCTCGGAAAATCTGGTGATAGATACCTATACACTGAGGAATCTGGAAATCACCCGTAATCTCAGGGACGGGGGCAAGAAGGATACCCTGCTGGACGTGATGGATATGACCCAGACGGCCATGGGTACCCGCCTTTTGAAAAAGTGGCTGGAATATCCTTTGCTCAGCATCATGAACATCGAGGCCCGTCTTGATGCGGTGGAGGAACTGGTAAATGACATGAACCGTCGCAGGAGCCTGCGTGAAGCCTGCAAGGAGGTCTATGACTTCGAGCGTCTGCTCACTCGCATAGAAGTGGGGACAGCCAATGCCCGTGATCTTATTTCTCTGAAGGTTTCCCTGGCCTGCCTGCCTGCTATCCGCAAGTCGCTTGCAGAGGCCCAGGCAAGGCTTCTGCAACAGGGCCATGAGGGGATTGAGGAGTTCCAGTCTTTGGTGGAACTGATTGATCGGGCTATTGTGGATGAGCCGGGCTTTTCTGTCAGGGAGGGCGGCATCATCAAGGACGGCTACAATGAGGAGCTGGACGAGTACCGCCGCCTTTCCCGTGACAGCAAGTCCATGCTGCAGGAAATCGAGGAGAGGGAGAAGGCCGAGACAGGCATCAAGACTCTCAAAATCGGCTACAACAAGGTCTTTGGCTACTATATCGAGGTGCGGAAGAGCGGCACGGATATGGTGTCGGCCCATTATGTGCGCAAGCAGACTCTGGCCAATGCGGAGCGGTATATCACCGATGAGCTTAAGACCTTTGAGACCAAGATTCTGGGTGCCCAAGAGAAGATTGAAGCCATCGAGTATAATCTTTTCACGGAAGTCCGCGAAGCCATCAAGGGGCAGCTGGTTTCTATCCAGCAGACGGCCCATGAGATTGCCATTGTGGATGTGCTGGGCAGTCTGGCAGAAGCGGCTTCCAGCTACAACTACGTACGGCCAAGGCTGAAGAATGACGGCATCATAGATATCAAGGATGGCCGTCACCCGCTGGTGGAGCGCATCCTTACCCGCGACCTGTTTGTACCTAATGACACTCATCTGAGCCACGGTGACAGCGAAATCATGTTGATCACGGGACCCAACATGGCGGGCAAGTCCACCTATATGCGTCAGGTGGCTTTGCTGACCCTCATGGCCCAGGTAGGCAGCTTTATCCCTGCCAGGGAGGCTTCCATTTCTCCCGTGGACAGGATTTTCACCCGCATCGGTGCCAGCGATGACTTGGTCAGTGGCCAAAGCACCTTCATGGTGGAGATGAACGAGGTGGCCCAGATTTTGAAATACGCCACCAAGGATAGTCTTGTTATCTTAGATGAGATTGGACGTGGCACCAGCACCTTTGATGGCATGAGCATTGCCCGGGCAGTGATTGAGCATATCGAGAAGAAAGTCCACGCCAAGACCCTCTTTGCTACCCACTACCATGAATTGACGGATCTGGAAGACGACAAGATCAAGAATTTCTGCGTGGCGGTGAAGGAGCGGGGCACCCAGGTGGCCTTCCTGCGGCGCATCGTGCCGGGGGCGGCCGATAAGTCCTACGGCATCCATGTGGCCAGGCTGGCGGGGCTGCCCAAGGTGGTGACCCAGCGGGCAGAGGATATCTTGTCAGAACTGGAGTCAGAACATGGGGAAATAATTCCCAAGGCTGCAGCGGCTAAGGCCGAAGCTAAGGCTCCTGCAGAGGAGCCCTTGATGGCCTCCCTTTTTGCCTCCAGTCTCAGCGACAGCTTACTGGCGCTTGATGTCATGACTATGACCCCTCTTGAAGCCATGAATGAGCTATACAAGCTGCAGGAGCAGGCCAAGAAGGAGGCGGGGAGAGCATGAAGGGTGAGAGCATTATCCATGTGCTGGATGACAATACCATCAATAAGATAGCCGCAGGCGAAGTGGTGGAGCGTCCCGCCTCCGTGGTGAAGGAACTGGTGGAAAATGCCATGGATGCAGGAGCCACCCGCATTGAGGTGGAGGTCATGGCCGGGGGCACCAGCTTCATGCGGGTGACGGACAACGGCAAGGGCATGAGCGAGGCTGATGCCCGCATGGCTATCCAGCGTCACGCCACCAGCAAAATCAAAGAGGTCAGTGACCTCAATACCATCGGCACACTGGGCTTCCGTGGGGAGGCTCTGCCTACTATCGCTTCTGTGTCACGCTTTTCCATGCTGACTCGCCCCCAGGGGGAGGATCTTGGTACCAGGGTGGAGATCAGCGGGGGCAAGGAGCCGGAGTTTTCTGAGGCAGGTTGCAGCCTGGGCACCACCATCAAGGTGGAAGATTTGTTTTTCAATACCCCTGCCAGAAAGAAGTTTCTCAAGACCAACCACACGGAAGGGGCGCATATCAACGACTTCATTGTGAAGCTGGCCCTGTCCCGCCCGGATATTGAGTTCCACTTCATCAACAATAATAAAAAGGCGGTGGTGACTCCCGGCAAGGGGAATCTTTTTGACACCATTGGGGCTATCTACGGGCCTCAGGCGGCAGATTCCCTGCTGGCCGTGTCCTTCGAGGATGAGGAAGTGAAGATTTCCGGCTTCATCACCAAGCCTACCTTCCTCAAGAGCAGCCGCAACTGGCAGACCTATATCGTGAACTCCCGCATAGTGCAGAATAGGGCCATAGCCAAGGCCATAGACAATGCCTACAAGTCCCTGATACCCAAGAGCGGCTATCCCTTGGCGGTGCTGAAGATTGAGGTGCCGCAGCGCAGCATTGATGTGAATGTCCACCCCCAGAAAAGCGAGCTGAAGTTTGAGGACGAAAGCCGCATTTTCAAGGCAGTCTACAAGTCTGTCAAGGATGCTATCCGCCCCGCTGAGGTGCAGGATCTCACCCAAGTGGCGGCAGTGGTGGAAAGGCCCAAGGCTCATTTCACACCTCAGCAGGAGGCCATGGAGTTTGTGCCAGCCTCGGAGCCGCTGCCGCCAACTGTCAGCAAGAGCAGAGCCAGTTCCTCTACCCAGGACTTCAGCAAAGCAGCTGTCTATGCGCCCAAAGAAATGCCCTGGCAGGATAAGCCGGCAATGACTATCAGCGAGGCCAGGGAACAGCTTAATAGTCGAAGTTACAATACAGCAGATTCAAAAGTTGAAAGAGTTGCAGAAGAAGTAAATGAGGTTTTAGTTGAAAATAATAAGGTGGTTTCCCATGTTTCCGTGGAAAATGCCGGTGTCAACGAGGAAACTGTCTTTGCCTTTGCGGGGGGCCTAATGCCCATCGGCCAGGTAGCCCTGACCTACATCGTAGCTCAGGATGGGGAAGGCCTTTATATCATCGACCAGCACGCCGCCCACGAGCGCATCCTCTTTGACCATCTCTGCGCTTCGGCAGACAAGATTCCCTCCCAGCAACTGCTCCTGCATCAGGTGCTTTCCTTTGATAGCAGGGAATATGAGATGATAGAGGAGCATCAGGAACTCTTTGGGGAACTGGGCTTTGCCTTGTCTCCCGCGGGGGATAGGGAGATGCGCCTCAGCGAAATTCCCGCAGATGTACCTGTGGCAGAGGCGGAGGATCTCATTAGGGAAATCCTGGGAGGACTCCATGACCTGCATTCCGTTTCTGCCGCCGAGATACGCCAGCATGTACTGGCCACCACCGCCTGCCGGGCAGCCATCAAGGCAGGAGAGGTGCTGAATCTAAAGCAGATGCAGATTTTGCTGGAAGAACTGATGAATACAGCCTTTCCATATACATGTCCACATGGGCGGCCAACGATTTTGAAGTTTTCCAGTGAGGATCTTGCCAAGATGTTCAAACGCACCGGGTTTGGTTTATGAAATTAAAGGACACGAAGGAATATGGCTGAAAGTCATTGAATTTCATGTGCTTATCCATACAAACTATAGTGACCAATTGTCTATCCTCGGTAGTATGTAGATTAGTGCGTAAGAGGCAAGTAGTCGGCTAGTTTAAGGATTGTTGTGAAGTAAATTCATATGTAAGTGAATGCTATATGCTGTAAAGTCATTTACGATTAATATACAAAGTAGTAAAATATAGGCAAAGGAGATGATACTGTGGCACAAACTACCATTAGCATCCGTATGGATAACCAGCTCAAGTCGCAGTTCGAAGAGTTCTGCTCCGCTGTAGGCATGAGCATGACCACCGCATTCAATATATTTGCCAAGACTGCCGTGCGTGAGCAGAAGATACCATTTGAGATATCCGCTAAAGCTACTGTGGCACCGACTGCAAATCAGGTGGCTGAAAATGATGTTGCCATGAATCTGGCAGCTAAATTGATTGAGGAGAATCGTCCTGCTCTCGAGGTGCTGGCTAAATGATTCTGTTATCGAAACAACAAATCATTGGGATACACGAGCAGATTGTGGCTGCTACAGGAGGCACCCAGGGGCTGCGTGATGAAGGTTTGCTGGATGCTGCCTTGGCTGCGCCATGGCAGACATTTGGTGGCAGTGAACTGTTTCCATCGCTTGAGGAAAAAGCTGCACGTCTTGGTTATGGCTTGGCAAGCAATCATCCTTTCTTGGATGGCAATAAGCGTATTGCAGCGATAGCAACGCTGGAACTTCTGGCTTTGAACAGTGTGAAGCTTTCATACTCGCAAAAGGAACTGTCGGATATTTTTCTCGCAATTGCCGGTGAGGGAGCGGGGCAAGAGACACTGTTTGAGTGGATTATTCAGCATAAAATCTGAAGGATACGATAATCCTCAAACTTCCCACACCTATAAAAGGCGTAGATCCTTGAAAACTGTATATCTAAATAATGCATTTGTATTGACAAACGCATAGTTATAGCATAAAATTGGGTCAAAGGAGGATGATTGTCATGGCTGCAACAGCAACAGTACAGTTTCGTCTTGAGCCGGAAAAGAAAAAAGCTGCTGAAGAGTTATTTAATGGTATGGGCCTTACTTTGACTACTGCGTTTGCTCTTTTCATACAACAATCTCTTAACTGCAACGGCTTGCCTTTTCCTGTACTTGGCAAGCAGCAGGCTGAAAATATCATGCCCAGAAACCAGGATATTGACGAGCGTATGGCTGCGTTAAGCAAAATCAACAGTTTGTGCCGCAAGGCCCCCCCTGACTTTGACTACGCCAAAGAATTAGCAGAAGCGAGGGACGCGAAGTATGAAAGTGTTCATTGACACTAACGTTATCCTTGACAGAGTTTTGTTCAGAGACGAGCCAAACTTTTCTTCTGCCAGGATATTTGAGGCTTCAGCTACAGGCAAGATAGATGGTTATATCGCTGCCTTGTCATTCTCGCATATTGCGTATATACTAAGGAAACGTTTTTCTTTGGACGAGATACGTGAAATGTATATAGGTCTATGTACGATATTCAATGTCGTTGGACTTAGCAAGTCAAATATCATCGCAGCCTCGCGAAATCGTGATTTTACTGATTTTGAGGACTGTTTGCAATACGAATGCGCTAAGAATATAAGGGCAGATTATATCGTTACTAACAACAGCAAGGATTTTACGAAATCAGGAATCAATGTATTGAGACCAGATGAGTTTATAAAAATGATGCCTATGTGAACATGGCATAAGAGTATCTGAATAGGTTGCGTGAGGAGACAAGAGGCGCATATGTTGTGAAGAGCAATATGTGCGCATTTTGCTACTTATAGCAAACAACAAAATTAGTGCTCATACAAAATGTCCGCCCCCATAGGGGGCGGGGGACCGCCACAGGCGGTGGTGGGAGGCTGCTTGTAGTGACACAAGTAGGCTCGTGTTTCGACTAACGCCATAGCCACCATGGAGAGAGGTAAAGATGTCTCTACGAAAGTTTTGGATAAAATCTGTCAGACACTTATGAAGAGGCCCGTAAAAAGTTTGTGTCCTCGGAGACTTACGCTATGTTGGCAGATCCAGAATTGGCTATGGGTACGTTCTCTGCGCGGGCACTTCTGGATATGTGGGAAGTGGAACAGAAAACTGGCAATCCTCGTAATTCGGCGTATATAGCCATTGATGATTATGAACAATAGATTTTAGGGGGATTCCATGCTTACAGATAGGCAGAATACGGATGATGAAGAGCTAGAAAGGTTTTATCAGTACCTCGACCGGGTTATGGTAGCGAAGGAGATGGGGGATGACAGCAGAAAGATGCCCATAGCATCTTTCTATAAGTCAGATGAAAAGCTGAATCTGGAGGTAGAGACTATGGTAACTTTAGAAATGACACAAGCCTTGTCAGAACTTAATCAGGCAAATTATCAAGCAGCGATGAAGTTCATTAGATATCTGCTTTCCACGCAGAGTAAGCAAGAAACGTCGGTGGTAGATACCTCCAAGCGTTTCGGTATATCTCAGGGGAAATTGCAGGTGCCAGATGATATTGATTTTTGCAATGACGAGATTGCAGATTTATTTGGAGTAAAATGATGAATATACTTTTGGATTCGCACATCCTGCTGTGGACTTTGGATGGCAGCTCACAGCTGGCAGAAAAGGGCAGAGAGCTTATTACGGACGCGCACAATGAAATCTACTACAGTGCGGCCTCTATATGGGAACTCTCCATCAAGCACCAGTTGCATCCCAAACAAATCCGCTACCCGGCGAAAATGCTGCGCGAGCTGTGCCAGCAGGCAGGCTTTACAGAAGTACCTGTACTGGTTTCGCATGTAGAAGCAATGGAGACTTTAAGCCGTCCACAAGATGCTCCTAGGCATAAAGACCCGTTCGACAAGATTTTGATTGCCCAGGCCAAGGCTACAGGCATGATGTTTTTGACACATGATGCCATGCTGCCGTATTATGACGAGTCCTGCATTATCAAGATTTGAGCAGGCAAGGTACAGCTAGCGATTAACAACCTTTCCAAAACCGGGGGAGGTTGTTTTTGATGACATTTGTCCTTTCCTTGACATCAGCCCCCTGTTTGCTACAATTGAAGCAAAGAGAATATTCCATCATGGCAGGAAGGAGCGAGGGACATGGCAGAAGAAATCAGGCGGCTGCCTGTCGGGGTGCAGAGTTTTGAGGACCTTCGAGAAGGCGGCTTTGTCTATGTGGATAAGACGAAGTATATTTATGAGCTGGCACGGAGAAGCAAGCAGTATTTCCTCAGCCGCCCCCGGCGCTTTGGCAAGAGTTTGTTCCTTTCCACCTTGAAAGCTTATTGGGAGGGGAAGAGGGAACTCTTTGAGGGGCTGGAGATTGCAGAGCTGGAAAAGGACAATGAGAAGGCTTTTGAGGCTTATCCTGTGTTTTATTTTGATTTCAACGGGCAGAATTATCAGGCCGCAGCTTTGGAAGATGTGCTGGATAAGATGCTTAGTCGATGGGAAGAGCAATACGACTGCAAGGGGCAGGGGACACTAAGCGGACGATTCCAGGACCTTTTGATTGCCGCCAGAGAAAAGACCGGCAAGAAATGTGTGGTGCTGGTGGACGAATATGACAAGCCGTTACTTGAGGTACAGGAAAACAACGAACTGGAGGAGCACAACAAGGCAGTCTTCAAGGGCTTCTTCGGTACCTTGAAAAGCTATGATGAATATCTTCAGTTCGTCTTTATCACCGGGGTTACGAAATTTAGCAAGGTGAGCATATTCAGCGACCTGAACCAGCTTAAGGACATCTCTTTGCAAAAGTCCTATAGCGCTATTTGTGGTATGACCGCAGAGGAAATCTGCAGCCATTTCCAGCCTGAGCTGACGAGGATGGCTGCAGAGCACAATCTGTCCAGGGAAGAATGTCTGCAAGAGCTGGCCAGAATGTATGACGGCTATCATTTCTCCCCTGATTCTGCTGGCATCTACAATCCCTTTAGTGTGTTGAATGCCATGGATTCAGGAAATTTATCAGCTTTCTGGTTCTCAACCGGCACACCCACCTTTTTGGTGAGGCGACTAAGGAATATGCACTTCGATATGAGGCAGTTTGAAGGCCAGGATATTTATGCGGAGGAGTACGTCCTGACAGATTATCGGGGGGATAACCCCGATATCATCCCATTGCTGTACCAGACCGGATATCTCACTATCACGGGCTATGACAGGGAGGAACAACTCTACATTCTGGGCTTCCCCAATGCAGAGGTGAAGTACGGGTTCTTGAAGAGCTTGCTACCGGCTTATGCACCCACCGCTGTCACGGGCAGTGGCAAGGATGTTGTCAGCTTGCGCCGCCGCATCAAAGCTGGGGATATAGAGGGCATACGTGAGGCCCTAACCGCACTCTTTGCCAGCATTCCCTACACTACAGATGATGCGCCTTTTGAGCATTATTTCCAGTCGGTGCTCTATATAGTCTTCACTCTCCTGGGCCAGCATGCTCACTGTGAAGTCCACAGCAGCCGGGGGCGGGCGGATTGCGTGCTGGAGACAGATAAGTTTGTCTATATCTTCGAATTCAAGGTAGATAAGTCAGCCAAAGAAGCCCTGGAGCAGATTGAGGCCAAAGGGTATGCCGCACCCTTCAAGGCAGATCAGCGGCAGATCTTCAAAATCGGCGTGAACTTCGATTCAGAGGCCAGAAGCCTCTCGGAGTGGTTGGTGAGATGATATTTGCTTTGAGCATAAAGTCCAATAATATCATTTGTGATACAACAATAAGAATAAAGCTGGAATTTGACAGTCAATCGGTATACATGGTATACTCAACAAGATGACTATACAAGAATTTTTAATGGCTTGTCTGTAAGAGGTGGTTGTATTGGGGAGAGTTTTTCGAATCATTACAGTCCTGACCTTGATTATGATTTTTTTCAGCGTCACGGCCTTTGCTGCAAGGATTATTGTGAAGGAGGGCTGCCGGGGCCATGCGGTGCGCACGGTGCAGACCCTTCTTATAGAGCAGGGTTACCTGAAGGGAGAGGCTGACGGCATTGCAGGCCCTATGACGGCGGCAGCCATCAAAAAATTCCAGAGGGATAAGGGGTTGGAAGTTGATGGCATCTGCGGCGCGGCTACTTTTGAGATGTTGTCCGGGGGAAAGGAATATCAGGCTCCTGAGGGACATGAGGATGATTACTGCGAGACCCATGGCGACCACTTCAAGCCCAAGCAGGTGACTGTGAAGCACAAGTCCTATGAGCCGAACCCTTCGGTCTATGCCAAAGGGCGCTGTGTCTATGTGGATGCTACGGCCTACAGTGCTTTTGACCCTGGCAACAAGCCTAACACCTCCAGCGGTACTTTGGTGCGGCATGGGGTGATTGCAGTTGATCCCTCCTTCATACCCCTTGGCACACGGGTCTTTATTCCCGGCTATGGCGAGGCGGTGGCAGAGGACATCGGCTGGGCCATCAAGGGCAATGTCATTGATGTGGCTTTCGACACACATGAGGAAGCTATGGCCTTTGGGCGGCAGCATTTGGAAATTTACATTATCGACTGAATCAAACAGGCACGGCTTCTGTTTAGCTGTGCCTGTTGTTTTATTTGAAAGGCGTGAACTTATGGAAGAAAAGCGGCCCTCGGCTTTGGTGACTACGAAGGAAAAATATTCCACCAAGGCTGTGAGGATTGCGAAAGAGACGGCAGAGCGCTTGGGCATCCCCTATGTGCCCAGGGGCAATTTTTCCCTGCCGGAACTGCGGGCGCAATACGGCGTAGATAATATCCTGGTGGTGAAGAAGGGGCTGCTCTTTTTGGAGGGAATCGAGGAAACTCTGCAATTCCATCCCAATATGGCCCATCTCAGGGTGAAGAATCTGCGTTTTGGGCGGGGTGACCATCTGGTGAAAGCTCTGGATATCCAGCCCGGTGACAAGGTGCTGGACTGCACACTGGGCATGGGCAGCGATGCCATTGTGGAGAGTTTTGCGGCAGGGCCTGAAGGCTCCGTGACAGGGTTGGAATCCCAGCCTTTGATAGAGGCGGTGGTGGGCTACGGCCTGCGCAATTTTGATGGGGACGGGGAAAAGATCACGGAGGCCATGCGCAGGGTGCAGACTATCTGCACTGATGCTTTGGCCTATCTGCAAGCACAGGAGGACAACTCTTTTGACTCTGTGTATTTTGACCCCATGTTCCGCTATCCTCTTATGGACAGCGAAAACCTAAGCCCGCTGCGCTCCCTGGCTGATGGCAGGGCGCTCACGGAAGAAACCGTGGCGGAGGCCTGTCGGGTAGCCAGGAAGCGGGTGGTCATGAAGGAAAATGCCCGCAGCCTGGAGTTTGAAAGACTGGGCTTCGAGATTATCATGGGGGGCAAGTACAGCAAGGTGCATTATGGGGTTATGATGCTGTAGTTTCAAGTATACGCTCAGATTGGGGGAGCAGGAGATGGAGATAAAGAAATCGGCTTGTCCATACGATTGCCCGGATTGTTGCGGGCTGCTGGTAACGATAGAGAATGGCAGGGCTGTGAAGGTGTCAGGTGACCCGGAGCATCCCTTTACCCGTGGCACCCTCTGTCCCAAGATGGCCCACTATGAACGGACGGTACATTCTCCCAAGCGTTTGACTACACCTCTGAAGCGGTTGGGTGCCAAGGGGGAGGGCAAGTTCACGCCCCTCAGTTGGGAGGAAGCCATAAAAACGATTGCCAGTCGCTGGCAGGAGATTATCCGCAGTGACGGGGCGGAAGCCATTTTGCCTTACTCCTATGCAGGCACTATGGGCATCTTGCAGCACGATGCCTGCCATGCCCTGTTCTATGCTTTGGGGGCTACGAGCCTTGACCGCACCCTCTGCGCCCCGGCTAAGGGGCAGGGGTATAAGGCAGTTATGGGAAGCACCTTGACTACCGCACCTCAGGAGGCCCAAGATAGCGATTTTATCCTGCTTTGGAGCCTCAGCATGCTGGCTACGGACATTCATTTCAAGCATGATGTGGACAGGGCCAGGAAAAATGGTGCCAGGGTTCTTTGCATAGATA